>CAIRUC010000038.1 GCA_903881665.1 uncultured Bacteroidota bacterium | reverse complement strand
CTACTCTTTCCTTTAGTGGGATTTATTTTAACCGCTATCGTTATTTATTTCTTGAAGGGCTATTTCGCTCTTCAATATCAAAAGGAATCGCCGCTGTTTGTCGAGTTTTTTGATTATGTGTTTCCGCTGATTTTTTGCGTTTCGTTTATCGCTGTTCTTTCTGTTTATTGTAATGCTAATTTTAAGTCTACTATCCCTACTTATGTGAATGATGTGGGCGTTCGTTTGCTTACCATTATTATCGTTTCGGTGTATTACTTGAAATGGCTTACGTTCGATCAGTTTATTACTTCTTTCGTTTGTATTTATGTGATTCAGTTTCTCATTTTGCTCGGATATATTTTTGTTTTCGATAAACCGGGATTCAAAATCGATTGGCCGTATTTCAGAGAGAAAAAGTTTATGAATCTTATTGGCTACGGATTACTTCTTTGGTTTGCTTCTGTGGCTTCTATCGGATTGAAATATTTTGATTCAATTATCTTAGGGAAGTATATGCCTCTGGCTTTCGTAGGAATTTATACTGTTGTGGCTTTCGTTTCAACTATTATTGAAGCTCCGTTGAATGCTTTCGAGAAAATCGCTTCCGCTAAAATCGCTTTCGCTTGGCAAGCCGGTAATATGAAGGAGATCGATGATATCTACCATAAAAGTTCTCTCTATATGTTCTTGGTTGGGGGATTCCTTTTCGTGAATGTAAATATCAATATCCGCGATTTATTGGCTTTCCTTCCCGAAGGATACAGCGATGCGTGGCATGTTGTTCTGATCTTGAGTATTGCAGCTCTCTATAATATGGCTACAGGACTTAATGCTCCGATTTTATTTAACTCCGATAAATACAAGTACGGTGCTTTCTTTTTAATCTCCCTTGCAGTTGTTGTGGTGGTGCTTCAAAATGTATTGATTCCTTTATTCGGATTAAATGGTGCAGCACTTGCAACTGCTTTAGCTTCGTTCTTCTATAATACGATGCTGTTCGTGTATGTTAAAAAGCAGTTTAATTTGATGCCTTTCGGGAAAGGAAATTTACGCGTGTTGATGCTGGTTATTATCCTTACAACCATCGGATTCTTATTGCCTTCTTTAGATAATAAAGTGATTAGTATCGCTTACAAATCAATCGTTGTTTCTTCTTTGTATATCATTACTGTATACAAATTGTCGATTGCTCCCGAGTTACATCAATTTATTCCCGAGAAATTCAGAAAGTAGTTGTTAGTTCAACTTTTTCAAAAGCGCTTCACAATCTTTTTTTGTGTCAGCGTCGTCTTCGTTTTTTACCGGTATCATCAGTGCTTTTGATGCCCAGTTTTTTGCTTGTGCTTTATCGCCTTTGTCGTTGCGTAAATAATAGGAGTGAGCCAGCTCATAATAATGAACCATGTTCAATGGCTCTAATACAATTGCTCGCTGAAAATTATTGATTGCATCAGTGTATGATCCTCCCGGCATGCTTCCAAAGATGGCCGATATCATTGTTCGCTCGATAGCATTAAACCCTGCAACAACTTGATGCCACCTTCCTAAAATATGATAGGCGCCGGCAATTTTCGGATTCAATTTTAATGTAATCTCTGCTTCCGATTTTATTTGCTTCGCATTGTCGATTTTCGTTTTGCTTCCTGCATTTTCATTCATCCTGCCTAGCGATAAGGCTAATGAATAATGCGCATCCGCACTGTTATTGTTGAGTTTAATTGCTATTTGCGCTAAATAGAATCCTGTTTTATACCAAGCTATTTGATTGTCTTTGCTTGGCTGACGATGTCCGACTTTCGAGTATAAAATCGATGAATGAGTTAAATATGCAATGTTATTGGAGTCGTTTTTTAATAACGATTTGTAAATGGTTAATGCATCGTTGAGTTTTCCTTCTCCTTCGATTTTTTGAGCGTAAGTATATAGCTGTCCTTCATTAGCAGTTTGTGCTATTATAAAATAGTTGCTGATTAATAGGAAAAGTATTGTCAATTGATTTTTCATGATGCCGTTTGGTAGGATGAAATTTTTCTTAAGTCGATGGTTGTAATTCCTTGTTCGTTTTTCGAAATTACGGATTCGAATTTTACTCCCCATTTAACTTCTTTCCAAGTGTACGATGATCGAGTATATACTTGTTGCACATAAGTATCGTCGATGGCATTTATACTAACGATAAATTCTGCATCCACGCTTTCTAAATCTTCTTGGGTTAAGCCGAACAACGGACTTTCTGGTACTATGGGATGTACAATCGTCCAGCTCATTGCTAATAAGTTAATTTTCTCGGTTTCTAATTTTAATTGCTGGAATTTACGAACGACGGATCCATATACTTCTTCATTATAAGCAAACATTATTTGCGCTTCAATTTCTATAAGCTGATTTTTTCGTTCGTTTAAGATTCTAAACATTAATGCATTTGTTGCTGTTGTGAAACGCGCATTTTTATAAGGAGCTAAAATGATGTTATCGCTAAACAAAAGTTTCGCCGTTGCTCTCGAAAATCTTCCGTATAATAATCCAGTGGCTAAGGCAAATACTAATAATCCCACCATCGATTCTATTGCGGCAATGGTGCTGTCCGCTAAACTTACTGGATTTAATCGGCCATATCCAACAGTTGTTAATGATTGAGCACTGAAAAAGAATATTTCAAGAAATTTTTCACTTTCTGTATGGTAGGTCATTCCACCTAAGCCATTTGAATCAATGAGAAAATAAAGAATCGCGAAAAATAAATTTATAATCATGTAAAAAAGTAACACACAAATATTGAATTTTAACCATGGCATTGTTACCAATGCATGATATAAATTAATGATAGAAAATTTTGGTTCACCCAAGCGAATTACATTGGCGCTTCCATCTTTATTCATGGTTCGCTGGTCGTTAGAAGTAGAAATGCTCCCGAATCCAAATTCAGGAGCATCTTCATTTCTTTTTATTTTAGCCACTTGGCGCTTGAATATTTTATTATTCATTTGGGGAATAGCTGTTAAAATAATTAATCATATGATTCGAATCGAATCGCGTTTTTATCGTATCCCATATTTTCTAATCGGTGACGCGCTTCCTTTAACATATCAGACCATCCGCAGATATAAAAATAGGCTGGCCTATTGTCAGAAAAAATTTCTTCGTAGATCGCATGAACATATCCTTTTCTTCCTGTCCATTGTTCATTATCTCTAGATAGTACGGGTATAAATTTAAAGTTTGAAAATTCTTTTTCTAGTGATTCAAATTCTGAACGATAGCTGATGTCTTTTTCCCATCTGTTGCCAAATACCATGTAAATATTTTTACAAGGACGACCTTGTTTTAAAATATCTACAGCCATCGATCGTAATGGTGCAATTCCCGTACCGGTGCCTATAAAGCAGATATCACGATCAATTACTTCTGGCAATTGAAATTTGCCAAGTACTTTCGATATATTAACCTTGGTTCCTTCTTTGTAATTCGACCACATAAAATTGGTACCAAGCCCATTGGGATTTATTACAATACATAATTCAAAAGTATTATCATTGTTAGGTGGCGATGCAATGGAATAGCTTCTGTTAGTGTATTTTGAATCAATTGGTAAGTTTAACATAATAAACTGACCAGCTTTGAAAGTAAAAGGAATTTCAGCCGGCACTTTTATTATAAATCTTTTAATCGTGTCGGATTCTTCAATAACTTTTATAATCTCAGCTTCATCGTATTTATAAGCCATATTCGCAGTGTTTAAAGTTGTTCAAAATTAAGGAAATAAAATTCATTAACGAAATTTTATCCACGTGGATGGAATTGCAAAATGGCTGATCGTAAATATTCTCTATCGAGGTGTGTATATATTTCTGTAGTGGTAATACTGCTATGTCCAAGCATTTCTTGTACCGCTCTTAAGTCGGCTCCACCTTCAATAAGATGGGTTGCAAAAGAATGCCGGAAGGTATGTGGGCTAATGCTGCTCCTGATGCCAGCAATGCGCGCCAAATCTTTAATTATTGTGAAAATCATAACACGGGTAAGTCGGGCACCTCGTCTATTTAAAAATACATAATCCTCTTGACCCGCTTTAATGTGAATATGGTTGCGGTTACTTTCAAAATACCGTTGTAATTGATGAATGGCTACACTTCCAATTGGAACAATTCTTTCTTTATTTCCTTTTCCCGTAACTTTAATGAATCCAACATCAAAAAAGCAAAGACTTAATTTTAGATTCACCAATTCTGAAACGCGGAGTCCGCACGAGTATAAAGTTTCAATAATAGCCTTGTTTCTTTCCCCTTCGGGCTTACTTCGATCGATAGCGGCTATCAAGGCATTAATTTCTTCAACTGTTAAAAAATCGGGAAGTTTTTGTCCGAGCTTCGGCCCTTCAAGCAATTCTGTTGGGTCATCTTGCATCATGTTTTCCATTAGCAAGTACTTATAAAATGCTTTAATTCCTGAAATGACCCTTGCCTGTGTTCGGGCTGTCATGCCTAGCTCATGAATCCACATTAAGAATTCCTGTAAGTTTTCGTGCTTTATACCTTCTGGAGTGATGGCCATTTTTTTGAAATCGAGAAACTGGCAAAGTTTTTCAATATCATGCTCGTATGCTTCCAATGTATTAGACGATAGTGACCGTTCCAGTTGGAGGTAACTGCGAAATCCTTTGATGTAGGGTGTCCAGGCTTTCATGATGTTTGGCAAATGTAAGTCAAATATTATCGAAAAATGCAGTTCGGAGATCGATGGTTTTGTATTTTCGTAGTCATGCAACGTATCGTAATTATCAACGGACCCAATTTAAATTTATTGGGTAATCGAGAACCAAGTGTTTATGGTAATCAAAGTTTCGACGAATTTCTTCATCAATTACGAATTATTTTTCCAGCAATTGTGATTGATTATTTTCAAAGTAATGTAGAAGGGGAATTAATAAATACATTGCATAATGTAGGATTTAGTGTCGATGGAATTGTTTTTAATGCGGGAGGTTATACACATACTTCAGTGGCGATTGCAGATGCCGTTGCGGCTATAGCTTCGCCTGTGATTGAAGTGCATATTTCGAATGTGTATGCACGTGAAGAATATCGCCATGTAAGTTTGATGGCCAAAAATTGCAAAGGTGTAATTGCAGGTTTAGGTCTCGACGGATACAAACTGGCGATTTCGTCATTCATAAAATTGTAGCTCAAGAAAGATATTTTATATGCAACCCCTTTCTCAAAATGCTTGTATGTTTTGGATGGTAAAACCGGCTTTGTTTTTTAGTAATCCTCAAACTGCTTCAAGTAATAGTTTCCAGAAAACCTTCGATTCGAATTTGCATGAACAAGCCATGCTCGAATTTGATAGGATGGTGGATCTGTTGGCATTAAATAAAGTGAGTGTCTTTATAAGTCAAAGTAAGGATGAAAAAGCACCCGATGCTATTTTCCCGAATAATTGGATTAGCTTTCATCATGATAAAAGTATAGTGAAATATCCGATGATGGCTGAAAATCGCAGGAGAGAAAGAAATATTGATTTGCCTATTTCCCCTGATCATGTAGTTGATTTTTCCTCTTTCGAAAACGAAGGTATTTACCTAGAAGGAACAGGAAGTATTGTTTTTGATCACATTCATCGAAAAGCATATGCATCTGAAAGTGTTCGAACAGACTTCAGTTTATTAAGTATGGTTTGTGACGAGTTGAATTATACTCCGGTGCAATTCTCTGCAGTTGATTATAAAGGATTAGCCATATATCATACGAATGTGATTATGCATATCGGAAATGGATATGTAGTGATTGCTTTGGATGCAATATCTAGTTTAGAGGAACGAGCATTCTTGGTGGATTCATTCACTGCAGATGGACTTGAGATTATAATGATTTCATTGGAGCAGATGAATTCCTTTGCCGGAAATATGCTGCAGATTATAAATGAGGAGGGCGAAAAAATTACTATATGTTCAATGACTGCTTTTGATTCATTAAGTCTTGATCAAGTTGAGTTATTACAATCTCATTCTTCCTTATTGCCGATTGATGTGCGCGCAATTGAATTGTTGGGCGGCGGAAGTGTTAGGTGTATGATTGCTGAAATATTCTAGTATAACGGTAATGGAGAGGAGAAAAATATTTAAAGGCCTTCGTGTTGTGGAACTAGCTTCCGTTTTGGCCGGACCTGCAGTAGGTATGTTTTTTGCTGAATTAGGTGCCGAGGTAATTAAGGTGGAAAATAAATCTGGAGGAGATCTTACGCGTCGTTGGAAACAAACGGGTGAAGATCCTACTTCCGATACTTCTTCTTATTATCATGCTGTAAATTGGAATAAAAAAGTGCTTTTCTTTGATTTATTAAATCAACATGATTATAATGAAGTGTTGCAGTTAATTGCAACGGCTGATATATTGATTTCGAATTTTAAAGCAGGAGACGATGTCAAGCTTAATCTTGTTTCTGTTGATTTGGCTAAAAAGTTTCCTTCGTTAATTATTGGGGAAATTGCAGGATATACTGATTCTACGAAAGTAGCTTTTGATGCGGTTTTGCAAGCTGAAACAGGTTTGATGTCAATAAACGGAACAAGTGATTCAGGACCATTAAAGTTGCCCATTGCATTTGTTGATTTGTTTGCCGCGCATCAACTAAAGGAAGGTTTATTAGTTGCCATACTACAAAAAACAAAAACGGGTTTGGGGTCCATTGTTAAAACAAATCTATATGATGCTGCATTGTCCTCATTGGCAAATCAAGCCTCAAATTGGTTGAACAATAAAATCATTCCTACTCCTCAAGGTTCATTACATCCTAATATTGCACCATATGGTGAAGTGTTTATTACAAGTGATGATAAAGATGTATTGTTAGCTATCGGAACCGATCTGCAGTTTAATGCATTATGTGAGGTGATTGATATTCCTGTTGTTTGTACTGATTTTGATTTTTCGACGAACGATTTACGGCTAATTAATAGAGTGCAATTGAAGTTGATTTTACAAATGGCAATAAGTAAAGTTAATTGTTTGCAGTTTTTAACAGCGTGCGAGAGATATAAAATACCTGCGGGCAAGATAAATCGAATTGATGAAGTTTTTGATAATCCTGATGCTCAGAGAATGATTTTAAATCAAACTGAGTTCGATAATTCAATTAGTAAAAGAGTTGCTACTGTAGCATTTGATATAGTGATTAACGTTAAAGAATAATGAAAATCAAACAACCTCAAACTTCTGTCGAATGGGAGTCGTATTACGATTTGCGGTGGAGCGTATTGCGTGCTCCGTGGAGTCAGCCAAAAGGTTCAGAAAAGGACGATATGGAATTGTCGAGTTATCATTGTATGGTGGTCGATAATAATGAAGAAGTGGTAGGGACTGGTCGTTTGCAAATGAATAGTGCTGATTTAGCACAAATAAGGTTTATGGCTGTCGATTTAAATCTTCATGGTAAAGGAATTGGAAAAAAATTGCTACATACACTAGAAGAGGAAGCAAGGCGAATGGGTGCGAAGGTTGTATTTCTGCAGGCCAGAGAATTAGCTGTTGCATTTTATGTGGCATGCGGTTATGAAATTATTGAAAAAACATTTTTGTTATTTGACACCATTCAGCATTACAGTATGAAGAAGTATTTGTAATTGTTTCGTTTATATTTAATCAAAAGCTAATTTTGTAACATGCGTATCGATATCATTACTATTCACCCTCCATTACTTGAAAGTCCTTTTAGTCACTCTATTTTAAAACGTGCAAAGGAAAAAGGATTAGTTGAAGTTAATTTAATAAATCTTCGCGATTACGCTGTGAATAAGCATAAGAATGTTGATGACTATGCTTTTGGCGGTGGTGCGGGAATGGTGATGATGGTTGAGCCAATTGCTCTTTGTATTGAAGATTTAAAATCGAAACGCAAATATGATGAAGTGATATATATGAGTCCTGATGGGGAGTTGTTCGATCAACCTATGGCGAATAAACTTTCACTTACAAAAAATTTGATACTTCTTTGCGGACATTACAAAGGTGTCGATGAGCGTGTACGAGAGCATTTTATCACTAAGGAAATTAGTATCGGTAATTATGTTCTTTCGGGTGGTGAGTTAGCAGCTGCGGTTGTGTCGGATGCCATCATTCGTTTATTGCCAGGCGTATTAAATGACGAAACATCGGCACTTTCAGATTCATTTCAAGATAATATGGTAGCGCCTCCTGTATATTCGCGGCCCGCTGAATTTAGAGGATGGAAGATTCCTGATGTATTGCTTTCGGGACACGAAGCACATATCAATCAATGGCGATATGATCAATCATTAAAGCGAACGAAAGAAAGAAGACCTGGATTATTAAACGAAGGTGAGTAGTGTTTTTAAGCGACTTCTCCAGGACTAATTTTTCTGATTTTATGTAGGCGTTCTCTTGTCTTCGCTTTTTTATTTCGCGTCGTGTAAAAGAAAAAGGATAACAGCATTGCGAAATAGCCCACAAACAAAGCGGTATACAGATAAGTCCACTCGGTAAGAAATTCGGAAATCATTATGTTCAATGATAGAGAACATAAAGCGAGAGCTAAAAACACTAACGCTACTTGGCTATCGCTTAATCCTAAATACGCTAAGCTATGTGTAGTATGATCTTTTCCCCCAACAAAAGGCGATTGACCATTTGATAATCTATTTACCACAACTACTGTAGTATCGAGTATGGGTAATATAAAAGTCATTAAAGTAATGCAAAATAATTTTCCAGTTGCGGGAGTTAAACTTGCGTATGGGTCGTTCCAAAAATAAATGATACCCATTGCCGCTAGAAATACTCCTAAAAACTGACTTCCAGTATCACCCATATACATTTTCGAAGGATACCAATTAAATCGAAGGAAAGCTAGTACAGAAGAAAGTACACCTATTAATACGAGGAGATGCAAATTGTTAAAATCGAAATGACCGATAATGCGGTAAATAGTATTCGCTATAATTCCAATGGTAACAATACTTGTAATTCCGTCCATATTATCTAGCATATTCACTGAATTCATGATACCAACTACCCAAAACAAAGTAAATACATAGTTTAAAGATTGGTAAGGAAAAATTTTAATGTAGATCCCCGATGCAATAAGAATTAATCCTGATAAAATTTGAATTCCGAATTTTAATAAAGGACGAGTATCGTACGCATCGTCAGCTAAACCGATAATGAAACCTGCGGCACAAGCAAGAAGCAATCCAACAAATCCCATTTGATAAATTTGTTGTGATGGCTCAAATAAAATTGAATAACTCGCAACGGATAAAAGAAACATTATATAAAAGGTGATGCCTCCAACTGCTGGTTTCGACATGGCTCCCCAACGAATTACTGTGCCGTCGCTGTGATTTCTAATGCCAAGTGTTTTGAAAAAGCGTAGAAACAAGGCATTTACCATCAATGAGAATATGAATAATACCAGAAAGTATCCGATACAAATCATATAAATTTTATTGGTAAATAAATCCATACTTTAACTTTTTATTGTTACTAAATAAACTTTGAGTTGAAGGTTTTAAAAGGTTGCAAAACCAAATCTTTATTAGATACAAGAGGATTATCGATTCCCCAATTGATGTTTAAATCAGCATCGTTCCACAATATACCATCTTCTGACTCCTTGTTATAAACGTTAGTGCACTTGTATATGAAAATAGTTTCGTCTGATAATGATACAAATCCATGTGCGAAACCGGGAGGAATCCATAATTGCAACTTATTGTCACCTGATAATTCTACAGCGATATGCATTCCGTAAGTAGCAGAATTTTTACGAATATCTACTGCAATATCTAATACTTTACCGTGCGCCACTCTTACTAATTTTCCTTGGTCGAAGGGTGGGTTTTGGAAATGCAATCCTCTAAGAACTCCTTTTGAAGATTTCGATTCATTGTCTTGAATAAAATGACATGGAATACCTGCATCTTTGTATTTATCACTGTGGAAAGATTCAAAGAAATATCCTCTTTCATCATCAAACACCTTCGGCACTAACAATAGTGGCCCATCAATATTAAACTTCTTAATATCCATCTTTAGGCATCTCTTTTAGAGATAAAATGTCTTAACTTTTCAACAAATGTTTTGGGCTGATCGTCTTCTTCGTAATAACCGTAACCGTAACTATACCCGTACCCGTACCCATATCCGTAGCTATATCCATACCCATAGCCATACTTCAATCGCGACATTTCAACTCCGTTAAGGATAACCGACAAGTTTGTAACCTTGTTTTCCGTCATTAATTTATTAAGTTGAGCAATAAACATTTTTCTAGAGTAGTTTGCTCTCAAAATGTACAACGGATAATCTGCTAATTGAAGAATCGGAATTCCATCACTTACAATTCCTACAGGGGGTAAATCTGCAATAATAATATCGTATTTGCCTTTTAAATAATCTAAGAGTTCTTTCATTCTATTATTAATGATTAACTCTGCTGGATTAGGTGGAATAGGGCCTGCTGTAATAAAGTCAAGGTTGGCAAGTGAACTATGCGTAATACAATTTTCTACTAAATCTTTTCCAATTAATAAAGTGCTAATTCCTCTTTCATTTTCAACGTTAAATCCAAGGTGGATTTTCGGTTTTCTCATGTCAAGGTCAAGAATTATTACACGTTTACCCGAAAATGCAATTACTCCTGCTAGATTAATAGCATTAAATGTTTTTCCTTCTCCCGATATTGTAGAAGTTACTGCAATTAATTTAGACTCGTTTTCATTTGCAATAAACTGTAAGTTTGTTCTGATTGATCGGAATGATTCTGAAATTACCGACTTAGGATTTTTATCGACTAAAAGTTGAGAAACCGGAATTTCCCTTTTGTATTTTGGTACAATTCCTAATAAAGCAGCATCGGTGTATTGGCCGATTTCTTCTAATGCATTTATCTCATTGTATAATAAGTAACGAACAGTAATTAATATAAAGCTTATTATAAAACCAATCATTAAGCATATACTAATTATTAATGCTCTATTTGGTGATATAGGTGGTGAGTTTGGCGAAGCTTCTTGCAGTACCACATGCTTTGGAACATACCCCGCTTTCGTAATTGAAAATTCCGCTTTCTTTTCTAATAATAAATTGTAGAATTTTTCATTAATAGTAAATAATCTTTGAAGTCTTCCATATTCAGCTTGTTGACCTGGAATTTTCCCTAGTTTATAGTCTGCGTCATTTATTAACTTTTCAAGTTCTCTACTTTGATTTTTTAATGAGGATTCTTCATTATTAATCGTTTCTTGTAATAGGTTTTTTTGATTCTTTATTCTTATTTCAATTGATTTTGTTACCTCAGCATTTTCAGTGGCTTGAATTTTTACTTGGTCGAGTTCGTCAACTAGTTGTTGAAGACGGGTAAGCTGTGAAATAAATTGATCATCGTTAGATGACCCTGCAAGACTTAGGATGAAATTAGTGACGTCAGAATTGGTTTTTATTTCTTTACTTATTGATTCGAAAATGGCTAATTCTGTTTTTATTGCATGAAGCTGGTCTTCAAGATTGTTTTGTCTTGATGTTACAGATAAGATAGCTTGTTCTGGCGAAATTATTTTGTTGTGGCGTTTAAAAAACTCGATGGAGTTTTCAGAATTAGCTAATTCATTGTCGATGTTTTGTATCGTTTTATCAATGAAGTCAAGAATTTTATTCGCTACTTCTGAGTTTTTTTCTACGTCATAGCGATTAAATTCTTCAGCTAATGCATTAACTACATCTGCAGCTTTTCTTGCATTTTTATCCTTGAGTTTAACTTGAATTGTATGCGCTTCAGGATTTAAAATGGCAACACTTATGTCATTAACAAATTGCTTACTAACAAAGCTCATGTTGTTAATTGTAAAGAAGAATACGTCTTTACTTAATTCCTTTTGTGTTGAATTTATTTCATTAAAATCTTCAATATTTATTTTAATGTTGGCTTCAGGAAGGTTAATCCATTTATTAGCATAGTAGACATTAGATATTTTTTTTCCAGTAGCCGGCGACAAATAACTAATGTTAATGGTATTTTTGCTTTTGAAATCAATTAGTATAGCTGTTCCTAGAATTGATGAATCTTTAATGGTAAAGTCGACAATGAAAGGAGATTGTTTGTAAAGCTCATTGATTAATACCGCGCCTTTAGAGTAGTAGGATACTTTTAAAGGCAACTGATTTATCGCTCGGTCTACAATGATTTTAGATTTAATTAATTCAATGTCTCCAGCTATTTGATTAACGTTATCTGGATTGATTGGTGATTTCGCGTTAATACCTAAAACAATTTGGGCTTGATCCTCATTTGCGATTTTTAAAATCAAAGACGATTCATAGGTAGGTGCTGTGTATCTTAATATTAAGAGCGCAGTAAAAATTGATACCAACATGAAAAGTGAAAACCAAAGCAAGTTTTTCTTTGCTATGGTAATAAATAATTTAAAGTCAAAATCCTCGTTAATTGGGGATATTTTCTTTTTTGCCATTTTGTGGATGTGCCTGACTTAATTAAAGTCCGTTTGCAATGTTGTAAATCAATACTAAACTTGTTATAATCCCTACTATAGGGGTTATTTGTGTCAATACTTCTTGTGAGTATCTCGGAACTGGCTCCACATATATAATGTCATTGGCCTGTAAAAGCATATTACTTTCTTTAACTCCTTCAATTGACGATAGGTTAATTAAAATCACTTTCGGATTCCTTAAATCACCTCTGATCAATTTTATTTTTTTGGCTTTCCCTGTATTTGTAATACCTCCTGCTAAAGCTAAGGCTTCAATTAATGTAGTGTTTTCATTGTCAAGATTAACAACACGTCCTGCCCCTCCCGTTCCAGGAAATACTAATACACGACGATTTAATACTTTTAAAAGTACAAATGGTTTGTTGTAGAACGTAGCATATTGAGTTTCTAATAATTTTTCTGCTTCTCTTACTGTTAATCCGCTAACTCTTGTTTTTCCAATTATCGGCAGTTTCATTAAACCATCTGGTTCTACCAAGAATTGCGACGAAAAGTTATTGCCATTATTTGCTGAAACTCTACTCGATATAGATTCGGCCGATGTTGTCATGTCTACTAATTTAAACCCATCGTTGGTGTAAACACTAAATCCTATTATATCGTTGGGAGATATCTTGTATTCGATATTCCCTATGGTTTGATCTGTTGCGTATTCATATCCCTTCGGAACTTTAAACATGATACTTGTGTTGATGTTGCAGGAACTAAAGGCCATGGTAACGACCAACATCATTAGTAAACGGTTCATAATATGAAGTATATAGGTTGCTATTATTGTTAATCTACAAAAGTAAGTAAAAATTCATCGGTAGTAGTTGAAACATACTAGGAATTCAGTAATCGCTCGTAAAGGTTCTTGTGGTCGTTTACCATTCTCATGTATCCGAATTTGGATTGCACGAATGTTGGTCCATTTTCGCCCAGTCCTTTCCTTAGGTTTTCGTTTTCAATAACTTCTAACAGATTAGTTAGTAATTGCTCTGGATCACTTAGTTTCGATAAAAGTGCAGTTTTAAATTCTATTACAATATCTCGTATTCCTCCAACTTCGGTACTAACAATTGCTTTCCCTGCCGCTTGCGCTTCTATTAAACTTACAGGTGTTCCTTCGTTTATTGATGTTAATGCAATGATATCCAATCCTGCTACAGGAATGTCTACCTCTTTAATCCAGCTTGTAAATGTAAGTGTTGCGCCTTCTGCTTTGTTTTCTGGAGTGTTAAATAGTAAACCTGCAGCAGTGCACATTTTCTCTACTTGTTTACGTATTTCTCCATCGCCGATGATAAATGCATGTACTATTTTATCTGTGCTCTTGATCACTTTTGCCCAAGTATCAATAAATAATTGATGGTTTTTTATTGGGACGAGGCGTCCAATAATTCCCACTGCAATACATTCTTCATCAATATTATATAACTTTCTGAAAAGATTTCTTTTGTCCGTTTGGTCAACCGTAAATCGATCTAAATCGATTCCTAAAGACATAACAAATGTTCTTTCAGCAGTGTCGATTTTAAATTTCCACGCGAGGTCCTTTTTTTGTTCATTGCTGATGGCAATTATTCCACTGCTTCTTTTGGCTAAATAGCGCTCGATTTCTAAAAATATTTTTGTTTTCAATGGACTAAAATAGCCTTCGAATACGTGCCCATGAAAGGTGTGTAATATAACAGGCACGTTATTGTTGATAGCAGCTAATCTTCCCAGCGTTCCGGCTTTGGCCGCATGGGTTTGAACAATATCAGGTTTGAATTCTTTTATGATTCGATCTAACTGTTTATATGCTGCTCGATCGGCTTTAAAGTTGATTTCCCTATGCATATTATCGATGAACACCGGTTCTATGCCCATGTTTCGCACTATGTATTCCGAACTTTCTTCGCTATCGTCTTTCATGCCGGCTACTAGCATGGTTTCGTATCCTTCACCAAGATACGCTGCTAAATAACCTGCAATAAAAGTGGGTCCCCCCAGATTTAACCTATTTATTATTTGTAAAACGCGTGGCATATAGAATGTCTCGTAGGATTATTCGATGAATGATTTTTATTTGATAAATCCTGCCTGATTTTCCTGCGAACCTACTTTATTTAAAGCATTATTAAAAGCATTATAAAAGTTGTAATCCATTTTAAAGAGTAATTAGTTTGTTAATTGTATGATTTACAGCATTATGAATTGGATTTGAAAACATTCCATGAATTTTTTCAAACCAATTACCACATTAATTGCATTCAATTACCTTTGCCACCCTATGTATGCGTTATTAGTCAAAGAGATCAACAGTTTTTTAAACTCGTTGATTGGTTATATTGTCATTGCGGTATTTCTGCTTACTATTGGTTTGTTTCTATGGATTTTTCCAGATGGAAACTTTAATATTTTGTCGGCAGGTTACGCCAATATTGATCCGCTCTTCGTTATTACACCTTGGGTGTATATGTTGTTAGTTCCGGCTGTTACTATGCGTTTGTTTTCGGAGGAAAAAAAAACAGGAACTATCGAATTGTTACTTACTCGCCCTCTTACTGAAATGCAGGTTGTGGTTGCTAAATATCTTTCAGGTGTACTGTTGGTGCTATTTTCTTTAATTCCTACGCTTGTATATTATATTACTGTTTATAATATCAGTTTGCCTGTCGGAAATATCGATTCTGGTGCCGTTTGGGGATCTTATATCGGATTGCTATTTTTAGGTGCGGCATTCGTAGCTATTGGCTTGTTCGCTTCTTCTTTAGCTGATAATCAGGTGGTCGCATTTATTGTTGCGTTCTTTTTATGCTTGCTTTGTTACCGAGGATTCGAGTTAGCTTCGTCGTTGCCCGATTCTCATTTTTTCAATAATATTTTATTTAATCTCGGAATAAACGCGCATTATTTGAGTATGAGCCGCGGAGTTATTGATACGCGTGATGTGATTTATTTCTTGAGTTTAATTATGGTCTTTTTATTCTCGACCCGTACAGTTCTTGAAAGTAGAAAATGGTAGGTATGGAGAAGAAAGTTAAGAAGTCTAATCTGAGACGACAGGCCATTGTTCAGCTTGTAATGATGCTCGGAATTATCGTTTTCATGAATATGATTTCGGGTTATTGGTTTACCCGTCTCGACCTTACTTCTGATAAACGTTTTACCCTTTCTGATGCTAGTAAAAAATTAGTCCGGAATTTAAAGGATATTGTTTTTGTTAAAGTGTATCTCGAGGGCGATTTCGCACCGGGATTTATGCGTCTTCGCAATTCTACAATGGAGATGCTTGATGAACTCCGTTCTTATTCTGGCGGAAAAATCGAGTATGAGTTTATTGACCCTTCAGCTTCTACTGACGAGAAAGAGCGCAATAAGTTGTACGCCCAATTATACCAAAAGGGAATTCAGCCATCTACTCTTGAAGAGAGAACGAATGAAGGGTTAAATAGGAAGTATATTTTCCCTGGTGCATTGGTTAGTTATAGTAATCAAGAAATTGCAGTTCAGTTGCTAAAAGATCAACTCGGTGCCGCACCTGAGGTAATGCTGAATAATTCGGTTCAAAATCTCGAATATGAAATTTGTAATGCTATTAGAAAGGTAACGAATCCGATGCGCCCTCTTGTTGGATTTGTAAATGGTCATGGTGAACTTTCTGAAGAACAAACCGGAGATATAATTCGCACTTTGCAGTCGTCATACGATGTGAAAAGAGTGAAAATTGATAGCACTATTGGCATTTTAAATGAATTTAAAGCGATCATTATAGCTAAACCTGATTCAGCATTTTCGAATAAGGATAAGTTCATCATTGATCAGTTTATTATGAAGGGGGGAAAGGTTATTTGGCTCATCGATCCGATGCAGGTAACTATGGATAGCCTAGCGAAATCTGGTAGTACGATGGCACTTGCCCGCGATTTAAATATCGATGATATGCTTTTTCGTTATGGTGTTCGGGTGAATTATGATATTGCTCAAGATATGATGTGTTCTATGATTCCTGTAGTGACTGGCTTTCTCGGAAATCAGCCCAAACAGGAGCTTAAACCATGGTATTTTTTCCCTGTCATGACGCCCGTTTCTACGCATCCGATCGTGAATAATTTGAATGCTATTAAGGGTGAGTTTACTAGTAGTATCGACTTAGTGGATGCTCCCGGAACGAAACAAACTGTGCTTTTGGCTACTTCGCAATATAGTAAGTTGTCGGCGGCGCCAGTACGAGTGAGCTTAGGAATTATGGAGTTCAAGCCTGATCCTAAAATGTTCCCTGTAAGTAATATTCCGGTAGCTGTTTTACTCGAAGGTAATTTTACATCTGCATTTAAAAATCGTATCCTTTCTCAAGAAATGTTAAATAGTAAAGAGTTAGGGTATCGCGATTCTAGTGTGAATAATCAAATGATCGTTATTAGCGATGGTGATATTATTCGTAATGATGTGCAGAAGGGAAATTCAATGCCGCTAGGCTACGATAAGTTTACGCGTACAACATTCGGGAATAAATCGTTTATACAGAATGCTGTCGATTATTTATGCGACGATTCAGGATTAATGGCCGTTAGAAATAAGGTCATTAAATTGCGATTGATAGATCCTAATGTTCTCGAAAAAGATAATCAGTTAATGAAAGTGTTGAATGCTGGTTTGCCAGTATTTTTAGTTATGATCTTTGGTTTGATGAAGTCATTTGCAAGAAAAAGAAAGTACAAGAATTAATGATTGATATACTATGAAAAATAAATTTTCAATCCTGCTTTTTATAGTGCTGGCCGGAATTACCGCTTGGTTGTTTATAAGCCGTAAATCATCAACAATTACAGGCGATTTACGCGACTTTGCAATACAGGACACTAGTTCTATTGATAAGATTTTTCTTGCCGACCGCGATGGTAATACTTCTTTACTAACCCGCGCTGGTTTCGATAAATGGATAGTTAATCAAAAGTATCCTGCCCGCCAAGATGCTATTAATAATCTCTTGGAAACAGTTAAGTTGCTGGAAGTGAGGAGTCCTGTTGGTAAAAATCTTTACAATAATACCATGAAGCTAATGGCTGCTCGTTCGGTAAAGATTGAACTGTATCAAAAGAGTAAATTGGTAAAGACGTATTATGTTGGACATCCTACCATGGATAATTTGGGTACATTTATGTATCTTGAACATTCATCGGTTCCTTATGTTATGCATATTCCCGGCTTTAATGGATTTCTTTCTACGCGTTATTTTGCGAATGAAAATGAATGGCGCGATCGTATCATTTTTCGTTTCGACCCACGCACCATTGTTCATATCGATGTGAAAAATACAACTAAAGCCGATAGAAATTTCGCTGTTTCTCGAAATTCGGATTCGACTTTTGCTGTAGCTTTAACGCAGCCTTACAAGCAGATTCCGAATGTTGATATTATGAAAATGAGGAAGTATTTGGAAGTTTTTAGTAAAACTAATTTTGAAAGGATTGAGGTGAGCCTTCCCGTCCCTCAAATGGATTCTATCATGAAAACTGCACCTTTTTCGGTTGTTACTGTAACCGATGATCGTAATTATACGAAGACAATAACTTTGTATCGTAAGCCAATTACTGCATCTTCTCGAAATCAAGTAGACGAAAACACGGGCAAACCGCTTCCCTTCGATATGGATCGCTTTTATACGCTTATCAATGGTGATAAAGCCCTCTATATTTGCCAATATTTCCACTTCGATAGGGTGCTAATAAATCCCGTGAATTTGCTGCCAGGAGGCAATTCTAAGCCCACTCAAGACCGATATTGAGCCCGTTCCCTGCACTTTAACATAATTGTTGATAAACTAGTGAACGAATCCCTGATTTGCAACGAGGGCTTCTTTATATTTGCTACTTGTAATAAAATGCCGAAATACGGTGTTAACTTTCTTGTAACGAATTAAAGATCCGATTTATCGCTATGAAATTTGTTGTTTCATCAACGACCCTTCAAAAGCAATTGCAAGCTATAAGCGGTGCATTGCAGTCCAGTACTCCATTGCCGATTCTGGAAAACTTTCTTTTTGAAATCACTCCCGGTTCATTGAAGGCCTCTGCCTCTGATCTCGAGACAACCATGAGCACAACCATAGAAGTCGATTCGAAAGAATCTGGTATGGTTGCTGTTCCTGCTAAGATATTGATTGAGACCTTGAAGACATTCAGTGAAATGCCTTTGACGTTTAAAATCAATGCGGAGAATCACCAGATTGAAATAAGCTCAAATGCAGGGAAATATAAATTAACCGGATTAAACGGTGAAGAGTTTCCGAAGCTTCCAGTAATCGATAAGCCAAACTCAATTGAAATGCCTAGCGACGTTTTGTCGGAAGCCATAAATCGTACTTTGTTTGCTACAGGTAGTGATGAACTTCGTCCGGTAATGACTGGTGTTTTCTGTCAGTTTGGTAAAGAAGGTTCTATCTTCGTTGCTACCGATGCACATCGATTGGTTCGTTACCGTCGTCAAGATATTCGTTCAGGAAAAGAAGCTTCTTTCATTCTGCCTAAAAAGCCGTTGAGTTTATTGAAAACAAACTTGCCGAATACGAATACCCAAGTGAAGGTTGATTTCAACGAAGCAAATGCTTTCTTCTCTTTCGATAATGTGAATTTGATTTGCCGTTTAATTGACGGACGTTACCCGAATTATGAAGCAGTAATTCCTTTAGATAATCCTAACCGATTAACAATAGATCGTATTTCATTCCTTAATGCAATTCGTCGCGTGTCAATCTTCTCCAATAAAACGACTCACCAAGTGAAATTTCGGATCGCGGGAAGTCAGGTTGATATTTCTGCTGAAGATGTTGATTTCGGAAATGATGCCAACGAAAGGTTGCAGTGCAGTTATGAAGGAAAAGATTTGGAAATCGCTTTCAATGCTCGTTTTATTACTGACATGTTAAATAATTTACAAACAGAACATGTGCAGATGGAGTTATCATTGCCGAACCGTGCAGGATTACTATCTCCTCCTAAAGATGAAACAGATCCTAATGCTGATTTATTAATGCTGGTGATGCCAGTAATGATGAATTAATATAAATAATTATCAAAAAGAGGCCGTAGTAAAAACGGCCTCTTTTTCTTTTTTACTTTCCCCTTCGCTTTTCTTAACTTTGTTGTGATTGTATGAATAACATTCCTTCGAATAAAAAGCCTGATCCGAAACCGGAGCCTATCATCCTCGATCCTGAAGTTGAGAAGAAAGAAATTCTCAAACGTTATAAGGGCTTGCTGAAAGCATGTAAGTCGAATATCGAATTAAAGGAACGGAAGATGATTCGTAAAGCCTTCGACATTGCGTTGGAAGCTCATAGCGATATGCGTCGTAAGTCGGGCGAGCCTTATATATATCATCCAATAGCCGTTGCTCAAATAGTGGCAGAAGAAATTGGTTTGGGCGGGTTGGCTATCGTTTGTGCTTTGTTACATGATGTGGTAGAGGATACTCATTATACACTCGAAGATATTGATCGTCTTTTTAATAAAAAAGTAGCTGGTATCGTCGACGGCTTAACGAAGATTTCTGGAGTGTTCGATCATAAAAGCTCACTGCAAGCGGAGAATTTCCGTAAGATGTTGCTTACCCTTAGTGATGATGTTCGTGTAATTTTAATAAAAATTGCAGATCGTTTGCATAACATGCGAACCCTCGGATCTATGTCGCGCGATAAACAATTGAAGATTGCTTCCGAAACGGCGTATCTCTACGCACCACTCGCACATCGCCTCGGGTTGTATGCCATTAAAACCGAACTTGATGATTTATCGCTGAAATACACAGAGCCCGATGTATATAAAACGATTGCTTTGAAATTGCAACAAAGTCGCCGCGATCGCGAAAAGTTTATTCAAGAATTCACAAAGCCCATTAGCGATGAGTTGGTAAAGGAAGGTTTTACGTACGATATTAAAGGTCGACCAAAGTCGATTAATAGTATCTGGACAAAAATGAAAAAACAAGGCGTAACTTTCGAAGAAGTATATGATTTGTTCGCTATTCGTATTATCATTGATGGTCCGTTTGAAACTGAAAAATCTGACTGCTGGAAAGTGTATTCAATCGTTACCGATCATTTCACACCTAATCCCGATCGTTTGCGCGATTGGATTAGCACTCCGAAAGCCAACGGATATGAATCATTGCATACTACCGTGATGAGTAAAGAAGGAAAGTGGGTGGAGGTGCAAATTCGTACGAAGCGCATGAATGAAATTGCCGAAAAAGGATACGCCGCACATTGGAAATATAAAGAGTCGAATACAGAGGGCGCACTCGACGAATGGATTAGTAAAATTCGCGAAATGCTTGATAGCCCCGATTCAAATGCGCTCGATTTTATAGATGATTTCAAACTTAATTTATTTTCGGATGAAATCTTTGTGTTTACACCCACCGGTGATATTAAAACATTGCCAGTAGGATCTACTGCACTCGACTTTGCATTCGAAATTCATACTGACATCGGATCTAGATGCATTGGCGCTAAAATTAATCATAAGCTAGTCCCGATTTCGCATAAGTTGAATTCGGGCGATCAAGTAGAAATTCTAACCGCCTTAAAACAACATCCGAAAGATGATTGGTTGGGGATGGCAGTAACAGCGAAGGCTAAATCGAAAATTAAAACTTCACTCAAAGAAGAAAAGCGTAAGCTCGCCGACGAGGGAAAAGATGTTTTTGAGAAAAGGCTTAAATCGCTGAAAGCCGATAAAAATAATTTTAGTGTCAATGAATTATTGATTTTTTATAAAGTGCCAAGTCTTGTCGATTTCTATTATCGTATAGCGATAGAGGCTATCGACTTGAAAAATCTTCGCGATTTTTTCGAACAAAAGGAGCAAGGTATTTTGAAACTGCCGGCGAAAACAGATCAACAGACGTTCGAAGAGATGGTAAAATCGATTCGCGGAAAAAGTGATATGTTGGTAGTGGGTGAAGGGGTCGATAAAATCGATTACAAACTTTCTCCTTGCTGTAATCCGATTCCTGGCGACGACGTTTTTGGATTTATTACCATCAACGACGGAATTAAAATTCATCGTACCAATTGCCCCAATGCTATTCAGCTAATGTCGAATTATGCTTATCGAATTGTTAAGGCACGTTGGTTCGGACAGCAGCAAATCGCCTTTTTGGTAGGGGTGAAAATGACTGGACTCGATGAAGTGGGGGTAGTGAACAATATTACCAAAGTTATTTCGAGTGAATTAAAGGTAAATATCCGATCTTTAAACATTGAAAGTAATGATGGTATCTTCGAGGGAACAATTATGTTGTTCGTGCATGATACCGAACATTTAAAAATATTGATGAAGAAACTTGCAAAATTACAAGGGATATTGTCGGTAACACGAATTGATTCAACCACATGAGCAAGCAGATAATTAAACAACAGCCCGACGATATCAAAGAGAAGGTGCAGCAAATTTTCGCTGATTATCTAGAGCAGCATGGATTACGTAAAACGCCCGAACGATTTGCTATCTTAAGGGAAATTTATTCGATAGACGAACACTTTGATGTTGAACTTTTGTTTATTCATTTGAAAAACAAGAAGTACCATGTGAGTAGAGCTACTATTTACAATACAATTGAGCACCTTATTACTTGTAATCTGATCACTAAACATCAGTTCGGGAAGAATATGGCGCAGTTCGAAAAGTCATTTTCTTATAAACAACACGATCATTTGATCTGTCAGGATTGCGAGAAGGTAATGGAGTTTTGCGACCCTCGAATTCAACAGATTCAGTCGATGATGGGCGAAATTTTAGGATTTCAGGTTACTCACCACAGTCTCAATCTATACGGTAAATGCAATAACTTATTAACCAATGGCACTTGTGTTAATCTCAAAAAGAAAAAACAGGTAACTTTGGCCAAGTCATAAGATTAAAACATGGAGTTCACATATACAATCAAGGAAAAAGAAAAGTACGCTCTGATTACTCTCAGCGGAAATCTAATCGAGAAAAATCAGGCAAATGACCTGATGGATGAAATTAATAATATGGCAGATAAAGACGCCACTAATTTCGTAATTGAACTTTCCGATTTTAAATACATGAACAGTACAGGTCTAAATGTATTGCTTGGTATTTTATCGAAAGCAAGAAAATCGGGAGGTGAAGCTGTGATTTGTGCAGTGCCTGAAAAAATAAAATCACTTTTGGTGATTACTAAATTGGTGAATGTTTTCTCTGTAGTTGATACAGAAGATCATGCTGCAAAAGCATTAAATAATTAATAAAATAGATCCGGAGTACATTGGCTCTGGCTTATAATATAAGTAGATGAAAGTAGATGTTTTGTTAGGCCTTCAGTGGGGCGACGAAGGAAAAGGTAAGGTAGTAGATGTGCTTACGCCGCGCTATGATGTAATTGCCAGGTTTCAGGGCGGACCAAATGCAGGTCATACCCTCGAATTCGAAGGTACGAAACATGTATTGCATACCATTCCTTCCGGAATATTTCATGCCGGTAAAGTGAATGTTATCGGTAATGGTGTGGTGATCGATCCCGTGGTGTTTAAAAAGGAAATTGATGCCTTGAAAGCACGCGGTGTTGATGTCGCTAAAAATCTATTCATCTCTCGTAAAGCGCATCTAATTTTACCAACTCATCGATTAATCGATGCTGCTTCTGAAGCGGCAAAGGGTAAAGAGAAAATTGGTTCTACGTTGAAAGGTATCGGTCCGGCTTATATGGATAAAACGGGCCGCAACGGATTACGTATCGGCGATATTGAGCATCCTGATTTTTTATCGAACTATAATAAATTAGTTCAAAAGCATAAAGTTTTATTGGCTCAATATAATTTCGAATATAACTTGGCTGAAATGGAGCCTGCATTTTTCGAAGGAATTGAGTTAATTAAAAATTTACCATTAATCGATAGCGAATATGAAATGAATCGTTTTATCAAAGAAAACAAGAGTATTCTTGCTGAAGGTGCTCAAGGTTCTTTGTTAGACGTTGATTTTGGTTCGTACCCTTTCGTTACTTCGTCGCATACCATTACAGCAGGAACTTGTATTGGCTTAGGTATAGCACCAACTAATATTGGCGAAGTATATGGAATTTTTAAAGCATATTGTACGCGTGTTGGAAGTGGTCCTTTTCCTACTGAATTAAACGATGAAACGGGTGAATTACTTCGTAAAAAAGGGAATGAATTCGGTGCAACTACTGGACGTCCTCGTCGTTGTGGATGGCTCGATATTCCTGCGTTGAAATATGCTATCATGTTGAATGGGGTAACGCAGTTGATCATGATGAAATCGGATGTTTTAAGCGGTTTCGAAAAATTAAAAGTTTGTACGAAATATAAATACCGTGGTCAGCTTATCGATTATGTGCCGTATGATGTGGTGAACGAGCCGATCGAACCAGTATATGAAGAAGTGGAAGGTTGGAATGAAGTGCTTGATCATGTGACCGATATTGATGAGTTGCCGCAATCATTACATAAGTATATAGCATATATTGAAAAAGCAACAGGCTTACCAATAACAATTGTTTCTGTTGGACCAGATCGTAAGCAAACGATGCTTCGCGATATAATGGTGAAATAATCCGATGTTGATTTTACATTAATGATTGATAATAAAATTTTAAGTCCATATCCGGGAAGTTCGTTTGATTTATTCAAACGGACTTTTCTATTATTGATCATGTTCGTTATGTTCTGTTATAACGGAATTGCGCAAGAGAAAAAAGCACGACAAATTGAAATTATTCAGGCCGGTTCGCTCGAAGGGGTTAAACAGAATGATATTGAAGTACGCCGATTAATCGGAAATGTAATTTTTAAGCAAGGCGATACGTATATGTATTGCGATAGTGCTCTTTTTTATGAGGCAAGTAATAGTATTGATGCGTATGGCTCTATCAGGATTGAAGGTCCTGCGGCGAAGCTCTATGGTGATGTATTGCACTATGAAGGGAATGAACAGAAGGCAGTTATTACGGGCAAGGAAGTGCGCATGACCGATGGTAAGATGCAGTTGATGACTACTGCTTTGAATTACGATCTCGCAAATGATATTGGTGAATATAATACGGGTGGAAAAGTACTCGATCATGAAAATGTCTTAACAAGTACGCGGGGATATTATTATGCAAAGGAGCGCATGGTGTTTTTTAAAGATCATGTGCTATTGAATAATCCTAAATACATCATGCATTCCGATACGTTGAAGTATCATACGCCCTCTGAAATTGCTTATTTCTTCGGCCCTTCAACAATTAATTCACTTGGTAAGGATTCAGGATTGATCTATTGTGAAAATGGATGGTATAGTACAAAAACCGAAAAGTCGTACTTCGGAAAGAATGCCTATATCAATTCGAAATCGAATCGTTTGTCGGGCGATTCATTATTGTATGATCGTGTTACAAGTATTGGTCGAGCTTGGAATAATGTTCAATTAACTGATACCGTGCAGAAGACGATAATAGGAGGTGATTATGCTTTTATGAATGAAAAGCAAGGTAAATCATTTGTGACTGGAAGAAGTACGCTTACTAAAATATTTACATCTGATAGTTTGTTTATTCATGCCGATACACTTTATGCGATTCAAGATACTGCTCAAAAAATAAATAGTTATTTCGCTTATCATCATGTCAGAATTTTTAAACCTGATTTGCAAGGGCAATGCGATTCACTAGTTTATTCAACAAGTGATTCAACAATTCATTTTTTTAGTTCTCCAATTCTGTGGAATGAAAAAAATCAACTAACGGCTGCGCATATCCGCTTACAATTAGTGGATAATAAACTGAAGTACTTATTTCTGACAAGCAATTCATTTATTGCAGGACTGGAAGACTCAGTGCGATTCGATCAAATTAAGGGACGTGATATGGTTGGTTTCTTTAACGATAACAAGCTGTATAAAATCAATGTCACTGGCAATGGTCAGTCGGTTTATTACATACGCAACAAAAAGCAACAATTAACAGGCGTCAACAAAGCCGATTGCAGCGATATGGTTATTTATATGAGCGACAGTAAAGTTCAAAAAATTTCGCTTTTGAATCAGCCTGATGCTACAATGTATCCTATTCAAGAATTACCTCCCTCTGAATTTAAGCTCCGCGATTTTACATGGCACGGCGACAAGCGACCGATCTCGAAGGAAGAGATTTATATTTGGAAGTAAAAGTAGTTCATTCAAATGTTAGGTTTTAAAATGAAGTAATTAGTTGTGTTAAATTAGGTATTAATTATGCTATGAAATGTATTTTTTTCCTACATTTACCTAACCTAAAACACAATTTCATGAAAAGAAACCTACTTCTTGTATTGTTGTTTTTCATTCAACAAGGGTATTCACAGAGTAATCCTCATTTTATTTCAGCCGGTCCAGCACGTCCAATTAGTGACTTTTATGGCTTAAATGGGCAAAACACCCTCGATCCTAATTCGTGTTATGCGGATGTAGATGTAAGGAATGAAATTTTGAATGCACAGCCGTCTTATTTAAGATATCCCGGTGGTGAGGTGGCTAATTATTGGGATTGGCAAGAGGGTTGGTTCTTTCGGAATATGGAAGATAAGGGAGTAATGTCTTTGGATATGGATTTTCAATCGAAAATTAGATTAACAAGTGTATTTAACGGATCTATGCCAAGAACTTCCGGTAGTAACTTTATTGCCGATTTCAAAGCAACATTAGCATATACAGGAACAAAACCATTGTTTGTGTTGAATCCACTTACCTCCGATAAATACTATCAAATTGCGATGCTATTGGAGGCTAAACTCCAAAATTTAAATGTTAAGCGGGTAGAAATTGGGAATGAATTTTATTTATCTAAACCGGCCTATATGGATAAATTTCCTTCAGCCGCCGATTATGCATCAACTTATCTTGATTTTAGATCCGCAATAAAAGATTATTTGGGAACCGATGTTCAAGTTTGCGCAGTTGCATCAAATAAAAATGATGATGGCGGAGCAAGTGAAAGAAGCGAAAATTGGAACACAGCAGTATCAAGTAGTTTGGGGAGTAATGTCGATTCATATACGATTCATCAGTATAGGGCTGCTACTACTGACATATCTTCGATGAATTATCATGCTATATTCTCAAGAGTAAATACAGATATTGATGATTTAAATAATCGAGCTGCACAGTTGGCATCAACAACTCCTATTTGGATCACTGAATATAATTTATTTGATAAAAATCAGGCAATACATGGAACTTGGTATCATGCTTTATATGATTCATATTTAACGTTGAAA
Source organism: uncultured Bacteroidota bacterium (assembly GCA_903881665.1). GTDB lineage: Bacteria > Bacteroidota > Bacteroidia > AKYH767-A > OLB10 > CAINEC01. Next base: position 28,577 of record CAIRUC010000038.1, on the reverse strand, counting down.
TTTTTGGAAAATACAAGAGTTGAGGCTTGTAATTTGCATGCCCAATCAGGAAACTATGTTTTTGGAAGCTTTTATAATGCAACTGATGGATTAAAAGAATGGGGTGGCTTTCCGGGAATTGGCGCTTCTTGTAATACTGCTACAAGCATCAATAAGCCCACAAGCGTTGGAATTGCAATGGAGTTTGTTGCCAAATCGTTAATGGGCGCATCATCAGTTCGTAAATTAGAGATAGGCAATAGCCCTACTGCACTCAATCTTGACGATGGAAGCAGTCCTATTTATGCGCTCTATATTGCGAAAGGAAGTGATAACGAGTTATTGATTTTGAATCTTAGTGATCAAGTAATTTCATCTTTCAATGCTTCGTTGACAGGGCTTCTGTCCATTGGATTTGGAGCAAATGCTATTATAGATCAAATAAGTTATCCAAACGCAGCAGATTATGCATCAGGAGTAACGGATGAATTTAATATTTGTTCTGGTGTAAATGGCACTTTGACTCGTACATCGTCGTTATTTTCTTCAAGCCAAATAGTTGCCCTGCCTGCATTTAGTTTAACAAGGGTACATCAAGCAAACGCACAAAGAACACGACAGCTTTATGCGCAGAAAGATACTATTTCGGCAGGTTCTTATACAACATTAGTTGCTTTAGATAATGAAGGGTATAATGTACATTGGAGTACAGGAAGTGATTCTACGCAAATCACAGTAAATCCGACCGCAGATATTACTTATACAGCAACCTACACGCCAAAAGACACATCTAATCACTTTGTTGAAATTGTAACAAAGTCAATCAAAGTACTTGCGCCACTTTCGGTGTCAATTAATGCATCATCATTAAATTATTGTTCGGGATCATCGCCAATATCATTAACAACAAATGTATCAGGAGGAACCGGTACAATAAAATACATTTGGATTACAGCTGCTGCAAACGAGCATTCAAAATATATCAATCAAGGTATAAGTACATCGACAAATATTTTCGTTTCACCTGACGAGGATACACGTTATATAGTATATGTAACTGACAAAAATCAAGTAGCAAAGGCTGAAATTGTAATATCTAATCCCGGGTCAATCAAATTGAAACCCGAATATATTATTTGTACAAGTACAACAAATAATAATTCAATAGAATTAGAACAAACAGCGCAAGCTAATGTTGCTTATAGCTATCAAGTCAACGGTGGTTCTATTAATACTATTTCTACTGTAGTAAATTCGCCAATTGTTATTTCATCTATTTCAGGTTCCAGCTCATCATCTCAAGGAACAATTACAATTAATGCAAACTATGCGAATGGCACATGTATTTCTTCTGCAACAGCCATATTGACGCATTTTGAATGCTGTACAATAGCTAGTCCTAATAATTTTGTTATTGATCCTGGATCAAATTTGAATGATTTGAAATTAGTATTAGGAAGTATTGCGAACATAACTAGCACACACGTTTTGGAAGTGAATTGTAGTCCCTCAAATACTATTTACTTGAATGGTGATTTTCATGTTTTCGATAATGAAGGACAAACGGCCACTCATAATATCATTACTGATTTGGATTTTAAAAATTGCAATCTGTTATTTTCGGAGGGTGCTAGTATGGAAGTAGAGCCGGGATATGCACTTTCTATTGAAAATGTAACAATGGATGCATCTTGCGATAAAATGTGGAAAGGAATAATACTGGATAATGCAAGTTTATCTATAGAACCTAATACCTTAACTTCAACTTCATCTAATATTTTGAATGCCGAATTCGGAATTAATTCACTTTGCGGTTCTAAATTAAAAATAAGAAGGTGTAAGTTTATTAATAATATAGTTGGTGTCAATTCAAATAAACTTTCTTCAAACGGGAATAATTTCCAGTATTTTACATTTGTTAAAGCCAACGAATTTTACACAACCCCTGATTTTCGGAATCATTCACCTTATTTTAATATGCAAACGAATAAAGGTGACAAAGCTATGGCAGGAATAAGGCTCAAGAATGTTGTTGCAAATATTGGAAATAGTTCATTTGGAACACGATGTAACTATTTCCATGATTTAAACGCTGGTATTTTAGGTTATAACTCTGCATTGTCATTTACAAACAACGTTTTTGAGAATATTATTTCGGATGCAAACTACAATAGTCAATCTAATGGTACTGCTATATCAAATATTGACATGGGAGGATTTGCCATGACACTGGTTGATGGATATTATTATCCAAATGGTTTGCCACCCACAGTTACAAAAACGATGAATAATTGTGAAATTGGAATTGAAAGCATAAATACTGAACTGTCAGTTAAGAGCTGTGGTATGGCAGAAATGAAAAAGGGAGTATTTGCAGCTAATACTTTTGGGCGGTCAATTGAAGTTTTTGGGAATAATATTGCTGCTTCCGTCGCCTGCATTGACTTGTTAGGAAATGATTATGCTTCTAGCATATTAGTAAAATTGAATACATTGGAAGCAGATGAGATACAAAATGGAACAGCGAAGGGTATTCAAGCATGGGAAATGAACCAAAGAAGCGGCGGTCTTAACAACACGTTTAACATTTTATGCAATTACATAAATGTAAAGCACGGAACGAAGGGAATAGAATTAGGCAATGTCGATTATGCTAATGTTGCAGAGAACTCCGTCTTTCAAAATGAACCAAGTATTCCTGGTATAGCATATCATTTCATTAATTCGAATTTTGGTGTAGTAGCTAATAATCAATCTTTCTTTGATGCTGAATTACACGCTTATGAACTTAATTCGGGTTTTATGTTCGAAAATTCACAACGTTTTGAAATAACTCATAACTATGCTTACAATTGTCGATATGGTTTTGATTTTCTAGGGCAATGTGGCGGGACTGATTTTAACCAAAATCGAATGGAAAATCATTTTACCGGTTTCCATATGTTTGACAACACAATTATAGACAATCAAGTGGACAAAGGCAATTTGTGGTTTGGCAATTATATCTCTGGTTTTGGCGCTGACAATGAATCATGGTTTAATTTTACAAATAGTTCATTGTTTTTTACGAATTCATCTCAAGGGATTGCTTTTGATCCAATAATTCCTCCGTTTCAGAATGGATGGTTTCAACCATCTCCATATTTAGCTCTTTTCCCAAATTCTTTATTAAATTGTTCCGAATCAGCAAGGGTGCAAAATTTCGAAGTTGTGGCTTCTGACAGTCTTACAATGGAGGCAATACCCATTGATTCCGGCTTTATTAGTGAATCACTTACTAATGCATCAAAATCTTTGTTTGAAAAATTTGCAAGTAATGATTCTGTGTTAAACTCATCAGTTGTTTATCAAAATTATTATGATTCATTGTCAATAAAAATTATTGGCAAATTGTCTGAGAATAGGCTTAGACTTTCATCGAATACAATTTTTAAAGTTATTAATGATCAAAATTTCGGGAATTACCCTTCAATTAGTTGCCTGCAGAACCAACTTTTACTTAATAATAATGAAAATGTTGACTATAGCGATTTGTATAATGCATACAAACACGAGTCTAAAATTTATATTGAAAAATCACTAGTTTTAAATAGCTATTTAGATAGTGTAATGTCTGAAAATAACAATTATTTCCCCAATGACATTGTCAATGAAAATGAAAAATCTTTAAATGGAATAAGTGCTTTGCATAAATTGAGATGCTTTGACAAATATTCTCAATCTGAAATTACAATTCTTTCTTCAATTGCAAATCAATGTCCTCGCGAAGGTGGGGCATCTGTTTATAGAGCTAGAGAAATTATGTTATTTATAAACCCCAAAAATACATATAGCGACGATAGTAATTGCAATATAATATTTGCAAGAAAGGCAAAATCTTCTATTTACAAAAGTGGTAATTTGAGCTTTATAGCAGATAAGCAGAATTGTGAGTTAAAGTTCATTAATAAGTCAAAATACATCGAAAATTGTATAGTAACAGTGTATGATGCCATTGGGCAAATAGTATTAAGTAAGCAATTGAATTTTAATCAATATGCTCTTTCAATTCCTTTTGTTGGAGAGTTTACTGGTGTATTTCTCGTGAAAATTGTTAGTGGGAATAGTCAAATTGATAACTTTAAATTTGTTTGGTAAGATGCGAAGGCTGATTTTAATTTTTTTGATAATACTTTATTATAGACCTTTAGTTTTACAAGCACAAGGTTATAATAATTTATGGCTTATGGGTTATGGCAATTTGGCTCAATTGCCATTTGGTGGTTCAAATATTGATTTTGTTACTGGATCTCCTAATGTTTATTTTGAACCAAATCGCACGATGGAATTTGCGACAACCGTTGTAAATGTAGCAGATAGCTTAGGTCAATTGTTGTTTTATTCAAATGGAGTATGGATTGCCAATAAAAACAATCAATTGATGCTTAATGGTGATTCTTTAAATCCAAGTTACTACACAAGTATGAATTATAGTCATGGTTTGTACATTATCAATAGTCATATATCTTTAAAAATGCCTGGTGTTGATTCTGTGTATTGTTTGATACATCAAACAATTGATCATTTAACTCCTTATTGGCCTGAGAAGTGTTATTATACATTAATTAATACAAATGGTGATCAAGGGAATGGTGAAGTTTTCGCAAAAAACATTGTGTTTTTAACTGATACTTTGGCTGCGCAGATGGCAGTTTGTAAACATGCTAATGGTCGCGATTGGTGGATAATAATTCCAAAAGGTTATAGTTCTTCATATTACACCTATTTATTAACTCCTAATGGTTTGCAATTTGTAGTACAACAAACTATTGGCACAAGATATTATTTAAAAGGTGGTCAAGCAACTTTTTCAAGAGATGGCTCATTATATGCTATATATGATTCTGTTAATGATTTAGATGTATATGATTTTGATCGTTGCTCTGGCACATTTTCTAATGCTCGACATGTGGCTGTATATGACTCTATGAATAGTACGGGCGTATCAATTTCTCCGAATAACCGCTTTGTTTATGGATCTTCGGGAGGTTATCTATATCAGTTTGATTTACAGAATCTTCAAAATTATCAAACATTTACATGGGATTCATTTAGGTCACCTAGTTTTAATTTGCCTACACTTTTTTTTACTCAAGAATTAATGCCCGATAATAAAATTTATATCAACACAGGTAACGGTACAGAATTTTTACATGTTATCAATTATCCCGATAGCTTAGGTGCAGCATGTCAATTAGTACAGCATAGTTTTGTTTTGCCAACGATAAATTTTCAATCAACACCGTATTACCCCAATGTTTTTCTAGGTCCTGTTGTCGGAAGTATTTGCGATAGTTTAAGTGTCGGTTTGCCCCATACTATTGTGCAGAGTGCAGGGCTGCGGCTAAATCCAAATCCTGCTACCAGTCAAGTTTGGGTCAATTACCAATTCCCCAATAACCGCGATGGCTGGCTCGAGATTTTTGATCCACTCGGCAAGCTAATACTTAAACGCCGCCTTTATTGGAGTACTACCCAACTACTCGTTTACCTTAACGAAATAAAATCTTCCGGTCTTTATGTGGCAAAAGTTTTTGATGATACAGGGATGTATTTGAGTACGGAGAAGATGGTTGTAAATAAATAGCGATTGTAGTTTCTTTGGAAATTCTTTTTCAAATAAAGAGGTTAAAAGTTCATAGTTCGAAGTTCATAGTTCGGCGAAGCCGATATGGTTCGAGGCTTGCCATGCAGTGTGCTTTTTCAGCTATACTGCATGGTTCTTAGTTCTTAGTTCTTAGTTCTTAGTTCTTAGTTCGGCGAAGCCGTTTTGGGGTTCGAGGCTTGCCATGATGTGTGCTTTTTCAGCTCTACTTCATGGTTCTTAGTTCGCGAAGCGAGTAGAGAGATCTTTTTTTTGAATAGAAATTAGGGTGATTGATGAGATTGGGAAAAGTTCGAGGCGAAGTCCTGACATTTATCTTCAAGATAGTGTGCTTTTTCAGCTCTACTGCATGGTTTCTCTTAGCATTTCAATATCAATTGTATTCAGTTTTTTATTAGTACAATATTTCTAAGCTCATAAAAAAACCGCCGATGAATCACCGACGGTTTTAAATTATTGGTTATTTCTATTTTCTATTCAAACGAGCTTCGCTCAAAAGAGCTTTGCTCTCATTTTCAAATCATCAAACTTTCAAATTGCAAGAGCTTAGCTCCCATTTTCAAATTTTCAAATCATCAAATTTTCAAATCACATAAACCTTACTTACTGCCAAACACTTTCTTTAAAATATCGCTTACGCGGGCAGCAGGGTCTTTTCTGATTTTGGTTTCTTCTTGCGCTACTAGTGTGAAAATTCCGTCGGTAGCTTTCGTAGTTACATAATCATCGAGATTTGGATTCGCCTTTTTTACGAATGGTATTTTATTATAAGCAGTAATTAATGGCTTCCAGTATTTGGTGATCTGTACTTTCTTTAATGATGCAGATATTACCGGCTTGAATTCGTTGGTGAGTTGTGTGTTGGTGGTCTTGCGTAAATATTGCGTGGCTTCATCATCTTTACCACGTAGTATCGTTATCCCGTCGTTGATGGTCATCTTCGTTACAGCACTCACAAAAATAGGCGCCGCTTTCTTGGCTGCATCTTCTGCCGCACGGTTCAGCTGCTTCTCAAAATCATCTACTTGTTTTTTCATACCAATCTTTAAAAGCGTACTGCGCATTTCGGCAGCTTCTTTTGGAAAAGGAATCTTGATTAAATTGTTTTTGTAAAAGCCATCGATTCTTGCCGCGCTTTCACTCGCTTTATTGCTACCTGTGCTCAAGGCTTCTTTTAGTCCTTTTACAATATCATCATTCGAAAGCCCGTGCCCGAGTGCGCTGTTCACGGTGTTAATTACGTTATTAATATTGATTTGTGCTTGGTTGGTTGTTGTCGTGAAAAACAGGATAACAATGATGAACTTTTTCATATGGGGTTTATTTTCGAAAGCGTATTCAAATTTATTGCCATAAAGTAAAACAATTTTCTTATACGTTTTATTTCTAATTTAAATCACGTCGGCTTCATCTATTGGTTAAATTTGGACTTTAATTTCAAAATCATGTTAGCAGAGATAATAACCATTGGCGATGAGATTTTAATCGGACAAATTGTTGATACGAATTCGGCTTGGATCGGCCAGCAGATGAATGCCATCGGATTTAAAGTACATCAAATCACTTCGGTTTCCGATAATCGTGAGCATATTTTGGCTGCGTTGAAGGAGGCTTCTTGTAGGGTGCAAGTTGTGCTGATTACTGGTGGCTTAGGACCTACAAAGGATGATATCACCAAGAAGACGATCTGTGATTATTTTAATGTGGGCCTGCGATTCGATGAACAGGCTTATAAGGATGTAGCGCATTTGTTTAAAATTAGAGGGCGAGAAGTGACGCATATTAACAGGCTTCAAGCCGAGGTTCCCGAAAATTGTAGTACTCTTTATAATAAGGCAGGTACGGCTCCGGGCATGTGGTTCGATGAAGGAGGAGTAGTTTATGTTTCAATGCCCGGTGTTCCCCATGAAATGAAATATTTGATGGAGATGGAGGTTCTGCCGCGGTTGAAGGCGAAGTTTGAAAGTCCTTTTATTCTGCATAAAACACTATTAACGCAAGGTATTGGCGAAAGCTTTTTGTCGGAAATGATTGCTGATTTTGAAGATGCTCTTCCTGCTAATTTCAAATTGGCTTATTTGCCAGCGGCAGGTTCGGTGCGTTTACGACTCACTGCTTCTGGAAATCGAAATGAAGTTACCGAAACCATGAATAGGTTAGTCGCCGAACTGTCGGTGTTGGTGTCCGAATATCTATACGGATTTGATGATGACACCATTGAAGAGGTGGCAGGTCGACTATTGAAAGCAAAAAAACTAACATTAGGAACTGCTGAAAGTTGTACTGGCGGATTTCTTTCTCATCTTTTAACGAGAATTCCCGGAAGTTCAGAATATTATATGGGATCTACGGTTACCTATTCTAATGAAAGTAAAACGGCATTGCTCGATGTGCCTGCTGATCTAGTTAGAAAGTTTGGTGCCGTAAGCGAAGAAGTAGTAAAGGCAATGGCCGAAGGCGCTAAATTAAAATTTAATTCTGATTGCGCTTTGGCTACTTCTGGAATCGCTGGACCCGGTGGTGGAACGCCCGAAAAGCCAGTTGGTACCGTTTGGATAGGAATTAGTACTCCTGCTGGAACTTGGGCGAAAAAAGTTCTGCTAGGAGATAATAGACTAATAACCATTGAAGTAGCAAGTATGACCGCGCTAAATATGCTTAGGAAGGAGTTGCTAGAAATGAGGTGAAATAAATCTTGTATATTGATATACAGGTTATTGAGAATAATTAGAGATTTTGTGCAAATTTTAAGACCTTCTATTGCACTTAAAGGAAAATTCATTACATTTGCCCCCTCTTAAAAACGAATTAGTCATGTCGAGAATTTGTGATCTGACCGGCAAACATGCCATCACAGGAAACAAGGTTAGTCACTCTAACCGAAAAACAAAGCGTAGATTTAACCCGAACTTGCAGGTTAAAAAATTCTTTTTACCTGAAACAGGTGAATGGATTACCTTAAAGGTAAGTACATCTGCTTTACGTACTATCAATAAAATTGGTATTACGGAGGCGATTACTCGCGCTATTTTAAAGGGTACTTTATAAGATTATTATAATTAACGGTTGAAAACCGATAGTTTGCTGAATTGATTTAAATTTGGATCATGAGATGCAGTCTGTCGGTTTTTATTTTGTTTTGTAGTCTAATCCCCTCACGAATATCGGCCCAAAGTTCCGATGCGGATATAATGCCTGCTACTTTTTTTGAAGGTAGAAGGTCTGCTTTTCGTAGTTTAATGTCCGACAGTAGTCTAGCTGTGATTTTCTCTAATCCCATTCGTAATAGAAGTAATGATGTAGACTATCAGTATAGTCAAGATCCTAATTTTTATTACCTCACAGGCTTTCGCGATCCCGATGCCGTTTTATTGATGTTTAAAGAACCGCGTAATTTCGATGGTGTTCAAACCAATACGGTCATTTTTGTGAGGCCGAAAGATGTTAAAAAAGAAACATGGACAGGCATTCGTCCCGATTTAAATCAAGTTTCGAAAATTACAGGTATTGCCAGTGTATATGCTACGACCGATTTTAGTGATTTTGGCTTTAACGTTAAAACACTTAAAGAAATCCTGGTTCATTATCCTGTTCAACCTAACAAAGAAGCGATGTCGAAGATTGCTTTGGCCAACTTAGTCGACGATTTTAATGCAAAGGTTAATTCAGTAAAAAATAGGATCGATAAATCGAAAGCAAATCGACTTTTCGCATCTCTTCGCGAGGTAAAGCAACCCGAAGAATTGCAATTGATGAAGAAAGCGATTGCGATTACAGTAGAGGGTTTTAATGAAATGCTGAAAGCGATGAAACCGGGAATGGCCGAATACCAAGCGCAGGCGATTGTAGAATATATTGTAAAGAAAAACGGAGGAGAGTATCAAGGTTATCCGTCTATCTGCGGAGCAGCTCGTAATAGTTGTGTCTTGCATTATAATTCCAACCAAAAAGTGGTGAACGATGGCGAAGTGCTGTTAACTGACATTGGAGGAGAATATCACGGTTATACAGCCGATATTACCCGAACATTCCCAATCAACGGTAAGTTTACTTTCGAACAAAAGCAGATATACCAGTTGGTACTCGACGCTCAAACGGCCGGTATCAAAGTTTGTAGAGCTGGTGCCGATTTCAAAGCTACCCACAAAGCAACGATGGAAGTAGTAGCGAATGGGCTTTTGAAACTAGGAATAATTTCTTCTATTGACGATGCCTCAACTTATTTCATGCACGGAACAAGTCACTATTTAGGTCTTGATGTGCATGATGCAGGAACCTACGGGCCATTAAAAGTAGGTAGTGTGATAACAGTAGAACCCGGAATTTATATACCCGCCGGAACAAAATGCGACCCTAAATGGTGGAATATTGGTGTTAGAATTGAAGATGATATACTAATAACCGATGCGGAACCGGTAAATTTATCTGAAATTATTCCTCGTGAACCAGATGCTATTGAAATGATAATGGCAAATGATAGTTTCTTAAATCATTGATATGTAGTCCAATGGTTGTAATTGTGGATAGAGTTAATATTACTTATAGCGAACCCGTTTCGATAATATTAATTAATTGCAGAAAAAATTGCAGGATTTATTGTAATTTGTTATTTTCTGTCCTATCTTTGCAGACCCAAAAATCAGGGACCTTAATTTCATAAGTACAATGGCTAAGAAAGGTAATCGCGTTCAAGTTATAATGGAATGCACTGAACATAAAAACAGTGGCATGCCAGGAACTTCACGTTACATCACTACGAAAAACAAAAAGAACACTACAGAACGTCTTGAATTGAAAAAATTCAATTCTATTCTTAAGAAAGTAACTGTTCATAAAGAAATCAAATAACCGGGATTACCCAATAATATTTAACCAACATGGCAAAGAAAGTAGTTGCGACCCTTAAGTCCGGTAAAGGAAAAGAGTTTTCTAAAGTAATTAAAATGGTGAAATCTCCTCTAACCGGAGCTTACACCTTCAAGCAAGAAGTTGTTCATAATGACCATGTGAAAGATTTCTTAAAAGAAAAATAATAAAACTGGCAGTCAACCGCCAAAAAATGAGCTTCTTTCCACCGAAAGGAGCTTTTTTTGTTTACATACACTTATTAAATTTACCAAATGGGATTATTTGGTTTCTTCAGCCGCGATAAAAAAGAGTCGCTCGATAAAGGCCTCGAAAAAACGCGTGAAAATTTCTTTTCTAAGTTGACGAAAACTTTAATCGGTAAATCGTCGATTGATGATGATGTGCTCGATAATTTGGAAGAAGTGCTAGTGACTTCCGATGTGGGAGTTGAAACTACTTTGAAAATCGTAAAACGTATTCAGGATCGAGTAGCGCGTGATAAATACGCTACGGCTTCTGAGTTAAATCGATTATTGAAGGAAGAGATTGTTGCATTGCTAGAAGAGAATAAATCAACAGGGTTGAACGATTTTAGTAGTTTAACTGATCTTCCAGCAAAACCTTACATTATTATGGTGGTAGGCGTAAATGGAGTAGGTAAAACGACCACAATTGGTAAATTGGCGCATCAGTTTAAAAAGGCTGGTAAAAAAGTGGTAATCGGAGCTGCCGATACTTTCCGTGCTGCTGCTGTCGATCAACTAACGATATGGGCTAAACGTGTTGATGTTCCAATTATCTCTCAAGGTATGGGTGCCGATCCCGCAAGCGTTGCTTTTGATGCGGTTAGCTCTGCCTTAGCGCAAGGTGCCGATGTTTGTATTATCGATACAGCAGGTCGCCTCCATAATAAAGTGAATTTGATGAATGAGCTTTCTAAAATTCGTCGCGTGATGCAAAAAGTAATTCCTGATGCCCCTCACGAAATTTTGTTGGTACTCGATGCTTCTACTGGTCAAAATGCTATTGAACAAGCACGTCAGTTTATCGCTGCTACCGATGTAAATGCCCTCGCGCTTACGAAACTCGATGGTACCGCTAAAGGTGGTGTGGTAATTGGAATTTCTGATCAGTTTAAAATTCCAGTAAAATATATTGGAGTAGGAGAGAAGATGGAAGACTTACAATTATTCGATAGAAATGAATTTGTGAATTCTCTTTTTAGCGAAAATTAATTATAAATTATTATAAATATTTCGAAAGTGAAAGCAAGAACACTGAAGCAAAATAGAGTGAATGTGGTAACATTGGGGTGCTCTAAAAACTTAGTCGACTCAGAAGTGCTGATGGGACAATTGCGTGCCAATAAGTTTGATGTTACTCATGAAAGTACTAAAGAGGATGCGTCAATTGTAATTATTAATACTTGCGGATTTATTGATAATGCGAAACAAGAAAGTATCGAAACTATTCTTCATTATGCAAAGCAAAAAGAAGAAGGTAAAATTGATCGCTTAATTGTTACCGGTTGTTTGTCGGAGCGTTATAAGCCGGATTTAGAGAAGGAAATAGATAACGTAGATGCTTATTTCGGCACACGCGATCTTCCACTGTTGCTTAAAACGTTGGGTGCCGATTATAAACATGAATTGATTGGTGAGCGTTTGCTTACAACGCCTCGTCACTTTGCTTATCTGAAAATTGCTGAGGGCTGTGATCGTCCTTGCTCGTTCTGCGCAATTCCTTTAATGCGGGGTATACATATTTCTCGTCCTATTGAAGAGTTGGTAACCGAAGCGAAAAAACTGGTCGCTAATGGCACTAAAGAATTATTGCTGATTGCGCAAGATTCTACTTACTATGGTCTCGATTTATATAAAGAACGTAAGTTAGCTGAACTAATGCAGCGATTGTCGGATGTTGTTGGTGTCGATTGGATTCGTTTGCATTATGCTTTCCCTTCAGGATTCCCGCTCGATGTTTTGGATGTGATGCGCGACCGCTCTAATATTTGTAATTACCTCGATATGCCGTTGCAACATGTGAGTGATAATATGTTGAAATCTATGCGCAGAGGAACAACGCGTGAGAAGACGTATAGTTTAGTAAATGCTATCCGAGAAAAAGTGCCAGGTATCGCATTGCGAACAACATTAATTGCAGGCTATCCTGGAGAAACTGAACAAGATCATGAAGACATGCTTCGCTTCATCGAAGATTTGCGATTCGATCGATTAGGGATTTTTACGTATTCGCATGAAGAAAACACCCATGCCTTTTCTTTAATTGATGATGTGCCCGAAGTTTTAAAACACGAACGTGCTCAGGCTGTGATGGCTATTCAAGAAGGTATTTCGACCGAGCTGAATCAAGAAAAAATAGGACATACTTTCAAAGTGTTGTTCGATCGGAAAGAGAATGATAATTTCATAGGGCGAACAGAATTCGATTCGCCAGAAGTGGATAATGAAGTTTTAGTGTCGGCAAAGGATACTTACGTGCGAGTGGGTGATTTTGCAAATGTGAAAATTACCGGTGCTGCCGAATTCGATTTGTTTGGAGAAGTGATTTAGAATTTTACTGCTAAGCTTATGCAACGATTAGAAGTCGATTTTGAAAAAACAGGATTGAGAAGTAAGATGCTGATCGATTATATCAAGTCAGATCCGTTCCTCGATCAGTTTTATAAGTATAAACCTTCGTACGATTCGTTTCCTCAATTGATAGAGGATCGTGAAAGTTTTAATGTCAACCGCGAGGTTTTATCGTCTGAGTTGTTGTTGCAACACGGCTCTTATTTTGATGCATTTCCGGAATTGAAAAACAATATTCTTTCGTTGCAAAGTGAGAAAACATTTACGGTAACTACGGGACATCAACTTTGTTTTGCGGGTGGCCCCATGTTTTTCTTGTATAAAATAATTACTACTATCAACCTTGCTAAACAGCTTAAGAAAAATCATCCCGATTATTCTTTTGTTCCTGTTTATTGGATGGCATCCGAGGATCATGATTTCGAAGAAATCAGCACCCTCAATGTTTTTAACAAAACTTTAAAGTGGAATCAGTCGGTTAAAGGAGTAACAGGAAAAATTCCTACAGCTTCATTGCCTCCATTATTAGATGAAATGATTGCGCTCTTCGGCGAAGCTCCTTATGCTGCCGAGATGAAACATATAATTGAAGAATCGTATTGTCGCGAATTATCTTTGGCTGATGCTACGCGTCATTTTGTTTTATCGTTATTTGGTGATGAAGGTTTAGTAGTTCTTGATGCTGATCGTAAAGCATTAAAAGAACTTTTTCTCCCAATATTGAAAGATGAGTTATTGAATCAGCCAAGCTTCCGATTAGTAAATAAGACCAACGATATCTTAGGTGAAAATTATAAGATCCAGGTGTTGCCGCGCGCAGTGAATTTATTTTATCTCGATGATCAATTACGAGAAAGAATTGTTCAAGCACCCGATGAGTATTATGAAATCGTGAATACGGAGTTGAAATTTTCGAAAAATATTATGCTCGATTTATTAGAGCATCAACCCGAACGATTTAGTCCGAATGTAGTGCTGCGTCCCGTTTACCAAGAAACTATTTTACCGAACCTTGCCTATATTGGAGGACCTGGAGAATTAGCGTATTGGTTAGAGTTAAAAGCAGTTTTTGATCATTACGGAGTATTTTATCCAATGTTGGTGCCGCGAAATAGTGCTGTTATTTTGTCTCTAAAACAACTTCAGAAGTTTGAAGCACTCGGATTTACTTTAGAAGATGTTTTTAAAGGAGAAGCTAAATTAATAGCGGCTTACACTGCTTCGCTGGAAGTTGGAAATGTACATATTGATGATGAAATGAAAGCTATCAGTCATGCATTTTTTTCGATAGGAAATAAATTATCCGCAGTAGATCAAACTTTATCTGGCCCCGTTTCAGCAGAACATCATAAGCTAGTGAATAGCATCGATCATCTTCAGAAGAAAATGATGACTGCAGTTAAACGTAAGCATGAAGTTTCTTTGAGTCAAATAAAATCAATTTCACAAGTAATAACTCATGAAAGAGTACCACAAGAAAGACTCCGGAATTTCATCCCCTATTATTTAAAACAAGGGAAACAATTTATACGATCACTTAAAGAAAATTTAGAGCCATTTGCCGAAAAATTAACGGTGCTCATAGAAAATTAATTTTAAATTATTATGCGAAATCGTTTTTGAAATTTCGTTGCAAGTATATTTTTCTTTCCCCCTTTGAAAGGGTATCGAATTCATTGTTTTATGATGATTTCACTAGTTCTGCTTTTATTTATTGAACTGATATGTTGAATCTACCATTGTTTATTTTTAGCTTCCGTTTTTAAATATTAAAAGTTAATGTAATTCTGTTTGAATATTCGTGATTATGTCAAAAGCAGTAATGCGTTTAAAGCGACAACTTATTGTTTTGCAAAATATGGAGATGAAAAGACAACCATTGAAGGTATTGGAAAGTTGTTTGGATTTAACAAAGCCGATAACATAAAGTTTAAAAAGACATTAATTTTGCTGAATAAATGATTTTAAACAGAATTGAATTAAGCTTTTAAAAGGGTCAATGATATTTTGTTGATAAATGAAATTCTTTTTTTGTTTTGCTGATTTTCATGGCTTTATCTTTGACCTATAAATTATGATACCATCTTATTTTACATCTAATAAACATAAACTGATTATCTATCAGCTTTTCGTTCGTCTGTTCGGTAATCAAAAAGCTATTGTGAAGGCTTACGGCACTCTTGAAGATAACGGATGTGGTAAGTTTAACGACATCACCGATACTGCCTTGCAGGAATTATCTTCTATGGGCATCAGTCACGTTTGGCTTACTGGTATTCTCGAACATAGCACTGTAACCGATTATAGTGCTTACGGCATAAAATGCGATTCTCCTTATCTCGTAAAAGGTAGAGCCGGGTCGCCTTATGCTATTCGCGACTATTACGATGTTGATCCCGATTTAGCAGTGGATGTGAATAACCGTATGCAAGAGTTCAATGCATTGGTGAAGCGAATTCATTCCAACCATTTAAAAGTGATCATTGATTTTGTGCCGAATCATGTTGCTCGTTCTTATCATTCAGATGTTAAACCCGATGGCGTAAAAGATTTGGGTGAAGATGATATGGCATCACATTTTTTCGATGTCAATAATAATTTTTTGTACCTGCAAAATTCTCACTTCAGCATTCCCGGCGATTATGTGCCGTTGAATGGAGAAGAAGGCATTGGTAACCGCAACGATTACTTCGAGTCGCCGGCGCGAGTTACGGGCAATGATATTTACTCAGCATCGCCATCGGCAAACGATTGGTTCGAGACAGTAAAATTAAATTTTGGTGTCGACCCCAATCCCCCTCACCATTGTTATTTCGATCCTATACCCGATACTTGGCAAAAGCTCCTCGATATCTTGCTTTATTGGAGTGCTAAAGGTGTCGACGGATTCCGTTGCGATATGGCAGAGATGGTGCCTGCTGAATTTTGGGAGTGGGTGATACCTTGCGTAAAAACGCATTTCCCGAAAGTGTTCTTTATTGCTGAAATCTACAAACCTGAACTCTACGAAAGATATTTAGAAACTGGATGTTTTGATTATCTATATGATAAAGTTCGGCTATACGATACGTTAGTAGGCATCATAAAAGGACATACTAACGCTGATGAGTTAACGAATTGCGCACGATCGGTAGAGCGTCACCCGGAGCGGATGTTGTTTTTTCTCGAGAACCACGACGAAGAACGCATCGCTTCCTTTCGCTTCGCAGGCGATCCCAATAAAGCGATTCCCGGAATGGTAGCGGGCACCGCATTGTCGTGCGGACCGGTGATGATATACAACGGACAAGAATGCGGAGAGAAGGGAGATGAAATTGTAGGCTTTGTAGGATGCAGGGGACGCACCTCGATATTCGATTATACATCAATGCCCGAACATCTGAAATGGATGAACAAGGGACGATTTGATGGAGCGAATTTATCGACTGAAACAAAAAAACTGAGAGACTTTTACGTAAAGCTCTTCAATGTGATTAATAAATCGGAAGCCATATCGAGCGGAAAATTTTACGATTTGCAATATGTCAACCGACACCATTTAAGTGAAGGCTTTAACGAAAAATATATCTACGCCTATTTACGTTACACAGAAAATGAGCGAGTATTGGTTATCTGCAATTTTAATAGTAGAGAAGAATTTAATGTGCATGTGAAAATTCCGATGGATGCTTTGGAATTAATGGGCATTAAATCTTTTGCAAGTTATATATTTTATGATCTTCTGAATGAAGAAAAAATAGGTGAAGGCCTATGTGAAGAATTTACGAATTTAAAAGAACGTAAAAATGGATTGCAGATAATAATGAAATGCAATGGTGCTCGCGTTATACGATTTTGACATAGGCAAGAATTAACTAAATTTGAACAAATGAAAAATAGAGAAATGAATAAACAAGGTACTCGCAATCCATTTAACTTAATAGTATTGGTAGCGTCGCTCGGATACTTTGTCGATATTTTTGATTTGCAGCTGTTCAATGTCATCAGCAAGAAATCGCTTATAGGAATAGGTGTTTTAGATCACGCTATCATTGATAAATACGATTACATGTTGTTTTTATGGCAGATGACGGGAATGTTGGTTGGAGGATTGATATGGGGGATTTTAGGTGATAAACAAGGAAGGAAATCAGTTTTGTTCGGATCTATTTTATTGTATTCACTAGCCAATATTGCCAATGCATTTGTTGTTAATCTCGATCAATATACCATTGTGCGATTTATTGCGGGATTAGGCCTTGCCGGCGAGTTAGGAGCAGCAATCACCTTAGTGTCGGAGATCATGCATAAAGAACACCGAGGCTACGGAACAATGCTCATTGTAACCATGGGTGCATTAGGAGCAGTAGCAGCTGCCTTCATAGCAAATAATCACTTGAACCTATTCGGACTTCAAAGTTGGCAGATAACATATCTTACAGGAGGAGCTTTAGGGTTATTGTTATTGTTGCTGCGTGTTGGTACTTATGAGTCGGGAATGTTTGACGAAGTTAAAAATAACAAGTCAGTAAGTAAGGGTGATTTCTTAATGCTATTTAAAAATTGGGAACGATTTAGGAAATATTTGGCATGCATACTCATTGGACTTCCGGTATGGTATTGTGTCGGAATTCTAATCAAGTTCTCGGAAAAATTTGCAGGGCCCGATATTATTAATGTTATTGGAGAGCCTGTCCAAACCGGTTTTGCGATTATGTATACGTATATCGGCTTATCGGCAGGCGATTTTATGAGTGGAGTATTATCGCAAATTTTTAAGAGTAGAAAAAAAATTATTATTGGTTATTTAATAGCAACAATATTTCTGGTGTTGTTTTTCCTGTTGCATCATAATGTAAGTACATCGTATTTCTATTTCATGTGTTTTGCTATAGGAGCAGCCACAGGATATTGGGCATTATTTGTGACGGTAGCGGCAGAGCAATTCGGGACCAACATCAGAGCAACGGTAACCACTACGGTTCCTAATTTTGTACGCGGAGCGGTAGTGCCAATCATCTTAAGTTTTAAATCGCTCGAGCTAACGGGAGGATCGGTATATGCAGCATTAATTGTAGGCGCGGTATGTATAGGATTAGCATTAATAGCGACATTAAGTCTTAAAGAATCATTTTCAAAAGATCTCGATTATACAGAATAGACATGAAAAAAACACTTGTAATCGGAGCCTCCGAGAATACCTCTCGCTATTCAAACATGGCGATACACCGACTAAGAAGCGTTGGCATTGATGTCTGCGCAATTGGATTAAAGCAAGGAGTTGTAGAAGACGTTAAGATAGAAACGGGATTACCCTTCTTTTCGGATATCCATACCGTTACTATGTATGTAGGAGAGAAAAACCAATCCAACTTTTACGACTATATAGAATCCCTTCAACCCCAGCGAGTAATTTTTAATCCCGGAGCCGAAAACGAACAATTCGCCACACGACTACGAAAAAAAAACATTGAAGTATTGGAAGCATGTACGTTGGTGATGGTGTCGACGGGGCAGTTTTAGGCTTCGACGTTTATGCATGCGCAGTTTATGGTTTGGAATTCCATTACTATAATGTCATCCCTTCGGGATTTCATAGTGGATGTGTAAAGAGTTTTGCGCATTAAGCAAATTAGCACACTAGCATATTAACCCGAGCTTCGCTCCATTAGCAAATTAGCACACTAGCAAATTAGCACATTAACCCAAGCTTCGCTCTCATCTTCAAATCATCAAATCATCAAATTTTCAAATCCTCACATCGAAAATTGCAAATCAAACGTCGACCCTACGCTTGGTTCGGAGTCTACTGTGATGTCTATTTTGTGGAAAGCAGCAATGGTTTTTACAATAGGTAGTCCTAGTCCGAAGCCTTCGGCAGTGCTGGTGTTGAGGCGCTTGAATCGGTCGAAGATCGCCGGTAAATCTTCTTTTTTCATTCCGATGCCGGTGTCTTTTATTTCAATATGAAAAACATCGTCGATGAACTTGGTGGTGATAATAATACTACCGTCTTCTTTGTTGTACTTAATCGCATTGTTGATGAGATTCGTAAACATCGTGTAAAGCAAAGTGCGGTTGCAGGGCTTTATGTTAAAGTCTTCGTAGAATTGTTTTATCAGTTTTATGTTTTTCTGATTTAACCTTTCTTCTACGTCTTGTATTACTTCGTCGAGTATATTTATCGTCGTTACTTCTTCGCTCTTTAAATATTGATCGTTTTCAATTTTCGAGATCAACAACAATGCTTTAATAATCTTGCTCATTCTGTTGAGCGTGCGTTGCGAGTCGGATAGTCGCACTAATACATCGTCTGATAGATTGGCATCTATCATAATATTCTCTAATCTGTTTTGTACTATGCTGATCGGCGTCTGCAATTCATGCGAGACATTCGAGATAAATTCTTTTTCTATCTGAAAGGCATCTCTCAACTTCAACATCATTTCATTAATGCGTTGATCGAGTTTGTTGAATTCGTGTGTTGTACTGGGAATAGTAGTGAAGTCGAAGTTATTGGGCGATGGTACCGGCTGTAATTTCTTATGCATGATTTTGTCGAGCGGCTTCATTAGTATTCGCACAAAGCCTAAGTCGACAAATAAGCTGATAACTACTACTACTATCATCATGATCAACGAAAAGCGTTGAATGGTGCTCTTTAATTGTTCTATCGAGCTGATCCCTTCTCCGATGTTGAGTTCGTAAAGTTGATTGTCGTAGGTGAATGGTCGTCGGATAATGCGATGCTGCATCTTCTCTCCGTCGATCTGCCATGCTTCATTCTTGATCTCCATCGATGGCGGCATCTTCCTGGGATCAAGGATAGGGTAGATGGCAACAAATTCTTCTTTGAGGATACTGTAACTTTCGAAGCTGCAGTCTTGCTCTAAAACGATATCGTCAATACCGCCCTTTTGAACTGTTAAGAGAATTCTTTCTGTCCTTGCTATTAATCGCTTGTCAATATGATCATAAACCACCTTCTCAACGATGAGAGGCAGCAAAGCCATAAATGATAAAATGATTAATGATTTAGAGAGTGCATTGTAGATGGCAAACTTCGTTTGTATCGTTGTCACTTTCTTTTTAAAGAGGACTTTCTCGAAGAATCCCATAGGCGATTATCAGATGTTAATTCTGTAACCTACACCGCGTACTGTTTCAAACCAATCGATTGGCGCATGCGCCGATAATTTCTTACGAAGATTTTTTACGTGAACGTCGATATAGTTCGATTCGTAGTCGTCCTCTAATACATCACCCCAGATATGTTCGGTTAATTGTGTACGGGTAAGGACACGGTTTTTGTGGAGTGAAAGATAGTGGAAAAGATCAAATTCTTTTTTAGTGAGGTTGATGGTTTGTGCTTTGCATTGCACCGTTCTGTTCGATATGTCAATGTCAAAATCTGCAACCGTCATGGTATTCGATTTTAATCCGTGCTTTCTTCTTAAGATCGCTTGCATGCGTGAGTGAAGCTCGGCTAATGAAAATGGCTTGGGAATATAATCGTCGGCTCCAAGATCTAATCCTTTGATCTTATCTTCTACTTCTCCTCTCGCTGTTAATACGATAAATGCTGCTTCGCTTCCTTTTTTGCGTGCATCTTTTAAAAGATCCAATCCGTCCATGTCAGGCAACCCTAAATCAAGGAGTACGAAGTCATAACTATTGGTAAGTACTTTATCTGTTCCGCTTTTGCCGTTAAAGGCCACGTCGCAATTAAAATTTTGACGGGTTAAGTAAATCTCCATCTCATGTGAGAGTGAGCGTTCATCTTCTACGATCAAGACGTTCATGGTAATCTTTTTTGTGTTGTTTACGAATCTATGAATTTTATCGCTAACGGTGAACTGTTTTTTTTTACAGTTCTGTTATTTGACGTGGTGAAGGTACTTGTGCCTAAATGAAGAATTGGGGATGGTTTCTTCAGCTTTGTGGAAATTCATTTGCTCTTAATGATTCAACTCGGCGGCAGTATCGTTTAAAGACTTTAAAAGTAGATCAATTGATAAATGTAGTTCTTCAATCGTAATTGTTAGAGGAGGCGCTATTCTAAAGCGGTCAGAGGCAAATAAAAACCAGTCGGTGATGATACCATTCTTAATACAATTGGCAATAAATGTAAAATTGATGGTTTCACTTCCCAAAACCCCCGATAGCAATAGCCCTTTTCCGGTGATTTTCTGCAACAAAGGGTGTTGTAGCTTTTGTCGGATGATTTCTTCAAATTTCGCTACTTTTTCTTCTAAAGGAATAGTAAGTATCACTTCCAGCGATGCCAAGGCCGCGGCACAGCTCACGGGATGTCCGCCGAAGGTGGTGATATGTCCAAGCACTGGTTCCGCCGTTAGCGTTTGCATCAATTCTTTCTTCGCTGCGAAGGCTCCGATAGGCATTCCTCCGCCCATCCCTTTGGCCATCGTAATTATGTCGGGGATGATGCCGTGATGCTCACAAGCAAAGAGCTTTCCCGTCCTTCCAAAGCCTGTTTGTATTTCATCCGCAATAAAGAACGTTCCTGTTTCTTCGCAACGTTGCTTCAGCGCTTTCAGGAATTCTCCTTCTACTTCTTCCGCTCCTGCTTCTCCACGAATTATCTCTACTACCACTGCGGCTGTCGTCTCGTCGATGCATTCTAGTCCTCTGTAGTCTCCGGGATTCAAATGAAATACTTCGGGCAATAATGGCTTAAAGGCATCGGTGAAATATTCGCTACTCATCAAGCTCAATGCTCCCGTAGTACTTCCGTGATAGGCGTTCTTAAACGAGAATATTTTTTTTCGTCCCGTAGCTCGTCGCGCTAACTTAATAGCTCCTTCTACTGCTTCGGCTCCTGAATTCACGAAGTACACACTGTCGATATCGCCGGGCAATACTGCCGCTAGGCGAGTGGCTAAGTTTACCTGCGGACTCTGCACGAATTCGCCATACACTATTAAGTGCATGTAACGGTCGAGCTGATTATTAATCGCTTTCAGTACTTCCGGGTGACGGTGTCCTACGTTGCTTACCGATATGCCACTGATGAAATCAATGTATTTCTTTCCTCTTGTATCGGTGAGGTATATGCCTTCGGCACGATCGATCTCTAACATCATGGGCGCGGGACTCGTTTGAGCCACGTGTTGCAAGAAAAGCTGACGTTGTGAAAGATGCATGACGATAATTTACAATGATGCTAATGCTTCTTGTATCGATTTTATTTTCGATTCGGCATCTGCCTTTTTCTTTTGTTCGGCAGCAACAACATCGGGTTTCGCATTATTTACGAAACGTTCGTTGCTCAATTTACTCTCTACCGATTTTAAGAATCCGATGCTGTATTCTAGTTCTTTTGTTAAGCGTTCTTTCTCTGCTTCTTTGTCGATCGACTCTGATAACGGAATGAAACACTCGAATTGATTCACCACAAACGGGAATGCACCTGTAGGTTTTTCGGTGATTTTTTCGAGCTTACTTAAGTTCGCTAATTTGATGATAGCTCCGCTGAAGCGATCTAACGCCGACGCCTGTCCGCTAATTGAATAATGTAACTCTACTTGTTCTTTCGGCGATACTCCTTTACTCTGACGGAAGTTACGTACTTCGGCAATGATGCCCGAAGCGATAGTGAAATCATCGAGTAATGATTTATCGGAAGCAGCATGCACCGGCCATTTTCCTACAATCAAATCTTCTCCTTGCTTACGCTCTCTCAGTAAATGCCATATTTCTTCTGAAACGAAAGGCATAAACGGATGAACGATGCTCACGATTTTTTCGAAGAAATTTACTGTCGCTTCAAAAGTTTTTGCATCGATAGGTTGCTGGTATCTAGGCTTAATCAACTCCAAATACCAAGCGCAGAAATCATCCCATATCAACTTATAAGTACTCATCAAAGCATCCGACATACGGTATTTTTCGTAGTGGTCGTTGATCTCGGCAGTTGCCGCATAAAGTCGGTGTTGGAACCATTCGATAGATGCAATATTCGCAGTCGGTTGTTCGATAGATGATGATACTTCCCATCCCTTAACCAATCGGAATGCATTCCATAATTTATTCCAGAAGTTACGTCCTTGTTCACAAAGACCTTCATCGAATAATAAATCGTTTCCGGCAGGTGATGATAAAAGCATCCCCACACGAACGCCATCGGCGCCGTATTTAGCAATAAGGTCGAGAGGGTCGGGTGAGTTACCTAGCGACTTACTCATCTTTCTTCCTTGCTTATCGCGTACGATTCCTGTCAAGTAAACATTCTCGAAAGGACGCTTACCGCGATATTCATATCCCGCCATGATCATACGTGCAACCCAGAAGAATAAAATTTCGGGAGCAGTAACAAGATCGTTGGTAGGGTAGTAGTAATTGATGTCTTTGTTATTTGGGTCTTTGAATCCGTCGAATACCGATATCGGCCATAACCATGAAGAGAACCATGTATCGAGTACATCTTCATCTTGTCGGATATCCGCCACCGTTACACTCGGGTTTTTTTCTTTGATCAGTGCAATTGCTTCTCCAGCAGTTTTGCAAACGACCACATTTCCTTTATTATCGTACCATGCAGGGATACGTTGGCCCCACCACAGCTGACGAGAGATACACCAGTCGTGTACATTCTCCATCCAGTGACGGTAAGTATTTACGAATTTATCGGGTATCAATTTCACTTCTCCATGCATCACCGCATCGAGGGCAGGCTTCGAGAATTCTTGCATCTTCACAAACCATTGCATACTAAGCTTAGGCTCAATTACTGCATCGGTACGTTCGCTATATCCAACTTTGTTAGTATAATCTTCAATTTTCACAACATGTCCTAGAGAATCTAAATCCTTAACGATTTTTTTACGAACGATAAATCGATCTTCGCCGATATAAAATCCTGCAGCGCCACTCATGGTACCATCGGGATTAATCGTGTCGATTACTTCGAGGTGATGTTTTACTCCGAGGTTGTAGTCATTGATATCGTGAGCAGGCGTTACTTTCAAGCAGCCTGTACCAAATTCCATTGTAATATAATCATCGAAAATTACAGGCACCTTGCGGTTCACCATTGGTATCACGGCAAATTTTCCTTTCAAGTGCTTGTAGCGAGGATCTTCGGGATGCACGCAGATGGCAGTATCGCCGAGGATCGTCTCGGGACGAACAGTAGCGATAGTGATGAACTCGTTATTGTCGAACTTACGTTGACGGGCAGCCGCATCATTATTGTCGTATACCTCATCGGCATCTACCAATACATAACGAACATAACATAATTTCGACTGCACTTCTTTGTGAATCACTTCCTCATCACTCACGGCAGTAAGTCCTGCAGGATCCCAATTCACCATACGCGTGCCTCGGTAGATATAACCCTTTTTAAATAAATCGATAAAAACATCGATTACAGCTTCACTGAGGTCGTCTTCCATCGTAAAACGAGTGCGATCCCAGTCGCACGAAGCACCTAACTTTTTAAGCTGCTCGAGGATGATGCCTCCATATTTCTCTTTCCACTCGAAAGCATATTTCAAGAATTCTTCGCGGGTAAGGTCTGATTTTTTAATTCCCTTTTCCTTTAACATAGCAACCACCTTCGCCTCGGTAGCAATCGATGCGTGATCGGTGCCGGGTACCCAACAAGCGTTTTTGCCGAGCATACGGGCGCGACGAATCATCACATCTTGGATGGTATTATTGAGCATATGTCCCATGTGTAAAACGCCGGTTACATTCGGTGGTGGGATTACAATTGTATAAGGTTCTCTATCGTCAGGAACTGAACGGAAATAACCGTTGTTCATCCAGTAAGGGTACCATTTCGCTTCTGCTTCAGAGGGGTTGTAATTCTTGGGGATATCCATAATATTAAAATAGCTTGCAAATATAGCGAATGGAAGAGTCATGCAGTAGCAAAATATGAGGGTGATTCAGGTATTTCTGCTATTTTTGGGAACCTATGAAGATAAATTTAACCACCCGAATATTTATCGGGATGTTGCTAGGAATACTAGTTGGACATTTTTACAGAATGTATCACCCTGATCAGGCGGACTATGAAAACTTTGCTAATAATATCCAGATCCTAAGTGATATATTCCTTCGACTCATTAAAATGATAATTGCACCTTTGGTATTCGCTACCTTGGTTGTAGGCGTAGCCAAAGTAGGTGATTTCGGAGCTGTAGGAAGAATTGGGATAAAGACCATTTTGTATTTTCAATTTGCGACGTTATTGGCTTTAGCCTTAGGTTTAATATTAGTAAATGTATTTGAGCCAGGGCATGTCATGAATTTGCCATTGCCGCCAGCCGATGCTACGTCTGGAGTAGCGAAATCGGCGCCAACATTAAAAGAATTTATTACTCATGTTATACCGAAAAGTGTAGTGGAAGCAATGGCCAACAATGAAATATTACCACTGGTGATATTCTCCTTGTTTTTCGGAGTTGCTGCTGCATCGTTGGGAGAAAAAGCAAAATCAATGGTGCATGCTTTCGATACTGTGTCGCACGTGATGTTTAAAGTTACCAATTACGTGATGCTTTTTGCACCGTTTGGGGTATTCGGAGCGATAGCAGCGGTTGTGGCGAAGCAAGGAATCGGCATCATCAGCGGGTATATTTATCTGATAGCTTGTTTTTACTTCGGCTTAATAATCTTCGGAATTGTGATCTTGGGAAGCATCTGCTTCGCTCTGAAAATTCCATTCTTTAAGCTATTGAATCATGTGAAAGAACCTATCCTCTTAGCCTTCAGCACGGCATCGAGTGAATCGGCATTTCCGAAGACGGTAGAAGCCCTTGAAAAATACGGATGCAGCAATAGAATTATCAGCTTTGTATTGCCGTTGGGATATTCTTTTAACCTCGACGGATCAATCATGTATATGACCTTCGCAACAGTATTTATTGCGCAAGCATACGGAATCAATTTATCAATTCAGCAAGAAATTACGATGATGCTGATGTTATTGGTGACGAGCAAAGGGATGGCGGGAGTGCCGAGAGCATCGCTGGTGGTGATTGCGGGAATGCTAAGCGCATTTCATATTCCTGAAGGCGGACTTTTACTACTCTTAGGAATCGATCAATTACTCGACATGGGACGCTCGGCAACGAATGTTATCGGTAATGCAGTTGCTACTGCAGTCGTGAGTAAGTGGGAAGGAGAACTAAATGTATCTGAATAAATGAAAATAAAAAAGCCCTTTCTTATGCAGGAAGGGCTTTTTTTATAGTTTGTTGATTTGAATTATTGACGTTTCAAAATCGTGTTTGCGTCGGTGGCCAACACTTTCATATTGGCATCCAGCAGTTGAACTGCCGTGTCGTTGAGCGATTGGAAGTATTTTACATCACCTGAAGTCGGATTTAATTTGTAAATTACCAAGGATCCTGATATGTATTCAACCTTCCCGCCCGATTGAATAACGCTATCCGACTTTGTTGTTCCCATCAATGTTTCAGAAAGAGCGTATGAACTGTCGGAGTTTATAGTGAGCAAGGTGTTGATACCGTTACAGCCTGAGCATGGTAGTAAGCCGCTAAATATTTGTCCGGGTGTAATTATGGTTGCCATTAAATTCGTGTCAGCATCTATCGTGTCGTAAACAACTTCGACGTTTTTACTATTTTGCTCGCACGAGGATAAGAAGCCTGCTAATAATATGGGCAGGATGATTTTTTTCATGATAATCCGTAGTGTTTATTCGACCAAGTTAAGGCGATTTTTAATAAGATAAAAGAAAAAATGCTGAGAACGCATAAATTTTTATTCGTCCAATAAATGCAAAAGTCGACTATAATAGGTTTTTACCCTTTAATTCAGCTAGGTTTTTCAGCATAATATCGTTATTACCTTTGATTTTCTTTCCATATGATCTAGCACAAAAATGGCTCTCAAATTGACAATTGTTGATAGAAAATCCTCCGACGTTCATTAATGAAAGTGTCTTGAAGGTTATTACTATGTTAGGCCTGTGAAGAGTGTGATTCTGATATAAGAGTTAGTTGCATCACTTTAATTTTATGTAGCAGTAGGGAAGTGTAGAAACATCAATTTTAAATACTTCGTGCAAGATGTTATGCAAAGTAATGAGTAAATAAAATTAGTAGTTTTTGGAATGTTCGATTTTGTAATGGCGATATGCTTGATTAATGATAATATTGTTTGGTTATTTTTTAAAAAATCCTTTTAGTGCATTCTTCGCTTTTTGTTCGGCCTCTTTTTTTAATTTTTCGGTTTCCGATTTTACTTTGGATTCGGCTTCTTTCTTTATTTTATCGGCTTCCATTTTTGCTTTTTGCTCAGCTTCTTGTTTTATTTTATCAGCTTCAGCTTTTGCTTTTATTTCCAGCTCTTGTCTCTTCTTCGCTAGTTCATCTTTTGCTTTATCTTTTATAGAATTAACGACTCCGCTAGCTGTACTTTTAAGGTCTGTCTTAATAATTGGTTTGTCAACTGTTCCTGTCATTAATAAATCCATCTTCACATTTTCGCTCATGCTGAATTTAGGGCCTTTTGTATTAGCTTGTGATATAAGTCCGCTGATGGCTCCCGATGCTTTTGATGGTAATTTTGAAGTAGGTATATTCATTGCTAAATTGTAATCTATTGTTTGGTCAAAGCCTGTGCTTCCTACAATATTGGTTTGAATTCCTGCAAGATTAACATCGAAAGGTTCTGTTTTGACGCGTCCGTTTTCGAATTTGAAAACAAGGTTCAAATTGTTTATCGGCAACTTTTTAAATTGATCCATTTTTAATACTTCCGATACTTTTACAAGAGGAGTAAAGTTGTTTATTGTAACATTGTTGGTACTTAACTTTCCGCCTCCTGTTAATGTATTCATGAATGGTTGCATATGTTCATCTAATTGCCCTTTCATGTCAAAAGTAGTAGAGAATTTGCCGGAAGCTTTTTCTGCAATGGCTGCCATTTTCTTTACTATGTTAAATGTTGTTACGGTTTGTTGGATATCAAATCCGTTGATGTCCATGTTCAAATTAATATCTGCTTTCTTACGTTCTTTCGTTGCATACAATCCCGATAATTTCATCGTGCCACTTAGGGTATTGAACGCTAAACTAATCATGTCGATTGATTGATCATGAATTGATAATTTTCCTGATAACCTTTCTAATATTACATTGTCGTATTTGAGCGTTCCGATACTTGTGTTTAAAGTAAATTTGATGTTTCCGGGAACTTCAATTAAGTTCATTGGTGTAGTGTCGGAAATAGATGCGGTTGATGATGGTTCTTCGAAAATATCAGCTAAATCAATTTTATTCGACGATACGTTTATAGTTGCTGTTAAGATTTCTTTCTTAAACATAAAAGCGAGAAGGTTGTCGAGTGTGCCATTTGCTCTTATATCGCTAGATCCAATTTTTGCATCAAAATTATTTAAAGATATGTTTTGCGGATTAAATGTTAAGCTGCATTGGTTTAAGTCGAATCCTTGTTTGTAGTCGTTAGATGAGTATTTGAAATTACTTAATGCCAAATTTCCGCTCGCATTAAAGTCGTTGTATTTTTTCTTT
>CAIRUC010000037.1 GCA_903881665.1 uncultured Bacteroidota bacterium | reverse complement strand
GCTATAATAAGAGCTACGGGAATTATAGATGCAAAAAATGCTGTTCTCTTTACTGTTTGTTTGGTAAGTTCATAGAAGTCTTCTCCGCGACGGTGTTTTTCAGATGCTTCAGCAAAGAATACATGCGCAATAGGTTTTACAATTAGTCCCATTGGTAATTGAAGTACTCGCATGCACAATGAATAAATCCCTATTACATAAACAGTGAAAAAATTAGATCCTACCAAAACGATTCCTGTTATCAAAAGCATATCGGTAAATCCCTGAAGAATATTAAACCGAGGGAATTCGCTATATAGAATAGCATTTTGCGTTAACTCCTCTTTTTCAAAACTGAAAGGGTTGACTTTATCGCGACGGAAAAGCTTAAATATTAAATAAACTGATGATGACAATTGACTTAATAATGTTCCGAATAACAACCCGATTGCTCCCATAAAATTTAGCAGGATGGAAGTTCCACCATTGAAGATCGTCTCAATGAAGCGTATTACGGAAAGGTCTTTAAAGCTTTTTTCGCGGACATTCCACATCCAGATTGTCTGTGTTGCCGATGTAAAAAATAAGGTGAGGGGGATAAAATAGAACCAATTATAAATTTCAGGATGGTCGAGGTGTGTGATAATAATCGACTTAAAAAAAACGATCACCAAGAATGATAGTATCGAAAAAACTGAAGTAATAAAAAAGCATAATTGAACTAATGAAATACTCTGTTTTCGATCTTTTGATACAACAATGGCTACATCGTATTTGCCGGCTGAAAAAACTCCAATAAGAGACGATACTGAAATATAAATGGAAAGCAATCCAAAATCAGAAGGTGAATAGATTCGGGTAAGAAAAGCGGTAAAAAAGAAATTTAATACCTGAGCTCCGATTGAACCTAATGATAACGCGAATATGTTCTTTGCAAATTCTGATTTTGGAAATAGCTTACTCAACATTGTTAAATATTACTTCGCATAATTTACCGCACGCGTCTCTCTGATTACCGTAACTTTTACTTGTCCCGGGTAAGTCATTTCAGTTTGAATACGGTTAGCGATATCGAACGATAATTGTTCTGTAGCCTTATCATCGAGTTTCTCGCTTTCTACGATTACACGTAGTTCACGTCCCGCTTGAATGGCGAATGCTTTCTCAACTCCTTTGTACGATTGAGCTAATCCTTCCATTTCTTTCAGACGCTTCATGTATTGTTCTACAATTTCGCGACGTGCTCCCGGACGGGCTCCACTAATTGCATCACATACTTGAATAATAGGAGAGATCATACTGTTCATTTCGATCTCATCATGATGGGCTCCAATAGCATTGATGACTTCAGGATTTTCTTTCGCACGTTCTGCCATTTTCATTCCGGCAATTGCGTGTGGAAGTTCTGTATCTTCTTCAGCTACTTTTCCAATATCATGTAGTAATCCTGCACGTTTTGCTAACTTTACATTCAAGCCTAATTCAGCAGCCATCAATGCACAAAGGTTCGCTACTTCTCTCGAGTGTTGGAGTAAGTTTTGTCCGTAAGATGAACGGTATTTCATACGACCAACCATTCTGATTAATTCAGGAGCAAGTCCGTGAATTCCTAAATCGATAGCTGTTCTTTTTCCTGTTTCAATAATCTCT
>CAIRUC010000036.1 GCA_903881665.1 uncultured Bacteroidota bacterium | reverse complement strand
TTGTATGATAGAAAGGTTATTGGATGGGCGCTAAGCAATAGAATGTTTGCAAAACAAACTAGTATTGCAGCATTAAAAATGGCGCTTAACAATCGACCCATCCAAGCCAACGAGTCGCTAATATTCCATTCCGACAGAGGCATTCAATATGCTTGCGATGAGTTTGTAAAGGAAATAAGCAAGCATGCTAACATCAAACGAAGCATGAGCAGAAAAGGTAATTGCTGGGATAATGCCGTAGCAGAAAGCTTCTTTAAAACATTAAAAGTTGAATTAGTCTATCATTGTAAATACAAAAGCAGAGAGCAGGCTGAACTTTCAATTTTTGAGTACATCGAAACTTTCTACAATACAAATAGAAGGCACAAACAACTAAACAACTTAACCATAAAAGAATTTAACAAACTAATTAATAACAACTTAAAAAATGCTGCTTAAGCTTCGCTAAATTTTGTCCACTTTTTGTTTGGAATTCCACATTTTCAAATCTTCAAATAAAAAAAGCCCTGATTCCTCAGGGCTTTTTCTTTATATTAACTTTCTTCTTTCTTTTTCTTCGAAGGCTTTCCGGGCTTTACAATGCTGATCTTAAGTTGATCGGCATCACCGTCGCGGCTTAATTCAATAGTATCGCCTTCTGCTAATTCGCCTTTGATGATTTCTTCAGCCATCGGATCTTCGATGAACTTCTGAATGGCTCTCTTCAACGGACGAGCACCAAAGTTGTAGTCGTAACCACGGTCGGTTAAGAATTCTTTTGCATCATCAGTTAATTTTAATTTATAGCCTAAATCATTAACGCGTTTGTATAAGCTTTCAAGTTCGATATCAATGATCTTGAAGATGTCTTCTTTTACTAAGCTGTTGAATACAACAACGTCGTCGATACGGTTCAAGAACTCAGGAGCGAATGCTTTCTTTAATGAGTTTTCAATTACGCTTCTTGCATTGTCATCCGCTTGATTTGAACGTGCAGTGGTGTTAAATCCTACTCCTTGTCCGAATTCTTTTAATTGGCGTGAACCAATATTCGAAGTCATGATAATAATTGTATTCTTGAAATCAATTTTACGTCCTAAACTGTCGGTTAACTGTCCGTCGTCGAGTACTTGCAACAATAGATTAAATACATCTGGATGCGCTTTCTCAATTTCATCTAATAATACGATAGAGTAGGGCTTGCGTCGTACTTTTTCAGTCAGCTGTCCGCCTTCTTCATATCCTACATATCCCGGAGGCGCACCAACCAAACGAGAGATGGCAAACTTCTCCATATACTCACTCATGTCTATACGAATCAAGGCATCTTCAGTATCGAATAAATAACGACTTAATACTTTTGCTAATTCAGTTTTACCAACACCAGTAGGTCCTAAGAAAATAAATGTTCCAATTGGTTTATTAGGATCTTTTAATCCAGCACGATTACGTTGAATAGCTTTCACCACCTTCTTAACGGCTTCATCTTGTCCAATTACTTTACCTTTTAACTCATCCGGCATCTTCAATAATCGAGTAGTTTCAGCCTGAGCAATACGCGTCACAGGAATACCGCTCATCATTGCAACCACTTGCGCCACGTCTTCAACATCTACTGTATAGCGTTGCGTTTTTGTTTCTTCTTCCCACGTTTTCTTAGCCGTTTCGAGTTGCTCTAAAAGTTGCTTTTCTGAATCACGTAATCGAGCAGCTTCTTCATACTTTTGGCTACGTACTACGCGATTTTTTTCAACCTTAATATCTGCAACCTTTGTTTCAAGATCGATAATACTTTGAGGTACATGAATATTTGAAATATGAACACGAGAACCTGCTTCATCTAAAGCGTCAATTGCTTTATCAGGAAGAAAACGATCAGTAATATAACGATTCGTTAATTTAACACATGCCGCAATAGCGCCATCCGTATAATTTACATGGTGATGTTCTTCATAACGCTCTTTAATATTGCCTAAAATTTGAATCGTTTCATCAACAGAAGTAGGATCCACAATAACTTTTTGAAAGCGACGATCTAAAGCACCATCTTTCTCAATGTACTGACGATACTCGTCGAGTGTAGTAGCTCCGATACATTGAATTTCGCCGCGCGCTAAAGCAGGCTTAAACATATTAGAAGCATCTAATGATCCTGAAGCTCCACCAGCACCAATGATGGTGTGAATCTCATCAATAAACAAGATCACATCTGGCGATTTTTCCAATTCATTCATCACCGCTTTCATCCGCTCCTCAAATTGACCACGATACTTCGTGCCAGCAACTAATGAAGCTAAATCAAGCGTAACGATGCGTTTATTGAATAAAATACGACTCACTTTACGTTGAATAATACGTAAAGCAAGGCCTTCGGCAATAGCCGATTTACCTACACCAGGTTCTCCGATAAGAATCGGATTATTCTTCTTACGACGCGAAAGGATTTGCGAAACACGCTCAATCTCTTTCTCGCGACCTACAATAGGATCTAGTTTACCTTCTTCAGCTGCTTTCGTTAAATCACGACCGAAGTTATCCAGTACAGGAGTTTTTGATTTGCTGTCTGCCGTCTTTTTGGCCTGACCGAAAGAAGGACCGTCGTCATCCTTAGAATAAGGATCATCGTCGTTCGACGACTGAGGTGCTTCTGATTTGAAGTTCGATTTGAACATTTCTAGTTCTTCACGCATGATATCGTAAGTAATGCCAAACTGATTTAGTATCTGAGTGGCGATGTTGTCTTCATCTTTTAATATTGCCAATAACAAATGCTCGGTACCAATGATTTCGCTCTTGAAAATCTTCGCTTCGAGATAGGTGATCTTCAAGGCTTTTTCAGCCTGCTTTGTTAAGGGAATATTGTTTAAATTATTAACACTGCCCGAACTACCTTTTACCGCATTTTCAACGGATTTACGTAATTCAACAAGGTTGATGTTTAATGATTTTAAAAATTTAATGGCCATGCCTTCGCCTTCACGAATGAGACCTAATAATAAATGTTCAGTACCAATATAATCATGTCCCAGACGTAGCGCCTCTTCACGACTATATGTGATCACATCTTTTACTCTGGGTGAGAATTTAGCTTCCATTAGCCGAATTTTTTCTTTGTTGAACGAAATGTTTTAAAAAAGGTTTTGGGGGGTAGTCCACATTTTTTAAGGGAATTTTTAGTTTCTTATTTTCCACTAAGATACGGGAATCAATACCGAAATTGAGTACTATATAGGAGATCTTACATTGAGATTACTTTTTGTTAATAATTACTCTCAGGAGCCCTCAAAAATATGCCACCAAATGATTAACTTCGTGCATTAGTCGTATAGAGTTATCAACACGTCGATTAACAGCTCTAATTAACTGTTTTTCAGCGTGTTTATTATTAATAAACAGTAACTGACAAATTATCATAGTACCAGGAAATTAAGAATACATGGCAGAAGGCGAAAAGATTATTCGAATTAACATCGAAGATGAAATGAAAACAGCCTACATCGATTATTCGATGTCGGTTATTGTATCACGTGCCTTACCGGATGTAAGGGATGGTTTAAAGCCCGTACATCGTAGGGTATTGTTCGGAATGCAAGAATTAGGCGTAATGGCCAATCGCCCTTATAAGAAGTCGGCGAGGATCGTAGGAGAGGTTCTTGGTAAGTTCCATCCTCACGGCGATACTTCTGTTTATGATGCAATGGTGCGTATGGCCCAAGATTGGTCGTTACGTTATACATTGGTCGATGGTCAAGGAAACTTTGGATCGGTAGATGGAGATAGTCCGGCGGCAATGCGGTATACCGAGGCCCGATTAAAGAAAATTGCAGAAGAAATGTTAAATGATATCGATAAGGATACTGTCGATTTCAAACTTAATTTCGATGATACGTTGGAAGAACCAACAGTTTTGCCAGCAAAAATCCCTAATTTATTAATTAACGGAGCTTCAGGTATTGCTGTAGGTATGGCTACTAATATGGCTCCGCATAATATTACCGAAGTATTGAATGCCATAATGGCATACATTGATAACCGCGACATCACGATTGAAGAGTTAATGAAATACGTGAAAGCTCCTGATTTTCCAACAGGCGGAATTATATACGGTTATACCGGGGTTAAGGATGCGCTAGAAACAGGACGCGGAAGAATTGTGATTCGTGCAAAAGCAATTATTGAGAATACAGAAAACGGACGCGAGCGAATTATTGTGACCGAAATTCCTTTTCAGGTGAATAAAGCCGACATGATTAAAAAGACGGCCGACCTTATTAATGATAAAAAATTAGAAGGTATCAGCGATATCCGCGATGAGTCGGATCGTGATGGTATGCGTATCGTTTATGAAATTAAACGCGATGCTATGGCCAATGTGGTACTTAATAATTTATATAAGTACACCGACCTTCAAAATTCTTTCAGTGTAAATAATATTGCTCTTGTTGGCGGGCGTCCAATGATGTTGAATCTAAGAGATATGATTCTTCATTATGTAGAACATCGCCATGAAGTATTAATACGTAAAACCCGTTACGAACTTGCCGAAGCGGAAAAACGTGCACATATTTTAGAAGGATTATTAATTGCCCTCGATCACCTTGATGAAGTAATTGCCTTAATCCGCAAGTCGCAAACGCCAGATGAAGCTAAAAATGGCTTAATGGTAAGCTTTAAGTTGAGCGAAATTCAGTCGAAGGCTATTCTTGAAATGCGATTACAGCGATTAACCGGACTAGAACGCGATAAGATACGTGAAGAATATGCTGAAATCAAGAAAATGATTGATTACTTCAAAGAGGTGCTTGGAGATGAAGTACTCAGAATGAAAATTCTGAAAGGCGAAATGAATGAAATGTTAGATAAATACGGCGATGGGCGTCGAACGGAGATTGTTTACAACGCTGATGACATCAGC
Source organism: uncultured Bacteroidota bacterium (assembly GCA_903881665.1). GTDB lineage: Bacteria > Bacteroidota > Bacteroidia > AKYH767-A > OLB10 > CAINEC01. Next base: position 42,168 of record CAIRUC010000036.1, on the reverse strand, counting down.
ATGGAAGATATGATTGCCGATGAAGCCGTGGTAATTACTATTTCACACATGGGTTACATAAAACGTACAGCGCTTAATGAATACCGCACCCAAAGTCGTGGAGGTAAAGGAGCGCTAGGAACCGCTACACGTGATGAAGATTTTGTAGAACATTTGTTTGTAGCTACCAACCATAATTACTTATTATTATTCACTGAAAAAGGTAAATGCTTCTGGCTCAGAATATTTGAAATTCCTGAAGGAACAAAAACATCGAAAGGAAGAGCGCTTCAAAACCTTATTAATATTTCACCTGACGATAAAGTAAGAGCATTCATCAACGTAAATAACTTAAATGATGAAGAGTATCTCAATAACAACTTCATTATCCTTTGTACTCGTCAAGGTACAATCAAAAAAACGCAACTAGAAGCATACTCTCGACCTCGTCAAAATGGTATCAACGCTATTACAATCAATGATGGCGATGAATTATTAGAAGCTCGTTTAACTAATGGTAAAAACGAAATTCTATTAGCGGTTAAATCGGGTAGAGCTATTCGATTTAATGAAAGTACAGTACGTCCAATGGGAAGAAATGCCTCTGGTGTTCGCGGTGTTTCTATCGATGAAACAACCGATGAAGTTATCGGAATGGTTTGTATCCAAGATCAAGATAAAGAAACGGTATTGGTTGTTTCTGAGAAAGGATACGGTAAACGTACTGATCTTGAAGACTATCGCGTAACGAATCGAGGGGGAAAAGGAGTGAAGACGCTTCAAATTACCGAGAAAACTGGACAATTAGTAGCGATTAAGTCCGTTGTTGACGGCGATGAGTTAATGATCATCACTAAAAACGGAATTACTATCCGCATGTCGGTAAATAATCTTCGCGTGATGGGAAGAGCAACCCAAGGGGTGAAGCTTATTCGCCTTGGCGACGACGATGATATTGCTTCCGTAGCTAAAATTGCAGAAAGTGTACTAGCTTCTGAAATAGATCTTTCGGAACCAACTGAAATAATAGCATCAGCAACTGAAGGAGTAGAAATCACAGATGCCGAAACACCAATAGAACCTAACACGGGAGAAGAACCGGGGACTAATAACGCAGCGCCTGAAGCTCCCGAAACAAACGAATAATAAAACCATAAATAACTGATAATGAAAAAGATTTCAGTTTTATTTGCACTGTTACTTACAATGCAAATGGGAATGGCGCAGAAAGCTGCCGTTCAATCTGCCATCAATTACTTACGTTACGACGATCTTGACAAAGCGAAAACAGCAATTGATGGAGCTTCAACGAACGAAGGATCAATGGGGATGTCGAAGACATGGTACTATAAAGGATGTATCTATCAAGCTATCTACGAATCTACAAATGAAAAATTCGCAGCATTAAAACCTGGAGCAATTGATGAAGCATGCAAGGCATTTGAGAAAACAAACGAATTAGATGCAAAGGATAAAGAATATATTGAAGATGTCCAGAAACGAATCGCTTCGTTAACAGTAGGTGTTATGAATGAAGGAGTTGAGCTCTTTAAAGCAAAGAAATACACTGAATCATTAAAGGCATTCGAAACAGGAATTTCATATAAAAAGAAATTCTTAAATGTAACAGATACATTGGCAATTTCGAACGCGGCCTTAGCTGCAGACCGAGCAGGAAATTCAGTGTTGGCAATTAGCTACTATAAGCAATTATCGGAAATGAACTTTGGAGGATCAAAGACGTATATTATTCTTTCGAGTTTATATTTCGATACAAAGGATACAGTAAATACATTAAAGACTTTAAACGAAGGCCGAATAAAGTTTCCTGACGACAAAGATTTAATTACTAGACAATTAAATCTATTTCTATTAACGGGTCGTACGAATGAAGCATTTGCGCAAATTGATCAAGCAATACAAAAAGATCCGTCCAATGCGACATTATATTTTAATAAGGCAGTATTGGCTGATCAATTAAAGAAAACAGCAGATGCAGAAACGGCATACAAGAAAGCACTTGAACTAAAGCCGGATTATTTCGATGCCAATTACAACTTGGGAGCAATGTATTATAACCAAGCGGCGGAAATGGCGAATAAGGCCAATGATATTCCAGCAAGTAAGGTAGCGGCATATGAAGCAGCGAAGAAGCAATTTGACGCTAAATTCAAGGAATCGCAACCATACTTAGAGAAGGCATTTGATATAAATCCGAAAGACATGGCAACACTTCAATCGCTCAAAACTTTATACGTGAGAATAGGTGATACCAAAAAATCGGAAGCAATTAAATACGCAATTGATGCCGCTAAAAAGCAATAGTATATAGCTGAAAAGGAGGGTTAGAGCCCTCTTTTTCGACTATATACTATTTAACATAATATTAATTATATAACAAAAGGGGTTTTTGAATTATCTTAATAATGCCGTTATTGAGTCCTCCATTATAGGTGACCTGACAAACAATCATTCATTGCCTGATTTCATTGAGATCGTCATTAACTAACCTACTTTTATATTTCGGATTTGGTTCGGCTACAATACTTACCAATTCAGCTTCTAGTTCAATCACCGACAATTTGATCGATATATAATCATCTTTTTCCATTGCCAGATACCCCAAATCGTAACAGAAATAAATCATTCCTGCCCTCACCGCTTTTTTGTGCGTGAAGTATTTAAAATCGAATCCCATATCAATCAGCTTGCGTTTGTGAATCTTCGTTTCGTTGAATACCGTTAAGGCTTCTAGAATCCGTCGATTGCGCTTCAGCACATTATTTACGTTCCTTACGTAATTATTTACACTGCTGTTGAGCCTATTGTTATAGGCATTTCTGCACATATCGGTGCAGAATTTCTTGTCGGTACGGCCCCTTAGTTTGTCGGAGCATTCCATACAATGTTTTTCCATTTGTTGATTGTTTTAAAAATGAACATGCTTTAATCATTAGCAATTAATCATGAACCCGCGAACTATAAAAAATGGCCCTATGTTTAACTTGTTCCAAAAATAGTATGGTTTTAACGTATGTGGCTCCTTCAAATGCTATTCTATTAACAGCATCGTTTTAATAACCTTTGGGTTTTTATTCTTGATCATTTTTCGATACTTTTCTCTCTTAAAAACGGCTTTTTTCAATACTTTTTAAGCTCCGTATAAAGCATTTGTAATCAGTTAACCGTTTGTAAACGAATGTAAATGTGTAATTCCCGACTAACGATGCATCGCACCCCCATCTTTGTCACCATCAATATCAGCCCTTCCGGAAGATTCGCTGTATTCACGTAAAAATTGCAAAAAAAAATCATTATGAAAAATTTAAAAAACAGAGTCAATTTAATTGGCAACCTCGGGACAAACCCTGAAGTAAAAACACTTGAAGGAGGCTTAAAACTGGTAAAAATATCGATCGCCACCAACGATACATACAAAAACAGTAAGGGCGAACGTGTTACCGAAACCCAATGGCATAACCTTACCGCATGGGGAAAAACAGCTGATTATGTAGAAAAATATGCGAAAGTCGGTAATAAAGCTGTTGTTGAAGGCAAATTAGTAAATCGGAACTACACCGATAAAACTGGACAAAAAAAATACTATACCGAAGTAGTAGTTAATGAAATCATGCTACTTACAGGTAACATGAAGAATGATGTAGAATAATAATTGGTTGAGTCTTGGAGTTGAAGAGTTCCTTTGTCTTTACAGGTACGCAGCGATTTTTCATCGCTAATAGTATTTCATTTTGAAAAGATCGGAAAGTGAAAAGTCATTCGAAAACCCGTAAGTTTTCATTGGCTTTACGCCTACTTGATTAACTCCACAATTGCAATCGCTACTTGTTCTGATGCACCTGGGCCACCTAATATACGTTCCAATTCATTAAAATCATGCATCATTTTGTCGCGTCCCGAGCCCGTCAATATTTTTCTTAATTCAATTTCAATGTTCTTTCTATTGAGTTCTTCTTGTATCAATTCTGTTACTACAAAACGATCCATTATCAAATTAACAAGTGAAATATATTTTATTTTTATCAACTGCTTTGCAATCATATAAGAAACATAACTACCCTTATAACAAACTACTTCGGGCACTTTAAATAAAGCTGTTTCTAATGTAGCAGTACCACTTGTTACCAATGCAGCATGTGCTTTATTTAATAACGGATACGTCTCACCGAAAATTAAATTAATATCCTTATTTCCTATATGTTGCGCATACACTTGGGATGTTTGACCTGGAGCTCCCGCAATCACAAATCGATATTCAGGAAAAGAATCAACCACCGACAACATAATTGGTAACATCACATCAATCTCTTGTTTACGACTTCCTGGTAATAAAGCAATCAATGGTTTATCGTTTGGCAAATTTAATTGTAGGCGATCTCTATTTTCGCGCAATTTAAATTTAGCAATGGCGTCCAGTAATGGATGTCCTACAAACTTCACATCCATCTCAAATTTCTTATAAAATTCTTTTTCAAAAGGAAGAATTACGAGCATAAGATCTACATCTCGTTTAATTTTTTTAACCCGAGATTGCTTCCATGCCCAAACCTGCGGAGAGATATAATAAACAACCTTAATACCTTTTTGTTTAGCAAATTCGGCAATACGGAAATTAAAACCAGGGTAATCAATAAGCACTAAAACATCGGGTGCATATTCCAAAATATCTTTTTTACAGAAGTCAATATTTAAAAGAATCGTCTTTAGGTTTTTAATTACTTCAAGAAATCCCATGAACGCAAGATCACGATAATGCTTCACCAATTCGGCTCCTTCATCTTTCATTAAATCGCCACCCCAGCAACGAAATGAAGCAGCTGCATCTTGTTTTTTTAGATGATGTAATAAGTTTGCTCCGTGCAAATCGCCTGAAGCCTCGCCGGCAATCAAATAATATTTCATTACAATACTTTATAATAAACAACAACAAAAGCATAAATGAAAGTGGCAGCAATTACACCTCGCGCTGATTTATCGAGCTGCAATTGATAGAACACAAAAAACATTAACAGGTTTAAAACTGCGCCTAAACTTAATACCGAAATAGCTTTATTGATTCGTGTAACATGATCAACGAACGAATGAAAATTCATATATCTGAAGAATATCAAATAATACAAATAGAAGCCCACAAAGGGAAGAATTAATCCTGGAATTAATCCCGTTAAAAATGCATCTTTCTTGAACATCAATATTTTGTAAATGATTAATTAAATTCTTACTTTATGAGAATAAACGTAAATAAGAGTAACAACAAATGTAATAAGTAATACGCCACGTCCTTTATCCATTTGCTGTTTTGTAATTATCAACCAGCGAAATAATAGCATATTCATAAATACCATCAACAGTTGTAACTTCGGTGCAATAAGGATTGGTGAAAAATTCAAGAGCTTCGTTCTAAGCCAATCGGCACCGCTAATTAAATAGTAAGTTGAAATAAAAGTCATCACCCCCATCAGCACTCCGTTTAAGATATTGTCTTTTTTCAGCCATTCCATTTTACACTATTTAAATGTAAAATGGTATGATGTGCCGTAAGATCAAAATGCACGGGAACAATCGACACGTATCCTTTCGACAAAGCATATTCATCGGTATCTTCACCTTTATCATTATTGATAAATTCACCGATAAGCCAATAATACTTTCGTTTATTGGGATCCATGCGCTCATCAAAGTCTTCTTTCCATTTAGCGTTTGCTTGTCGACAAATTTTTATTCCTTTAATTTTATTTAAAGGCAGATATGGAAAATTGACATTTAACAAAGTGCCTTCGTGCAAACCGATTTTTAAAATATTCTTTGCTATAATCTTCACAAAATGCTTTGCGGCTGTAAAGTCAGAGTCGAGACTAAAATTACACAAACTGAATCCGATAGATGGTATTCCTTCGATCGCACCTTCCATGGCTGCCGACATGGTACCTGAATAAATAACGTTAATGGAAGAATTTGATCCGTGATTAATTCCCGAAACCAATAAATCCGGTTTTCGGCGAAGTACTTTATTCACCGCCAACTTCACGCAATCGGCTGGTGTTCCCGAACATTGATACGATAATACGCCAGGAAAAATATCTACTTTATCGAGACGCAAAGGCTTATTAATAGTTATTGCATGACCCATAGCCGACTGTGGACTATCGGGAGCAACTACAACCACCTCCCCTATTGTTTTCATTACTTCAACCAAGTTTCTCAATCCAGGCGCGGTGATTCCGTCGTCGTTAGAAATAAGAATTATCGGCTTGCCCGACTTCACAACCTGCTTCGCTTTAAGAGAAGGCTTAACTGCTTTTTTTACCGCCATGAGATGCATTATTTATTGGCCACGAAGTTACACTGAAATTCGCCCTTCCCATAATTCAAGCTATAAAATGTTCACGTAAGGACGCTCGTTACCCTGAGTTGCGCCTTCGGCAGGGTTATGTCGCTTGCACGCTTTTAGCTGCAGTTTGTTTCAGTTAATAATAATTCAATTTCAAACGTCAATTCTGATGAGTCTTTTTCAAATTCCTTTTCTAACTAAATATCTAATCTATCAAATGGACCTTTAAATGGTTCATCAAACGCCTTCGACATTTTGATAAAATCAAATTTGTCTTGTTGAATAGCATATGCTTCGGAAATTGGAATTGAAAAAATTCCTCCAAATTGTCCATCAAGCCAATTACAAAGCAGTGTCGAAACGTCCTTTAAGTTTGAATATTTAATATTATTAATTATAATAGATTTGCATTCTCTGAATTACATAATGCTTTATACGTATTATTTATCATTCATTTCAATTCGGCAAAAAAGCAAAATCCATTATTGAATTAACCGAATTTAAATTATTGGGAGGTTGCTTATCGAGCTTTTTGCTGAAGCATTGGAACAAAGCGAAATGTATCAAATTCGAAAATGTCGACCTCTGTTTCTGATTTTTTAATAACAGTGGTCATTGTTTGCTCAGCCAATGCATTTCCAACTGGAATCACCATTAAACCACCCACTTTTAATTGCGCCACTAACGACGCAGGAATCTCGGGTGCACCGCAAGTTACCAATATTTTATCATAAGGACCAAAAGAAGCTTGTCCCTTAAATCCGTCGCCATAAAACGACTTTATTGAAAAATACCCAAGTGTTTCAAAACGCTTTTTAGTAGCATCATGAAGAGGGCGATGACGTTCAATAGTAAAAACTTTAGCCCCTGTTTCGGCCAATACACAAGATTGGTAGCCCGAACCAGTTCCAATTTCCAGCACCTTCTCCCCTTTTATAGGGTCGAGCAGTTGCGTTTGATAAGCCACCGTAAAAGGTTGAGAGATTGTTTGCTCGCAATCGATGGGGAAAGCTTTATCTTGATAAGCGTATTCTAAAAAGACATTATCCATAAAAAGATGGCGCGGAATCTTACCTATTGCATCTAAAACCAATTGATTAGTAATTCCTTTCTCCTTAAGAAGATCTTTTAATTGTCGCCTTAATCCCTGATGGCGGAAGGTATCATTCAAGTTCACAGTGCTAAATTAGAGATTGAATTGGTAACGAAAGAGAAAAATGTTATCATCTTCCTTTATGTTTTCAACAAGGACAGATTGAAAAATGCTGTAATTTTGCACAAAATTTCAGGAATGTTAAAGATCGGAGTTTTAGGAGCTGGGCATCTGGGTAAAATACATATCCGGTTAATTCAAGAACTACCTAAATATGAATTAGTAGGATTTTATGATCCAGATCCGAATACGGCGCAACAAGTACCAGGCGTAACTTATTTCGATTCGATTGACCGTTTATTACATTTGTGTGATGTAATTGATATTGTTACTCCCACTGTTAATCACTATGAATGTGCCGTTAAAGCATTGCGCCTTTCGAAACATATTTTTATAGAAAAACCATTAGCCAACAGCGTTGCGGAGGCAAAAGAAATGATGGGACTTGCGGAAGAAGCGAATGTAAAGGTTCAAGTGGGCCATGTAGAACGATTTAATCCCGCGTTTAAATCAGCAGTATCCTACATTAAGCAACCGATGTTTATTGAGACTCATCGATTAGCACAATTTAACCCGAGAGGTACTGATGTATCGGTTGTATTGGATTTAATGATTCACGACATTGACATTGTATTAAGCACTGTAAAATCGACAGTTAAAAAAATAAGTACAAGTGGAGTTGCTGTAGTGAGTGACACCCCTGACATTGCCAATGCTCGCATTGAATTCGACAATGGTTGTGTGGCCAATCTCACAGCCAGCCGTATTTCATTGAAGAACATGCGAAAAACTCGATTCTTTCAAAAAGATGCCTATATATCTGTCGACTTTTTAAAAAAAACTACAGAAGTGGTACGATTAAAAGAAGTTCACGGCACACCTGATCCATTAGCGCTTACTATCGACTTAGGAGAAAACAAAGGTTCGAAGCAGATTTACTTCGAAAATCCAAAGGTGGATGAAACCAACGCAATAAAAGAAGAGCTTGATTCGTTTGCTGATGCAATTTTACACGACCGTAAGCCGTTAGTTCCAATAGAAGACGGCTACACTGCCTTAGTTATAGCTCACCAAATTGCCGATAAATTAAAGTCGTTACCTGCAATAATTTCCTAATACCGCTCCAATATGCATTCACTTCGTACGGTCTTTTATTTGTTTTTTGTTGCATTTGCGCTCACCGTGCAAAGCTGTAACATTATTAATCCAGCAGAACCACAACCTGCCTATTTGGAAGTAAATCATGTTGCTGTAAGTTCAAACTATCCGAACCAAGGAAGTAATTCTAATAAGGTGAAAGATGTTTGGGTTTATGTAAATAACCAATACCTCGGCACTTTTGAATTGCCTGCAAAAATTCCGGTACTTGAATCAGGAAGTAAACAAGTCATATTGCTGCCTGGCATTTATGAAAATGGAATTGCAGCTACTAGATCGGCCTATCCATTATATAAAGGTTATACCACAACGCTCAATTTCATGCCTGGACAAACCACCATAGTTGATACCTTTCCTGTTTCTTATTTTCCTGCTTTGTCATATACATGGTACGAAGATTTCGAAAAAGATACCAGTGGAGGAGGAATCAGTATGGAAACCACTTCCAATTCACTAGCAGGCCTAGCCATTGATTCAACAATTGTATTTGAAGGGCAACGTAGTCTAAGATTAGAAGCCACATCGGCCAATTATATTATTGAAGCAACCAGTGTAAATGACGGCTATTATTTGGCAAGAGGAAAAGATATTTACCTAGAATTAAATTACAAATGCAACCATGCATTTACGGTGGGTTTAAAAGGAATACTTTCGAATGACACAAGAAATATTCCGGTGATCCTCTTTAATCCTAGTATCGATTGGAACAAAACCTATATAAACCTAAGCAAGTTCGTGAATGCGAATTTCGATATCGCAAAATTTAAAGTCTATTTCTACATGCAACTAGCAAGCGGAGAATCATCCGGGACTTTATATATCGATAATGTGAAGCTGATAAGTAACTAATGAATCGCGTATTACAAATAACAAAGTATTTATTTGCCGATTTATTGGCAGCTACTTTGGCATGGAGCATCTTTTATCTTTATCGTAAGATTGAGATTGAATCGGTATTATATGGTTATAAATTACCCATTCAGCCCGATAAAAACTTCTTTATGGGCATAACAGTACTCCCGGTTGCGTGGGTTATTGTGTATTCCTTAATGGGGACCTATAATGACATCTATCGAAAATCACGTTTAAAGGAATTTGGTCAAACGCTTATCGTTTCTTTGATTGGATGTATTATTATTTTCTTCTCGCTATTACTCGACGATGTTATCGTTTCTTACCGCAGTTATTACAGCACTTTTATGGCGTTGTTTTCGCTTCATTTTTTCATTACTATCCTATTCCGTTTTTTAATTACCACTTATACATCTCGAAAGATAAAAAGCCGTAAAATAGGTTTTCCCACTCTTATTATTGGTAGTTCACAACGTGCGGTAGGATTATATACTGAATTAGAATCGGAGCCATTAAGTCAAGGTTATAAATTTGTTGGTTTCATCCACATTGACCATAATAACGGAAAATATTTCAAAGACAATCTTGCTCATTTAGGGGGCTTAGAAGATCTTTCAAAAATAATTGATCAATATCATATTGAAGAAGTAATTATTGCCATCGAATCTTCTGAACACGAATTTATCGGACGAATTATTAATGAGCTCGAAGACAAAGATCTCATCATTAAAATAATGCCCGATATGTATGATATATTATCAGGCTCAGTAAAAATGACATCCATTTTTGGATCGCCATTAATTATTATTAATCCGAGTTTAATGCCCGTTTGGCAACAATCATTTAAGCGTATAATCGACATTACAGTTTCTTTATTTTTTTTATTCCTATTATCGCCCGTTTATATTTTCACCGCACTCATTATTAAGTTTTCTTCTCGCGGACCTGTTTTCTTTGCGCAAGAGCGAATAGGATTACATGGAAATCCTTTTACGATTTATAAATTCCGTTCAATGTTTGTAGGTGCCGAAAAAGGAACACCAATGTTGAGTAGTTCCTCCGACTCGCGCATTACACCATTTGGAAAGTTTATGCGAAAAGTTCGTCTTGATGAAATTCCGCAATTTTATAATGTTTTAATTGGCGACATGTCGATGGTAGGACCTCGGCCTGAGCGACAATATTTTATTGATCAGATCATGCAAGAAGCACCGCATTATCGTCACCTCCACAAAGTTCGTCCTGGAATTACCTCTTGGGGACAAGTGAAATATGGATATGCAGAGAATGTAACTCAAATGATACAGCGATTGAAATACGACATTATTTACATTGAAAACATGTCGTTAGCTCTCGATTTTAAAATTCTTTTTTATACCGTGCGTACCATTCTGCAGCGAAGCGGAAAATAAAATCAATGACTGAATGAATGAATTTTGTGGTCATTGAGCCTAATCAAAATAACGCATCAGCCAATCCCCTAAATTAGAGTCGATATTATTTCCGTAATAAAAAAATCCCGAACAACACTATTCAGGGTTTATTACAATGCTTCTTTGCTAATATTAAAATCCTTTTCAAATCTTTTTAGCCCCATCGAGGATAATCTGTGTTCCCCAAAGAATGGCGCCAGTAATTCAAAATTTACTTTTTGCATTGAAAAACCTTCAACCCAACATTTATTTTTTCAAAAACACCCCTAATATGTTCCTCAGCGGTGTCGGTAATAAATAGTTGTCCGAAGGTATCATTACTCACAAGCTCCATCAATCGAGTAATTCGATGGATATCGAGTTTATCAAAAATATCGTCGAGTAATAAAAACGGCTTCACCCCACTCGACTCTTTTATTAATTCGAACTGAGCTAATTTCACGGCCAATACAAACGACTTCTGCTGACCTTGAGATCCAATTTTCTTTACTGGATAGTTATTAAGCAGAAGTTCTAAATCGTCGCGGTGCACCCCAACCGAAGTGTATTGCAACATCAAATCGCGGCTATGTGCTTTTTGCAATAAACTGATTAACGGCTCAACGTGCAATTTCGACTCATATCCAAAATTCACTTGTTCACTATCATCGGTTAAGTAAGCATAATAACGATTAAATACAGGTACAAAACGAGCAATAAATTCCTTTCTTGCTTCATGTATGCGTGTACCATAAACAGCCAATTGTTCATCCCATATTTGCCACATCGACGCTTCCACATAGGCACCTTTTCCAGATTGTTTTAAAAGCGCATTTCTTTGTTGAAGTACCTTGTTATAATTCACCAAGTTCTCGAGGTACAGATGATCATATTGACTAATGATGTTATCCATTAATTTTCGGCGCTCATCGCCTGGACCTGTTATAAGCTCCTGATCGATGGGAGCCACCATTACTACCGGCAACAAACCAATATGCTCACTAAAACGATTGTATTCCTTCTGGTTACGCTTAACAATCTTCTTTTGTCCCGCTTTCATACCCACAAAAACATCGTCACCGCCCTCTCCTTCCCCCAAATGAAACTTCCCCGCAATCGAGAAAAATGCAGAGTCGTGACGAATATTCAAACTATCGGTTGAATGAAAATAACTTTTACAAAGACATAAATAATGGATAGCGTCGAGTATATTTGTTTTGCCACTGCCGTTAGCACCAGTAAGGGCGTTGGCTCCGGGACTGAAATCAAACTCAGCTTCGCTATAATTTTTAAAATTGAACAGCGCTAAACGACTTAAATACATAACAACGCAAAAGTACACTTAATACTATTGTATACAACATGTGATTACTATTCAATTAATAAAGAAAAATCACGACATACAGATGTCTTTCAATTGCCCTATTAAAAACTCATGCATAGGCATAAATGGGGCTATTATTTCTTTTATGGAATTATTAATCTAAAAGTATCAGGTGCAAAGAATTCTTAATTTTAACAAACATGAATAGCCCAATTCAAATGAAAAAGACCTTATTATTTATGCTGCTTATATTAAACAGCTCACTTTTATTCTCTCAAGAGAGAATCAGAATCAACAATACCGATATTAAAGAAGTAAAAATCTACCAAAACGGAGCCCTAGTAACACGAACCGGCAAGGCCGTTGTAAATTTGGGAAATCAGGAAGTTATTTTCGATGGACTTTCACCTTACATTAATCCTCAAAGTATAACAGTAAAAGGTTTAGGCGATGCCACCATTTTATCGGTAAATTATAAACAGAATTATTTAACGGCCAATCGGAAAACTAAAGAACAATTGAACCTTGAAGAACAACACGACACAGTTCAATACAAATTAAGCTTGGTAAACAATAAAATTGCAGTATTAAACGAAACTGTTTCTTTTTTACAAGCTAACAAATCGATAGGAGGGAATAATACAGGAGTAATTTCAGATGAGCTAGAGCCTATTGTTGAATATTTCAGCAAAAAATTATTGGCTATTAAAGATGATATTCTCGATAATAGTCTGCAACAAAAGAAACTTCAAGAGCAATTATCAAAAATCGATAATCAAATTAACGAAATTAATGTCCGCAATAATCAACCGGAAGGAAATATTATTGTAACTGTTGATGGAAAATCGAAGTCGCTAGTCAACTTCGAATTCAGTTATCTTATCGAGAGTAATGTAAGCTGGCAGCCTTTCTACGATTTAAGAGTAAAAGATGTAAAGAGTCCCGTAGAAATTATTTTCAAAGCAAAAGTGAATCAATCAACCGGTGAAGACTGGAAAAACGTTGCATTATCGCTTACTACTGGTAACCCTTCTCAAAGTGGAAATAAGCCTGAATTATACCCATGGGTTGTAGGATTTTCACAACCGAATGTGCAGATGAGAGGCCTGCGTGTTGATGGGTATAGTAATGCAATGACGGCAGGCGCCCCTGCCATGATGATGGAAAAAGAAGCCAATGTATCTCAAAACGTAATGAAATGGGACAATGCAACCATTTCCCAAAATCAATTAAATATTGCGTATGAAATTCCGGGACACTATAACATATCTTCAGGCAGCTTAGAAACACAAGTAGAAATTCAACACTATACAACGGATGCCAACTACGAATATATAGCTGTACCGAAAATGGACAATGACGCATTCCTTACTGCACAAATTACTGGTTGGGAAAATTTAAACCTTGCGCCTGGACAAGCCAATATTTACTTCGACGGAGCATATGTAGGACAATCATATATAAATCCTGAAGAAACCAATGATACCTTAACACTATCGTTAGGCCGTGATCAACGCATCAACTTCAATCGCGAAAAAGTAAAAGAACTCACCTCTTCAAAACTATTTGGAGGAAATAAAGAAAGATCATTTGCATACGAACTTACTGTTCGCAATACCAAAAAAGAACCAATTACTATTGTAATCGAAGATCAAGTACCCGTTAGTCAGGAAAAAGATATTGAAATAAAAATAATTGAACTAAGTGGAGGAATACAATTAACTAGTAGTGGAATTGTGAAATGGAAAATCACACTCCAGGTAGGAGAATCAATAAAGAAAACGCTAAGTTATTCCATTAAATATCCGAAGGACAAACAGCTAAGTGGGATGTAGTAAAAAGTCTCTATCCCAATATGAACTAATTATAAACGAAAAAAAGAATAATTAAGGGATGCCATCTTACGGTGGCATCCCTCTTAATTGCAAACGAGATCATCAAAGACCACGAATGCTCAATCAAACCATAAAAACACCTCTTACGTTCACCGGACTAATTCAAGTCGCTTGTGAACAATTTTCTCACCATTCTCTATAGAATAATAATAGACACCCGGGGGCATGTATTTTCCGTCAAGTTCAAAACGATTAATCGTTTCTTTTTCCACCTTACCGCTGTAAATTACATCAATCAATTTTCCTTCTTCACTAAAAAGCCTTAAGGCTATTGTTTCATCCTTATCGGCTTTATAAAAGATACTTGTTTCACCTCTAAATGGATTTGGATATGCCATAGGATAAGACGAAACTGATAAGGATGAAAGACATGATTTTCCTGCTACAGGAATATCAATATTTCCTGCACGCACTGATGATTCCTGGAGGGATAACATCGCTGCCGTCATCAATAATAATAGTCCTATCTTTCTCACAATACGTGCAAGTTAGAGCAACTCAAAAAGGCGTAATCGTTTTTTGTGTAAACTTCCGAAAATTGGGGGTGAATGTAGGTTGAAAGGGCTTGAATAAAAAATATTGATCTGCACATTAAAAATCTAAAAGGTTAATTATTTTAATAAATCGAAAAATCAAATGTACATTGAATCTAAATTTGATTGCATTAAAATTTATGATATAATTGGATTTTTGTAAAAGCTAATTAGAAGATTAAAACGATTCTGTAAGTTTAATTGAAGAGTATTAAAAAAATGCTTCCGCCATTTTTATTCAATAATATTAGGTTTTAAATAGGTTTTATTATATTTTTGATATAATATCCTATTAATAAAAAAAAGAGTCAATCTATAGTCCAAATTGTAAATAAAGCCCATTTAAAGTGAATACATCTATAATTGGCAATGAAAATCGTTTGATATTTTTTTTCACATAAGCGAATTATCGGCGAAAAGATCATATCAGCAATAAATTAAATAGTCAAATTTTTAAAAGGGAAAAGTGAATTTCAAAATACAAGTTAAAATAGCTATTTAATTTTTTTTTTATAAATATCAAGGTAAAAGGAAATATAAAAATGCTCAAACTTTTACTTTAATTATTTTACTTATTTGAAATAATACTAGTTAAAGCATTTTAAAGTTCTATTTAAACGGATTTCGTTGCACCCAATCGCCCGCCGGCTCGTCAGGTAAAAAATGACAAATCAACGAATTAACAACTCGGTTTTCGAAACGGATATATGCATTATACGTTACCGGCACCGCGCCTACCGTCGACTTCATCTCCATCGCAGTTCTTCCGAAGGAAATATGATTCATCGATTCCTGAATTCCCATCTCTATAAAATCATATAGGATATTCTGATATAATGCGTGGCTCTTATTATACTTATAATCGATACCGATATGATGCGCTTCGAGCGATTTCCCATTCTTGATTCCACAGAGGAAAGCGACGATTTCTCCATTCTCTATATAAGCTTTCATGACTACCTTTTCCGACATATATGTCATCAAATTTTTGAGATATAAAAAGCTGCATTGCATCAAGCGAATCGGACTCTTTTGTTGAACCGATTTATAAAGGAATTCGAGACGATCATAATGTTCTTCCACATCGGCAAGCGAAAATTGCTTGATAGTAGTATCGGCTAATTTTTTCCTCACATTATTGGCACGCACGCGGTATTTTGACGACATCGCTGCCAAGTAATCGCTGAACGACTTCCAATTCAGAGCAAGATCCATTTCCATTATCGGATCCATGATCATTGAATGGAACTTATCTTTCTTCAGCAATGGACCTAAGGCATCGTGATCGGCCTCAAAATCTTTTACAATCATAGCAGCCACCTTCCCCGACTTAGAAAGATCCTGTTTCACTTTCGTGATGGTTTCTAATAAGGCTTGATGATTTCCGCTGCCGCAGTAAAGACCGTGATTACCACTCAACAGCATATTACCGCAAATCACCAAGAAATGCGGTTTGTTGCGTTGAATTCCAAAAATAAACTTATCGAGTACACCCGATAAACCGGCAAGCACTTTACCATAAGGATCTAAATTTACGATAGATTCTAGATCGCGCACAGATAAATCGATCAATTGAAAATATTGAAAATGAAACCTACCATTTTTTTGCGGATGTAAATAATAACGAAATGTTAATCCCTTAAATCCTCCCTTTTCAATACTTCTGAAATAATTAGCATTCAAGAAAACATTCGAAATGGGATGCAGAATAAAAAACGCAGGATGTACACACTCTATAGAATCAAAGAAGCCCTCTTTATTGAGAAGGCTTCCTAGATTATTTATATTATCTTTTTTAGTGACCACGATAAAATAACAGTCGGATAAAAAAATGGTTTATTGTAAATCGCAAAAATTATTTCTTTTTATCTTCAATCATCAATTGGCGGATGTATTTTACCGGTGCAGAGCCAAAGCTCAAGAATTTCTCATGAAACTTCTTCAAATCAAAATTCGGATCCGACTTTTTAATATCCTCTCTCAAATCATAAATCTCGCTAAATCCTGTGAAATAACTCGTAAGCTGAACTTGAGACAACTTCACACGACGCCATTTACCTGTGGCTTCTGCTTGCTGTTGGAAAGCACCATCTACCAATAATTTCATAGCATCTTGCTCGCTCATATTATTCACATGAACACTATAATCAAGAATAGTATTACAAACCGAACGCAAGTGCCATTTATAATACATGAGCCACATTTCGGGTTCGTTATTTCCGTATCCGCTCTCCAACATCATTCGTTCTGAATAAACGGCCCATCCCTCCACCATAGCACCATTTCCCATTAAACTCTTTATCAGAGAAGGAGAATTATTGCTATAAACCAATTGCGTATAATGTCCTGGAATAGCTTCGTGAATATTCAAAATTTGTAGTATATAATAATTATACTCTCTCAAATAGCTCTCGGCCTCCTGAGGCTTATAACCAGAAAGTGGCGATACATTGTAATACGTATTACCGCCTTTATCATACGGGCCTGGGGCCGAAATCGATGCTCCTGCTCCACTACCTTCCATATATGCAGGTGTTTTACGCACTACCAAAGGCTTAGACGGATCTATATAAATTAACTTTTTGTCATTTATAAACTTCACCAAAGTAGGGATTTGTGCTTTAATAGATTGTATGAATGAATCTCGATGAACATGCTTAAGCGATAACTCATCAATCATTTGACGGATAAGTTGCAAACTATCGGCAGGCATTGGTGCTTTCCCGAAATATTTAGGCCATAATTGACGACTAAGATTCGCCATTTCATGATGCAATTCGGCCTTACGGTTTATTGCTTTTTCAAAGATCGACTCGGCCGTATAGCCGCTAGCAATATCAAAATTAAATTTCTGATCATATAGTACTTTACCAATTCGGAAGCTGCGGCTATTTTCGGGAGTCATTGTTTTTCGTTTCTCCTTCAACCAACTGGCATAATCGAGCATTGCTAATTTCGCTGAATCAGCATAGGCTAATAAATGCTTTTTCGTTTCATCCGATAATCCGCATGCGGCCACCGAATCGGCCAACGACTTACCAAAAACTTCATCCACCGAGCCTTCGTGTTGCATAATAGCTAGATCAGTATGCTCAATTGTAGGTTGTGTGATTTGCGCTTTTGCGGCAGCATAGTACGCTTTTACGTTTGCAAGGCGCTTGTCGAACATTGTTAAACGAGCATCCAGCTTATCGTAATTTCCATTTAGGATTTCGGCGAATTCTCCAGCTACATTGAAAGAAGATGGATTCCACTCAAACGATTTAAACGCGGTGTCACTCCAAATATTCGACTTTAAATAATCGCGCATCATCCACAAATCCGTTTTATTGGCTTGCGACAATTTACTCTCGTCGAACTTGGCTAAGCTGTCTAACATCGCATGATACTGCAAATCGGAAGCAGCACGAGCGGCGGCATCGGGAACCAACAATAAACTATCGTAATTGTGGAATCCGGCATAAATGGCGGCCGAAGGATTCATCTCCCACATTTTATCGACAAATCGTCCTTTATAGGCATCAAAGTCGATATCGGTAGAAGCAGTTGAGTCCGATTTATTTCCGGAACAACCGGCCAATGCCATTCCCAAGGCTACATAAGCTATCAGAAAGTTCTTTTTCATAGTTTGCAATTGTATTATTTCTTACTACAATCTTCACGAAAATAATCTTTATTTTGCAGCCTATGAAATCGCTACTACTTACCGCCCTATTTTTATTTGCAGTAATGCTCGTTGAAGCCCAGCCATTGAATTATCCTCAGCCTCGAAAAATTGAAAAAGTTGATAATTATTTCGGGCATTTTGTTTATGATCCCTATCGCTGGATGGAAAATGATCATGCTCCAGAAACCGAGAAGTGGGTAAAAGAAGAAAATGAAGTTACCGATAACTATTTGAACAGCATACCTTTCCGCAAGACATTAAAAGACAGCATGAAAGCGCTATGGAATTTCAATAAATTCCAGTTACCAATTAGAGCAGGAAGTTCCTATTTATATTACAGAGACGAATTAAATTCCAACCAGCCTGTATTATATTATATGCGATCGTTAGAATATGTTCCAATGGCCTACTTCGACCAAAACAAACTATCAACCGACGGCACCACCTATATTACAGAAACAACTGCATCTAACGATGGCATGCACCTTTCTTTTCAAGTAGCACATGCTGGTAGCGATTGGAATGTGATCCGTATTATGGAAACAAAAACGAAAAAATCGTTACCAGAAGTTTTAAATGGGGTTAAATTCTCGAATACAGCTTGGTATAAAGACGGTTTTTTTTACAGTCGTTATGACTCCGAAAATGGAGATTCTATGTACACTGCAAAAAACGAATATCACAAAATTTATTATCATAAATTAAATACTGATCAAAGCAAAGATTCATTAATATTCGAAGATAAAGAACATCCACTGAGAAATTTTTCGGCCATGGTAAGTGAAGATGAATCGATGCTCATAATTGCAGGTTCGGAAGGCACTAGTGGAAATAATATAACGATACAATCATTAACAGGAAACAAAAGAGTATTCAAGCCAATTGTAAAATCATTTAATAATGATTTCGAATTTATCGGTTTGGTAAATGGTAAATTAATATTCATAACCGACTTTAAAACTCCACATAAAAAAATCATTCAAATAGATCCTAATTTCCCTTTACCGGCAATGTGGAAGGATTTAATTCCAGAGACGAAAGATATCTTACAAGGGGCTGTATTAAGTTATAAAAATATTGTAGTGCATTACATGCAAGATGCCATGAGTAAAATGCTGATGTTCGATTTCAATGGTTTATTTAAAGGCGAATTATCAACCTCAATGATCGGCACCGTAGATGGAATGGTTGGCTCTCAAAAAGACACCAACCTTTTTGTCTCTATTTCCAATTTCACTAGCCCTGCTCACGTGTATCGTTACAATATGTTTAATAACAAAAGATACGATCAATTTAAATCACGATTACCTTACGATCCCGAAATATTTGAAACCAAACAAATATTTTACACATCGAAAGATGGCACCAAAATTCCGATGTTTATAGTGCATAAAAAAGGGATTACTCTAGATGGGAACAACCCTACTCTACTTTACGGATATGGAGGGTTTAATATCAGCAAGACTCCCGAATTTAAAGCCGAGCGCTTAGTTTTTTTAATGAGCGGTGGTATTTTTGCAATGCCCTGTTTAAGAGGAGGAGGCGAATATGGTAGTGAATGGCATGAGGCGGGAACAAAGCTTAAAAAACAAAATGTTTTCGATGATTTTATTGCTGCAGCTGAATACTTAATTAAAGAAAAGTATACAAGTTCATCTAAGCTTGCCATTAGTGGTCGCTCGAACGGTGGCTTATTAATTGGCGCTGCAATGACGCAACGTCCCGAATTATTTAAAGTAGCATTACCGGCAGTTGGCGTAATGGATATGTTACGATTCCACAAATTTACCATAGGTTGGTCGTGGACAGGAGATTATGGCAGCAGTGACGATAGTACACAATTTAATGCGCTGTATTCTTATTCACCGCTACACAATTTAAAAGAGAATATACAATATCCTTGCACCATGGTAACTACGGCCGATCATGACGACCGCGTTGTGCCTGCACATTCATTTAAATTTGCGGCTACGCTTCAAGATAAATACAAAGGAGATCGTCCGATGTTAATTAGAATAGATTCGAATGCAGGACACGGAACGGGAAAACCGAAATCGAAGTTGATTGATGAGCAAGCCGATATATTTACCTTTTTATTTTATAATTTAGGCATGTCATTATGAGAAAAAACACTTTTTATCTGCTACTAATTATTAGCCTTTCAACATTATTTAATGCCTGTACTAAAGAGGAAGACAATGGCATGGATTTTAAAATCAATGGTTTAAAAAACATTGCGCTTTACCCTACTGACAGTATCAGCAGAACGGTAACGGTACTTTACCTTGGCGGAAAACATGAAGAAGTACATTTTACAGTAGCGGGATTACCTTCAGGAACATCCATCAAATTTAGTCCGGCATCAGGAACGGCCGATTTTTCATGTATACAAACTATTAATACCAATCAAACAGATACTGGTAGTTACTCCATTACCGTTACTGCCACTTCCGAATCAGGGAAATCGTTTTCAAAAACATTTATTTTACAAGTATCGGCAAAGCCAAATATCAGTCCTACCTTAAATCTCAACGGTGGCTCGCCTATTACTATAATTTTAAACTCAATGTACATTGAATTAGGCGCTACAGCCATTGATCCCGAAGATGGCAATTTGAATTCATCGGTAGTTATTAGCGGGAATGTTAATGTAGACTCGGTTGGTATTTATACAATAAGTTACGTGGTATATGATTCAGGCGGATTAAAAGATTCATTGACACGCTCGGTTCATGTATTAAATTCACTTAATTATTTATCGGGTCAATATACCTGTACAACAGTAACCGGCATCGACACCACGCACTGGACTACCTCCATTCAAGCTGGAGAAACGCAAAACAACAGCCTTAAAATTTTCAAAATCGGCGATAGTTTTTTAGCTGATCCTAAATTAACATTTGATCCCGCAACATCGACCTTCGCATTAGCTACTCAATCGTTTTATTGCATGACGCCAACAGATACATCGATACATAGTTTTACGGGTACGTCGGGTACATTAACGCAAATAGGTCAATCCATTAAAATACAGCTCGATTATTTCGACGTGTATACAGACTCCTTAGGAATCCTTCAAAATATTACGCGACGCGATATTTACATTAAATAATCATTGCAAACTGACGCAAATGATGATGGGCATGTTTATTCAATAAATGCGTCCACTCTTCATAATTTAGCTCACCGAAAATAGGATTCAAAAATTTCTTTTCAGGAATTTCCTTGTAGAAATCCACAAAATCAGAAAGTTCGATGCGCAACTTTCCTATAGCCTTTTGAATATCCTCGAAATGCACGGGTGCAGGAATCTCGGGCATTAAAGGGTTTTTTGTATCGGGACGAAAATCATTATCACTTAACATGAAGTCCCTGAACAGTTGTAATTTATCGACCGGAGTAACCAAAGGGAGACTAATTTTTCCATTTGCATTACTTACCGCATCAACCATATGTTCAATCATCTGCTGAACGTTCATTTTACCCCATTGAGGAACAGCGTGGGGATGGAGTTCATGTAATCGTTCGGGGAATTCGAGTAATAAAAAGTTGACTTTTTGCAGATGCATCATTATCAAATAAATTAAAGTTAAAATCCAGGCATCCCAGGTAAAAAATCGCGGCCTGCCGCCTTCATTTCAGCCTCAGAAACCTGCTCGGCATTCTCTAATGCGCTATTTGTAGCCATTTCGAGTAAGTCGATTAATTCCTCTTTAGCATCCACAGAAAGCAAACAATCGTGGATATAAATAGACTTCAATTTTCGGTTACCAGTCACCGTTACCTTCACTTTTCCGTTACCGGCTTCACCATCCACACAAACCACATCTAGACGAGATTTGATCTCCTCCATTTTTTTCTTCACATCGCCCAGTTTACTTAAAATATCGAACATAATTATAAGAATTGATTCAGATGACGAAGATACGGAGACGAAATGAAATGGGCTAAAAGAGGGAAAGAAAGAAATTGAACACCTAACCAAATTGAATAAAAGGTAGATGAAATCAATGAATTAAGGAAAACGCGTAGCCGAATGGTCGATTAATTTGCCCATCGTTTGAACTTTTTATTATATTGGAGGCCTCTAATACAACAACCTGAGAAAATCATGAGCAAAACTTCTGAGCAAGGCCACCCAAGAGGCCTATATCTCTTATTCTTTACTGAAATGTGGGAACGTTTCAGTTATTATGGCATGCGTGCCATATTCATATTATATATGACCAAAGCTTTATTTATTGATAAAGCATTTGCATCAAATATATATGGAAGCTTCACCGGACTCGTATATCTAACCCCCCTATTAGGCGGTTATTTATGTGATAAATTCTGGGGTAATAGAAGAAGTATTCTCTACGGAGGAATTTTGATGGCCATTGGTCAATTATTCCTTTATTTAAGTGCGAGCATGGCAACACCAGATGTTCAATCGACATCGGCACTAACATTTATGTGGGCTGGATTAACACTATTGATCATCGGTAACGGCTTCTTCAAGCCGAATATCTCAACCATGGTAGGACAATTATATCCTCAAAACGACTCACGCGTTGATGGAGCCTTTACCATTTTCTACATGGGGATAAACATGGGAGCATTCTTCTCGCCACTTATTTGCGGAAGTTTCTCTGAATTCAAATTCGGATTCCTTGCTGCTGCAATTGGAATGATTGCAAGTTTGATTTCATTTGAATTATTGAAAAACAAACATCTAAATGGACCGGATGGCAAGCCATTAGGAATGCCTGTAGCAAAAGTAGATGCAAAAACATATGGAACAATTATCGGATCAATTCTATTGATTTTCGGCTTATTAAATTTCAAAAATATTGTGGCAATGATCTTTAGTGCAGGTGCATTAGCAGATCCTAATTCAATGTCATATATGATTGAGCATCTCGATCTTGTTGGCTATTTAATTTACGCATCATTTATTATTATGCCATTGGTTATTTTGACTGATAAATCATTAACGAAAGACGAAAGAGAGCGTATCATCGTCATCTTCATTCTTGCCTTCTTCGTGATATTCTTCTGGGCATGTTTCGAACAAGCAGGAGCTTCACTTACACTCTTCGCCGATCAACAAGTTGACAGAGCGATTGATATTCACATCAGCAAATTTATAATTACAGCATTATTATCTGTTATTATTTTCTTCCTAGGAAAAGCGCTAGGGTGGTTCTTTGAATGGAGCAAAAAAACAATAACAGGAATGCAAGTCATCGGTGTCGCTATAATTGTAGCGTTAACGCTGATAGGTGAAATTTCTGATATCCATTTAAGCGAATTCCCTTCACCATGGTTCCAGTCAATTAATCCTCTTGCTATTATTATTTTAGCTCCATTCTTCACTATGTTATGGGGAAAATTAGCGAAAGTAAATATGGAACCTTCATCACCGTTAAAGATGGCGATGGGATTAGGATTAGTAGCATTAGGATTCGTGATAATAGCGTATGCAGTTCACGGAATTTCTGCATCAACAAAAATTGCGATGTTCTGGTTATTTGCTTTGTATATTGTACATACAATGGGAGAACTTTGCCTCTCACCTATAGGATTAAGTATGGTGAGTAAATTAGCACCTGCGCGTTTATCCTCATTGTTAATGGGAACATGGTTCTTAGCGAATGCAGTTGCCAATAAATTTGCAGGAACATTAAGCGCATTAATTCCTCCTGGAGCGGGAGAAGAACCTTCAGCAGCAGGAACTGCAATTCCTAGCTTTATGGGAATTGAAATCTCTAACTTGTTTATTTTCTTTTGCGTATTCATCGTTTTAAGCGGTGCAGCATCGTTAATCTTATTAGCCTTATTCCGTAAAATCAGTAAAATGATGCATGGAGTAAACTAATAGAAAAATAAACTTTAAGGAAGTCCCGCCCCAAAAGCGGGACTTCCTTTTTTATGATTTTTGGCTAATTCTCCTAAATAGACTTTCTTTGAATAAATATACAAAGAAATATGCAAGCAACACTCGACGAAATTCAAGACTTTAAAGGCAAATACCCAAAACAGTTATGGTATTTGTTCTTCTCTGAAATGTGGGAGCGCTTTTGCTTTTACGGGATGCGCGGAATGCTTACTTTTTTCATGATAAACCAATTATTCATGGATGAAAAAGTGGCTAACCTGCAATATGGGGCTACGCAAGCATTTGTATATGCCTTTACATTTATTGGTGGATTGTTTGCTGATAAAATATTAGGATTTAGAAAGTCATTGTTTTGGGGTGGTTTATTAATGATAATAGGTAGTTGTATATTGGCTATTGATCCAAAAGCTTATTTCTTTTTAGGAATTAGTTTCAATATTATTGGAACTGGTTTTTTCAAGCCCAATATTTCTACAATGGTTGGTTCGTTATACAAAGCAGGAGATATTAGAAGAGATGCAGGTTTTTCAGTTTTCTATTCAGGAATTAATATAGGTGCTTTATTAGGAGGTTATGCTTGCATTGCTATAGGTAAAGGTACTTTTTTAGAAAGTTTTGTTCCTGAAAATTTAAGATGGAATGTTGCCTTTGGATTAGCGGCCATTGTAATGACCATTAGTTTAATCACTTTTGTTTTTACACGTCGATCATTAGGAACCATTGGACTTTCTCCTTTGGAACATAAAAAAGAAGGGGTATTTTATAATGGTAAAAAATGGTATGAATATGCTGTTTATATTGGAGGAATATTTTCCATTCCGTTAATCATGAAAATGGTAGCCAATACAGTATATACTGATTGGTTTATGTACACCATAGGACCATTTAGTTTGATTTATCTGGCTTATGAAATGACAAAGCATTCACGTGACGAGGTAAAAAAACTAATTGCAGCATTATTATTTATCTTGTTTTCAGTAGTCTTTTGGGCAATTTATGAGCAAGCAGGTGGTTCGCTAAGTATTTTTGCAGCTAATAATTTGAGCGACAAAATACTTGGAACATTTACATTAGATCCTAATGGAGTTAACAATTCTTCAAATGCCTTATTCGTTATTCTTTTTGCACCAATAATTGGATTAATTTGGATTGCCATGGCAAAAAGAAAAATTGAACCTAACACAGTTGTTAAGTTCGGACTTGGATTTTTGTTTTTAGGATTCGCTTTTTATACTTTTTATGCCACTAAATTTTTTGCGAATGTAAATGGTATTGCATCGCTTGATGTATTTACGATGGCCTATTTTATAGTTACATTAGGCGAATTGTGTTTATCGCCAATAGGATTATCAATCATGACAAAATTATCGCCTGCTCGACTACAAGGTGTAATGATGGGGATGTGGTTTTTAGCAAGTGCTTATGGTCAATATGTAGCCGGTTTATTTGGAGCAAGTATAGTATCGAATGTTGAAAATGCATCTACAATGGATAAATTAATTTCGTATACAAATGGGTATAAGGAATTTGCTCTTTATGCAATAGTTGCCGGAGTTGTTTTAATAATTATTTCGCCATTGATAAGAAAATTAATGGGCGATGTTAAATAATGTGATCTTTATTTAAAATTGCACGTACAACCGCAAATGATGAAAAAAATATTCAGTTTTATAATTTTAATAAGCTATTTCTCGATTTCTTCTTGTAATGCTCAAACAGAGCATGAAAAATACGATCCTAACGGAATCCACTGGATGAGTTTTGAGCAAGCCGTAGCATTGAACGATAAAGCACCAAAAAAATTATTTATCGATACTTATACGCAATGGTGCGGATGGTGTAAACGCATGGATGCTTCTACCTTTAAAGATACTGCTGTTGTTCGCTATATGAACGACCATTATTATGCTGTGAAGTTGGATGCAGAAACAAAAGATACTATTCGTTTTAAAGGAAAAGACTTCGTATATAAATCCGAATATAAATCGAATGAATTAGCGCTTTCTCTTTTACAAGGAAAAATGAGTTTCCCCTCATTTATTTTTATGGACGATAAATACCAACTTTTAACACCACTTCCAGGCTATCAAACTCCAGAACAACTGATACCTGTTTTAAAATATTTCGGTGATAATATCTACATATCTAAAACGTGGGAAGAGTATAATGCTCATTAAAACAATAAAGCAAAAAAAAGAGAAGATCTAAATTAGACCTCCTCTTTTTTTATGTATTTTTTCGCTCTGCGAAATTGATTATTTTTCAATTATTAGAAGTAAATATTTAAGTTAATTGATCCACCGTTATTATCGTTGTCGAAAAAAAACTTCGACGATTTTCCAGTAGGAGAAGTAACGCTTTCGAGTCCTCCCCCATTCCATTTTTCAACTACCAATTCTCCTTGACCTTTAGAGACAACGGATGGACCCCAGCCGTATTCGGCACTAATCGAAATTTTTGGAGCAAAGAAATACTCAGCGCCTATAATTCCGCGCAGCGAAAAAGCAATTGTATTTCCCGGTTTATACGAAGTATTTCGGGTATCTTGATTTTCATTACTGAGATCGTTTCCGTAGGTATATGTGGTTTTATCGGTACTTACTCCGAATAAAATTTCTCCCCCATAAAAAGCTCTTACCCTTCCGTAACCTCTCCACTTCTGAATACCAAATCCTAAAACAATATTGCTGGTATTTCGTTTGGTTTCGTTCGCAACCGTTTCATTGAGATTAGTACTTCCATTTTTTTTCACCAATGTATCCGACTTTTGAGTACCAAAGCCTACGCGAATTTTCCCTCTATACGCCAAGTTATCTTTTTTAAGATACAAGCCTGAAATGGTCATAGGGTGTTGTTGGGTAAACAAAACCTCCGGAGAATTATTTGAACCTTGGTTAAAGAGATTTCCGAAATATGTAAAAAACGGAGCGGCATCAAATCCGAGACTATAATCGCCAGCTTTTGGCAAAATCGGATGACCCTGTTTATCGGTTAACGATTCTTGCGCATTACTAAAACCCGCAAAGGATAAACAAATTGATAAGAGAAATATTTTTTTCATTTGGTAGAGAACTTTGCCAATAACGACAAATCACTTATTAAATTATACGTTGCATGTTAATACGACAAAATATTGGCTATTCTGAATAGCTTTTCATCGAGTGGATCGTGTTGTTTTGTGGCGTTACAAAGTTCGGTTAAAGAAACTTCATTATTACGAATTCCAATCATTACTTTATTACCACCTGCTAATAATGTTTCTACGGCAGTTACGCCAAAGCGAGCTGCCAATATACGATCGAATACAGTCGGACTACCTCCTCTTTGAATATGACCGAGCACGGTTACTTTTGTTTCATATTCTTCAATTCTTTCTTTCAACTGGTTGGCAATATTCTGAGCTCCACCATTCTTCTCGCCTTCGGCTACAATTACTATGCTGCTCGATTTATTTTGTGCTTTTCCTAATTCAAGTTTACCCATCAAGGCGTCGAGGTTGGTTTCTTTTTCGGGCAATAATACTGATTCAGCGCCTCCTGCTACAGCAGCCCATAGCGCAATACATCCCGAATCGCGGCCCATAACTTCAATAAAAAAACATCGATCGTGAGATGCCGCTGTATCTTTAATTTTATCAACGGCTTCAACAACCGTATTTAATGCGGTATCGAAACCTAATGTAAAATCTGTTCCCGCTAAATCATTATCGATAGTACCTGGAATTCCTACTATTTTAATATCGCGATAACGCGTAGAGAAATCTTCTGCACCTTTAAATGTACCATCACCACCAATAGCAACAATTCCATCAATTTGATGTTCCTGAAGGTTTTTATAGGCTTTTGCCATTCCTTCTGGAGTCATAAACTCTTTGCTCCTAGCAGCTTTTAAAATGGTACCTCCACGCTGAATGATATTACTTACCGAACGTGATGACATGGGTTTAAATTCTCCATCTATCATACCCTGATACCCTCGCATCACACCATAAACCTGTATTTCATTAACTAAACACGTTCGCACCACTGCGCGAATACAAGCATTCATCCCTGGCGCATCACCACCTGAAGTAAAAACGGCTATTCTTTTCATCTTTTTCATTGTTTGGCTAATATAATCTGTTTTTTTCAGCCCTCATTAATTGGATGTAATATTCGTAAAAACAAGTCGAAATTTTAATCTGATTATATAAAAACATTCGTTTAAAACTTTTCATTTTCTAAATTCCCGCTAACACTTGGGTTGTTACTTTTGAACAATGGAATCAGCAGAGCACAATCCTTGGAAAACGCTTTCAACAGAAGTAAAATATGATAACCCTTGGATAAGCCTATCTGAGTCGAAGGTTTTAAATCCAGCAGGGAATCCGGGTATTTATGGAGTTGTTCATTTCAAGAATAGAGCAATGGCTATTTTACCACTCGATGAAGATTACAATACTTGGATTGTAGGTCAATTTCGTTACACGTTAAATTCATATGAATGGGAAGTAGTAGAAGGCGGTTGTCCGTTAAACGAAGACATTTTAGAAGGAGCTAAACGTGAGTTGATAGAAGAGACCGGCTTAAATGCTTCGTTATGGGAACTCATTTTAGAATCTCAATTGTCTAATTCTGTTTCTGACGAAATCGGTTATAGTTATGTAGCCAAGGGATTAAAATTAACCAAAAGTGAACCTGAAGAAACCGAGCAATTACAAGTGCGTAAACTTCCTTTTGAAGAATTATATAAAATGGCAATGCGTGGTGAAATCAAAGACGGGCTATCGCTAGCCACTATCTTTAAGGCCAAGCTGCTCATTTTAGAAGGCAAGCTATAATTTATTCGATTTTAAACTTTCTACCTTCGAGGGCTAGATCGGTATTTTTGAATACCGATCGTGCTTCGGCTAATAATGGTTGTAGATCTCTATATCGCGCCGAAAAATGCCCGATAAGCAACTTACCCACATTTGCATTTAATGCGACTTCTGCAGCCTGTAAACAAGTTGAATGATACGTTAGCCCAGCGCGTTCCAACTGATCGTGCATAAAGGTAGCTTCGTGGTACAATAAATCTACTTCTTTCACTTCATCGGCAATACGTGGTTCAAAAAGTGTATCGGAACAATATGCATATGAATGCGGCTTTGCCGGAGGTTCAGAAAGCAACTCATTCAAAACTATTTCGCCATCCTGCGTTTGAAAATTTTCTCCTTTCCGAATACGATTAAAGAAAGTAAAAGGCACATTGTATTCCTGCAGTTTTTCGATTTTTAATTTACGCAGACGAGGCTTTTCGAGAAAGATAAATCCTGTACAAGGTACTCTGTGATTCAATACAATAGATCGTACAATAACCTCATCGTCTTCGAAGATAATTTCAGGGGTATAATGACGAACCGCATGAAATATTAAATTATAACGAAGATGAGTATTCGAAATGCGCAATTGCAATTCAATAATATCCATTAATTCCTGTTGCCCGTAGATATGTAAATCGCTTGTGCGTCCTTGTAAATGAAAAGTAGAAATCAATCCAAGCAATCCGAGATAATGATCACCATGAAGATGACTAATGAATATCCTCGATATTCGATGATATTTCAACCGATAGTTTAGTAACTGCATCAATGTTCCTTCACCGCAATCAATTAAAAAATTATGATCGCGAATAGAAAGTAATTGAGAAGTTGGATGTCGATTATAGATGGGTGTAGCTGAACTACTACCCAGGATAGTCAGTTCAAATCCCATTTATTTTTTAGAAATCACCATTCGCTTAGAGATAGATTCACCTCCCATTGTCATAGTGTACATGTAAATACCCGGAGTGAAATCACGCACATCAATTTTGAGTGTGTTTTCTCCTTGATCTCCGTCTAACGCTTTGTGGTAAATTTCTTTTCCTATCATATTGAACATAAAAAATTCTACATCCGATTTTGAAGGAAGCGTAAATAAAATACTAGTAAAATCTTCAGATGGATTTGGCATATTTTGGCCCATTGTAAATGTTGGCAATCCATCCTCGCTTAGTAAACCAGAAGCCGTTGTTACATCGATATAATAATAGTCTATTGTATCGTATTGGGCAATATTTGACCCGAATAGACTTGCCAACGATTTTGTAATAGCTACTATAGGATAGTGTCCAGCTACACTAGGTGTACCCGTAATAGCCACACATCCATTTGATCCACCTGGGAAAACACAATTAGAGGGATTACATGAATACGTTAAACCTGCAGGTAAACCAGCAAACGATAAAAGTTCAATTGAAACAATTGGAACAGTAATAGGGAAAGATCCAATCATTGTAACGGTATCTACAGGGATACGCAATTGCATAATTTGGGTATATAACTGCCCAACAGAAGCAGGAGACAAACCCGTGGCACTATCAGGAAAAATGCCTGGCGTTGTAACTGCGGGATTCGGCGTACATTGAGAATACACACTTGAATTTCCTAAAATAAAAAAAGTACATATGAGAAGTAGAAGTTTGTTCATGAGGTTTTAATTTTATGATTACGAAGATAGGAATTGATTTTTAATTGCAGAAAACAAAAAAAGGGAAACTACCTTGTAATTTCCCTTCCTGATTTCTCCTTTCGGATTAATTATTATTGATATTTCGCTCTAACTCGTCGGCAATAACAAATTCTACTGCTTCCTGAATTGTTGCTTTAATATTTAGCACCTGATCGAGTTGAGATATTTGAATTAGTTTTTTAACAGTATCACTTAATCCAGTGATAACAAAAGCACCATTAGAATTTCTACATAAACGATTTCCTACCAAAATAGCGCTCAAACCTGAAGAATCACAGTATAACGACTCTGATAAATCTAGAATAATATTATTGAATCCCTGTGTATTTAAAAGCAAGCATTCTGATTTTAATTCAGCAGCAATAAGCGTATTTAATTTTTGTTCGTGAAGTTTCACGACCACGTATTTTTCGTTCTTATCTAAGGTAAAGTGCATAATACCTGTTTGTTTTAAACAAATATAAGTAAAAATAAATGTACTAAAGTAGATGCCTACCTACTTTGTTAACGTAGCATTGTTAAAATCCACGCGTTTGCGCTAGAAGATAAAGTACGGCCATTCTAATAGCCACTCCATTCTCAACTTGATCGAGAATTATACTTTGCTTACTATCGGCCACATCGCTAGTAATTTCAACTCCTCTATTAATGGGCCCCGGATGCATCACTACAATTTCTTTTGGAAGGTTATCAAGAATTTCCTTATTAAGTCCATACATCATGCTATATTCTCTGAGCGACGGAAAATATTTAATATCCTGTCGTTCGAGCTGAATACGTAACATGTTGGCAACATCGCACCATTCGAGGGCTTTTATTAAGTTATGTTCCACTTTAACGCCTATCTCACCAATATATCGAGGAATGAGAGTTGCTGGTCCACAAACCATAACTTCGGCACCTAGCTTTTTAAGGCAAAAGATATTAGAAAGTGCTACTCGTGAATGCAGAATATCGCCCACAATGACAATCTTTTTACCCTCAACAGTACCTAGCTTTTCACGAATAGAAAAAGCATCTAACAACGCTTGGGTAGGATGTTCGTGAGTGCCATCGCCGGCATTCACCACATTGGCCTTAATATGTTTAGCAAGAAAAACGGCTGCACCAGGCTTGGGATGACGCATTACCACCATATCCACCTTCATGGCGAGGATATTATTAACTGTATCGATTAAAGTTTCACCCTTTGAAACCGACGAACCAGAAGCAGAAAAGTTAACCACATCTGCAGAAAGTCGTTTTTCGGCCAACTCAAAACTTAAGCGAGTCCGGGTTGAATTTTCGAAAAATATATTAGCAACGGTGATATCTCGGAGAGAAGGTACTTTTTTTATTGGACGATTAATAACATCTTTAAAATTATCGGCCGTATTAAAAATGAGTTCAATATCCTCTTTATTAAGTTCTTTAATTCCCAGAAGATGCTGTACACTCAGTTGTTGGCTCATAACTTTGAATCAGATGAAATTATCCATACGCCGTCGTCACCATCAGTCGACTGCAATTGAACTTTTACCTTTTCAGAATTCACTGTATCGATGGATTGCCCTGTGTAATCGGGAGCAATTGGTAATTGTCGGCTAAACTTGCGATTAATGAGTACGAGTAATTCTACCTTTTTAGGGCGGCCATAAGCCATCAATGCATCCATACCCGCTCTAATTGTACGTCCTGTAAACAGCACATCATCTACCAAAATAACATCCTTATCCTCTACTATAAACTCCATATTGGTAGAACTGGGGACGATCATTTCTCTGCGGCGAAAATCGTCGCGAAAGAAGCTTATATCAAGCTCTCCATGCTTCAACTCAGCAAGGGGATTAATTTCCTTGATACGTTGATAAATACGACGCGAAAGATAAACTCCGCGAGGTTGAAGACCTACAATTACTGCATCATGAAAATTATCGTGATTTTCGATCAATTGATAACATAAACGATCGATCGTAATGGAAAGTAATTCCTTATCAAAAATTCGTTTAGTTAAAGCCGTCGACATCGGGATACAAAAGTAATAGAAAATACATGTAAAAAAAATGCCCCTCATTTTCATGAAGGGCATTTTAAATATTCGATAAGATATTATTTATCTTTCTTCTCGTTTTCTTCCATTGAAGATTTAAGAGCAGCAAGGGCAGAAATATCACCTAAGGTAGATTTTTCTTGTGTGTCCTTGATTTTCTTCACCGCCTTAGCTGTAGTTTGTTGAACGGCTTCTTTATCTGAAGCTTCCACTTTCTTCGCTTCATGTGCTTTTTCATCAAACACACGAGAGTGAGATACTACGATACGACGATTTTCTTTGCTAAACTCGATCACACGGAATTCAAGTGTTTCGTTTTCTTTAGCAACAGTTCCATCTTCTTTAGATAATTGACGGTAAGGAGCAAATGCTTCAACACCATAAGCTGCAAACATTACAGAAGCACCTTTATCAGTAACTTTTCCAATTACACCTTCGTGTGCGCTACCCACAGTAAATACTGATTCGTAAGCATCCCAAGGATTATCTTCTAATTGTTTATGACCTAAGCTTAGGCGACGATTTTCAACGTCAACTTCAAGAACTACAACATCTAATTCTTCACCAATTTTAGTGAATTCAGCAGGATGTTTAATTTTCTTATTCCAACTTAAATCGCTTATATGAATAAGTCCGTCAACTCCTTCTTCTAACTCAACGAATACTCCGAAGTTAGTGAAGTTACGCACTTTCGCTTGGTGCTTAGAACCTAAAGGATACTTCGAAAGGATTGCTCCCCAAGGATCATCAGAAAGTTGTTTCAAACCTAACGACATTTTATGTTCGTCGCGATCGATTGAAAGAATCACGGTTTCAACTTCGTCACCCACTTTAAGGAAGTCCTGAGGGCTACGTAAGTGTTGCGACCATGACATTTCAGAAACGTGGATTAAACCTTCAACACCTGGAATGATTTCAACAAATGCACCGTAATCAGTTAACACCACTACTTTACCTTTCACACGATCAGCTTGTTTTAGGCCTTGATCAAGTGATTCCCAAGGTTGAGCAGTAAGTTGCTTCAATCCTAAAGCGATACGTTTTTTCTCGTCATCGAAGTCGAGAATAACCACATTTACTTTTTCATCTAATTTAAGTACTTCTTCTGGGTGACTGATGCGGCCCCAGCTGATATCAGTGATATGAAGTAATCCGTCAACACCTCCAAGATCCATGAACACACCATAAGAAGTGATGTTTTTCACAGTTCCCTCAAGTACTTGACCTTTCTCCAGCTTACTCATGATTTCAAGCTTTTGCTTCTCCAATTCATTCTCGATAAGAACTTTATGAGAAACCACCACGTTTTTAAATTCTTGATTGATTTTCACAATCTTGAATTCCATGGTTTTGCCTACGTAAATATCATAGTCACGAATAGGTTTAACATCGATTTGCGAACCTGGAAGGAACGCTTCGATGCCGAATACGTCAACGATCAAACCACCTTTTGTGCGGCATTTAACGAATCCGGTAATTACTTCATCTTTCTCTAAAGACTCATTCACACGCTCCCATGATTTCATAGCGCGCGCTTTTTTGTGAGAAAGAATCAGCTGACCGTTTTTATCTTCTGCTGTTTCCACATACACTTCAACTTGATCACCCGCCTTTAAATCCGGCATGTGACGAAATTCTGTTAGTGGAATTAAGCCGTCAGACTTGTAGCCAATATTGACTACGGCTTCCTTGCTGGTTAAACCGATAATAAAACCCATTACGATTTCACGTTCCAGC
The DNA here is from genome assembly GCA_903881665.1 of uncultured Bacteroidota bacterium. Lineage (GTDB taxonomy): Bacteria > Bacteroidota > Bacteroidia > AKYH767-A > OLB10 > CAINEC01. The sequence continues at coordinate 7,663 of CAIRUC010000036.1, read as the reverse complement.
ACTTGATTCAACTTTTGCTCGTACAATAATTCAAGTTTCTCGCGATCCTCTGATTTGTAGGTTTCAAAAGCTTTGCCTGTGTTGTCCCAATCGAAATCGTTCGGGTCAGGCGTTGCAAACTTCACTGCGGAGTTTTTCTCCATGATATTGGTAGTAGTTGCCATCTAAATTGTTAACTCTTTACGGACCTTCCGTAAAAAAGGAGCGCAAATGTAATAAACTAATAATGAATATCAAAGCAATTATTGGAATGATTTCAAGTACCCCTTCAAAACGTAAATACTTTTGATAATCAGCTGTTTAAACACATTAAAAATGTATGCTTGCAGAAAAAAGGATGAAAATCATTCAGGCAAATTGGGCTTCCCCAACACATCCAGCGATTTTTTCTTGGACTCTCTTCATTAACCACATTGGCGTGGAGGTGGCACCAGCGATGCCAACGGAGTGTTTTTTATCGAACCAAAGCGCATCAATTTCATCTGGACTTGACACAAAATAGCTTTCCTCATTTTGGGATTTACAAACGCTATATAAAGCTTTCCCATTTGAACTTTTCTTTCCGCTTACAAACACAATTACGTCGTGTTCTTTTGCAAACCTTTTTAGCTGAGGTTCGCGATTTGAAACCTGTCGACAAAGCGTATCATTCGATACAAAATCACCTTCTTCGAGCGATCCTTTGTGTTTTACTATTTTTTCTTGAATTAGCTGCTCCATTTTCTCGAAACCAAGGGTACTTTTAGTAGTTTGAGAAAAGAAATGAATTGGCTTATTAAAGTCAATATTATCGAGATCTTCCTCAGAAAAAACCACAATTGCATCTCCATTGGTTTGGCCAACTAACCCATTCACTTCAGCATGTCCTGGCTGACCATAAATAACAATCTGCCCTCCTTCATTTACATCTTCAAAACTCGTTTTTACACGATGTTGCAATTTCAATACGACCGGACAAGAGGCATCAATAAGTTCAATATTATTCTGGAGTGCCGTTTTATAAGTTGAAGGAGGTTCGCCGTGGGCTCTTATTAAAACCTTACAATCCTTAAGCGACTCCAACTGAGCATGATCGATTATTTCCAAACCTTTTGCTTTTAAACGATCTACCTCCATATTATTATGAACGATATCGCCGAGGCAATAGAGATGTCCGTTTTGATCTAATTCATCTTCTGCCATCTGAATAGCATACACTACTCCGAAGCAAAAACCTGAATTTCCATCAATCGTAATTTTCACTTTATCCATGTGATAAATAACATTTAAAATTGCTTAAAAGTTTAAAAACCCTGTTTTATGCTATCCTTCAACCTCACTATTTCTTTCATCACAATATCTACCTGCTCTTCTTGCGTAAGGTGAGTATTATCGAGTATAAATGAATCGTTTGCTTTGCGCAAAGGACTTTCCTCTCGATGCGTATCTTCATAATCACGCCCCACTACATTATTAATCACCTCTTCCATGGTTACTTTTGTTCCTTTCAAGCTAAGCTCCTTAAATCTGCGTTCAGCTCGAACCATAGGATCGGCTTTCATGAAAAGTTTAAGATCGGCATGAGGAAATACAACCGTACCAATATCACGTCCGTCCATCACCAAACCGCCCATCATTCCCGCTTTCTTCTGCAGTTCAACCAAACGAACACGAACAGCTTTTATAGCACTTACATGACTTACTTGTTCACTAATAGCCATTGAACGAATTTCTTTCTCCACGTCTACTCCATTTAAATGCACATCACTAAGTCCAGTTGAGGGATTAACCCGAAAATCAATATGTATTTTATCAAGTACGGGTTCAAAATTGAAATCCATGTTTTGAAGCTGTTCTGGAAAAGGAATCGGAATATTATTTTTCATAAAATACAACGTAACAGCTCGGTACATTGCTCCGGAATCTATATACTGTAGACCCAAACGTTTAGCAAGGGCTTTCGCCACGGTGCTTTTACCACAAGAAGAATATCCGTCTATGGCAATTATCAATCGAGAATGCATGATGCCAAAGATACGGTGTAAAACCTGATTTTTCCTATAAAAACATCACTGATTTTGAATAATACTAAAAGAAAATAAAGTTTAATTTATACCCAATATTATTTTTGGAGCTTTATCTTTCACTGGATTAAAATCGTTAGATCATTCCATATATCCATATAAAGGCCGACAATTGTAATATTAGCAGCATTGGGATTGTCTCTTTCCAATAATCAAATAAATACAAGTATTGGAGTTGAAATTGGCATTGCATCTTTCCTGCAGTTAATAGAAATAAAAAGGGTAGCAAAAATAACTCGAAATAATTCAACCAGTTAAAAAAAGCGAGAATTCAGGTGTAAAAGAATTATTGCTTGGTTAAATACCAATAATTCAATTGATGGCCTAACAATTAAAGGTTTAAATGGCGTTTTCAAGGTATCAGATGGCCGTTATATAGAAATAGAAAAAGACAATAGTATAAACTTTACGATTGGAGATGGGAAACTAATAAGTTTAAGTTTAAGAAGTGGAGGCTACAAATCAAAACAATGGATTGACCAACAGACCGATCTTCGATGAAAGGAATTGTCTAATACATCAAATTAATACTGGGCATAACAGCACCTAGCCAAAAGGCATTGTTTCGTGCTCCAAAGACAGTTTTGTGGTTTATCAAACATTAGTTTTTCAAATCAAGTTTTGTGATAAAATTACCGCTCTTCGGGCAGCTACAAACCGATTAACCAAAATTGAGTACTAAGCCATCGAAGGCACATTCAACATAAGAAGGCAACTCCTTAGCGATATCTTCATGCCTACCAATTTGATGACTTAAATGCGTTAAGTACGCTTTTTCGGGCGCAATACGGTCGATCATCTTCACGGCCTCCTCTAAAGTAAAATGAGAAACATGCGGTTCGCGACGTAATGCATTAATCACCAAAACTTTTGATCCTTTAATTTTATCAATTTCTTCCTCAGAAATATAATTAGCATCTGTAATGTAAGTAAAATCGCCAATACGATATCCAAAAACATCCATTTTAAAATGCTTCACTAAAATAGGAAGAAAAGAAATCGTTCCTATATTAAACTGCTTATTTTCAATGGTATGTACGTTTAATTCGGGAACACCCGGGTATTTTAATTCATCAAAAGCATAATGAAATTCACGAACTAATGCCGTTTGAACTTGAGTTGTAGCATAAATATCTACTGGTTGGCGACATATATAATTGAACGCCCTAATATCGTCCATACCGGCAATATGGTCTTTATGTTCGTGGGTAAATAGCAATCCGTCAAGCTTTTTTACAGTCGCCCTCAAGAGCTGCTGACGAAAATCAGGACCCGAATCAATTACAACGGTAGTTGACTCATCTTCAATCATTACCGAGGTACGTAAACGATTATCGCGAGGATCCAATGAAGAACAAACCTCACAATCACAAGCGATTACCGGAACACCCTGAGAAGTTCCCGTTCCTAAAAATGTAACCTTCAGACCCAATTTTTATTCTCCAGTATTTGATGATTCTTCAGCGGAAACATCGGTTGATTCAGTGGCATCGAAATCAATTTCTGCATCATGAGTAGGATCTACCATCGGATTTTTCAATCCCACCGACCTTAAATCAGTGCTGATTTGTCCGCCTTTTGTAAGTGATATTATAATCTCCGTTAAAGCCTGAATTCGACTTTCAAGAGTTGAGAACTTATTGATAACCACTACTTTCTTATCTTCTAAAACACAAAATCCAGACTTAAAATTACCCTTTTCATAGCGTACGTCGTAGCCTTGCTCTTTAAGGAGCTCTTCCAATTTTTTCAGAAATGCGGGAGTAAACTTGGCCATTAAAGTGAATATTACTCAACAAAAATCGTAAAACTTAAGCAACCTAAAAAATTTAATTAGGAATTAATAATTCGAAGGTACTTGGAATACTCATAACCTCGACACGAAAACAAATAAAAAGTATTGCTTCAATTAAACACATCTAAACAACTGTTTTATAATTAATTTATAGAAAAAAATAAACAAATAAACATTTCAATTTAAACCTATTCGTATACAGGAATTCGAATAAATACTTTCAATGTGACATAAATCGCATTATTGATAGGAAAATATCACCCCAAAAATCATTGATTTTAGCTTCCTTTGCAGCCGTAACCGAAATACGGTTATTAAATTATAAATCCTTATTCATCGATTATGCTGATAGGAGTTCCGAAAGAAACCAAAGAATTTGAAAAAAGAGTTGCAATTACCCCGGTTGTTGCCGAGCAACTTATAAAAGCGGGCTTTTCTTTAAACATACAAGCGGGTGCAGGTCTTAGTTCCTATTTTTCCGACGAACAATACGTAGCTGCTGGTGTTACCCTTGAAAACGAAATTGACAAGCTATACGCTGATGCGGATGTAATTTTAAAAGTAAATGCTCCCTCGATAGAAGAGATTGGCAAAATGAAAAGTGGTGCTGTTCTACTTTCATTTATGATGGCCGGCACCAACCCTGAAATTGTTGATGCTTGTGTAGCAAAAGGCATTTCAGCCTTTTCGGTTGATGCTATTCCGCGAATATCACGCGCTCAGAAAATGGACGCACTAAGTTCGCAAGCTAACCTTGCGGGATATAAGTCAGTAATACTTGCAGCCAACACTTTGGGGAAAATTTTCCCTTTATTGATGACTGCTGCGGGCACCATCAAACCATCTAAGGTGGTTATCTTCGGGGCAGGTGTTGCAGGATTACAAGCCATCGCAACAGCAAAGCGTTTAGGTGCGATTGTGGAGGTGACCGATATTCGTCCCGAAACAAAAGAACAAGTAGAATCCTTAGGCGGAAAATTCATCATGGTAAAAGGTGATGCTTCCATTCAAATAGAAGGCGGATATGTAAAAGGAGTATCGGAAGAATTCCTTAAAAACCAACAAGAACTAGTTGCAAAACACGTTTCTGATGCCGACATCGTTATTACCACTGCATTAATCCCTGGAAGAAAAGCACCTATATTAGTTACTGAAGACATGGTTAAAAGTATGCGCTTCGGATCTGTAATTGTGGACATGGCCGTAGAACAAGGAGGGAATTGCGTTTTAAGTGAAGTCAACAAAACAGTAGTTAAACACGGAGTTACTATTATTGGAGAATCGAACATCCCTTCCCTTCTACCGTTAAACGCATCTGACTTATACGCAAAAAACATACAAACATTCCTTTTACATCTTGCTACAAAAGACGGCTTTAAGTGGGAAATGGATGAGGAAATTACGAAAGGCTCTCTGATAACACATCAAGGGCAGAAATTGAAATGAATAAATAAATGACTAAATTAATGATTGATTGAAGGATTGAATGTTGGGGAAATGATTAGTGTTTAAAATACTTTTTATAAACCCCCTTTCCTATGAATCAAGAAAACAAAAGCAAAAATTGATTTTGCAAATCAAATGCAAGATCGAACAAAAAGACTAGCGATTGAAGTCATAAAATTTAGCCGAACAAAAAAAATGATTATGTACTATATAATCAAGCAACGAATGATTCGTTCAGCTACATCATTAGCTTCAAATTACAGAGCATTATGCAGATCGAGATCAAATAAATAATTCTTTTCAAAATTGAGTATCGTTGTAGAAGAGATTGATGAAACAAACTTATGGCTTGAAGTAATAAAAGAAGCTGAAATTGAAGTAACCGATGAAATAAATCACCTAATTAAACAATCAAAAGAAATTACAGCAATTTTAGCGACATCTAGAAGAAAATATCGAGATAGATATAAAAATTGAAGCAGGAACCCAACATTCAGTCATTCATTAATTTACCATAAGACGCTTAAAAAAGAATCAAAATACAAATGGAACAAATACTAGAACTTATCTCTAACCACCGCGAAATGATTTATTTCGTAGTGTTAAGCATATTCGTAGGAATTGAAGTGATTGGCGGAGTACCAACAGTATTACATACTCCATTAATGAGTGGCGCGAATGCCATTCACGGGGTAGTTATTGTAGGAGCAATTTACGTAATGTTAAACGTAGATGCCAGCAATGTGATGGCATTAGCATTAGGAACATTAGCGGTATTATTAGGAACATTGAACGTCGTTGGTGGGTTCGTAGTAACCGACCGCATGCTTGAAATGTTCAAGAAAAAATAATCCCCATTAATTATTACAGTTTACCTTAATTAATAAATTTATGAAGAGTGCATTACTCGAAATATCATACCTGATTGGCTCGGTAACTTTCATCGTCGGATTAAAAATGATGGGGAATCCAAAAACAGCCAGAAAAGGAAACCTAATTGGAGCAGCGGGTATGACCCTTGCCATTCTCGGAACCATCTTTTTATTCGAGAAAAAAGATAATGGAGTTATTAATCCAAACTATACTGTTTCAGGTATAATATACGTTTTAATCTTCGCAGCAATTATTATAGGAACCATCATAGGTTGGTTAACAGCTAAGAAAGTACAAATGACAAAGATGCCAGAGTTGGTGTCTATGTTTAATGGTATGGGTGGTGCTTGCGCTGCTTTAATCGGATTGATGGAGTATCACCACAATCTTGGAAATCCAGGAGCTCTTTCCGCCATTATTGCAGGAATGGTAATTGGTACAGTTTCATTTTCAGGTTCAGTTATTGCCTATTTAAAGTTAAACGGCACCATGAAAAAGCCGGTTCGCTTACCATCATACAACATCTTAAATACTGTAGTGATGATTTTAACCATCGCATATGGAATATGGATGGTATTTAATTCGCCTGAAAATTCAGTATTGTTATATGGCTTATTTGCATTAGCTATCTTTTATGGAATATTGTTTACGATACCTATTGGCGGAGCCGATATGCCAGTTGTAATTTCATTGTTGAACTCGTTTACGGGATTAGCAGCAGCTTTCGGAGGATTCCTTTATGATAATAAAATTATGTTAACGGGTGGTATCCTAGTAGGATCTGCAGGTACATTACTTACCTTGATCATGTGTAAAGCCATGAATCGTCCGTTGAGCAATGTAATCTTTGGCGCATTTGGAGGAGGCGAAACTACAAATGCAGGACATGATATTACAGGAAGTATTAAAGACATCAATGTGTCAGATACAGCGGTATTAATGAACTATTCGAAGAAAGTAATTATTGTACCTGGATACGGATTAGCGGTAGCACAAGCACAACACGTAATTCACGAATTAGAAACAATTTTAGAAGAGCGCGGTGTAGAAGTTAAATATGCCATTCATCCGGTTGCTGGTCGTATGCCAGGACATATGAATGTACTATTAGCAGAGTCGAATGTATCGTATGATAAGTTAGTAGAGATGGAAGACATCAATCCTGAATTTTCATCTACTGATGTAGTTTTAGTTGTTGGCGCAAATGATGTTGTTAATCCTGCGGCGCACAACGATCCATCCTCTCCTATTTACGGAATGCCAATTTTAGATGTTGAAAACGCATCACATATTATTGTTAATAAGCGTTCGATGAATGCTGGATATGCAGGTATCGAAAATGAATTATTCTTTAATCCTAAAACGAGCATGTTATTCGGCGATGCAAAAGCTGTACTAACGAAGTTGGTGGCGGAAATTAAGTCGTTGTAGGAATTTACAAGTTATATAAAAATAAAAAGAATGCCGCGAGACAAACTCGCGGCAT
>CAIRUC010000035.1 GCA_903881665.1 uncultured Bacteroidota bacterium | reverse complement strand
TAATGTGCTAATGTGCTAATGTGCTAATGTGCTAATGTGCTAATGTGCTAATGTGCTAATGTGCTAATGTGCTAATAAAATGGGGAGTAAAGGTAAATCAAAAATCATTTAAAAATGTTTTCATATGAATAACAACAATCCACTATTACAAAAATCTTTTCAGTTTTCTATTGACATAATAGAATATACTGAAATATTAACAAGCTTAAAGAAATACAATTTGGCGAATCAACTCTTCCGAAGTGGTACTTCAATTGGTGCTATGGTAAGAGAAGCTCAAAGTCCAGAGTCACTAAAGGATTTTGTCCATAAATTAAAAATAGCAGCTAAAGAAGCAGAAGAAAGTAAATACTGGTTAGAGTTGGCAGAAAGGTCGGTGCATTATCCCTCTCCTTCAAAGGAAATATTAATAAACCCATTAACTGAAGTGCAAAAGCTATTAAGTTCAATTATTAAAACCGCAAAAAATAAAATTGAAAACAAAAGCTAATCTCTCGTATGTGAATGTAATCTTGTGCCAATCGAGATTTTAACATTAGCAAATTAGCAGATTGACAAATTAGCAAATCAAGGTATGTTAGACAAAATAGGAATTGCGAAACGCATCGCAAAAGAAGTTAAAGATGGTTACTATGTAAATTTAGGAATTGGTATTCCTACATTGGTAGCAAATTATATTCCTGAAGGCGTAAATGTAACGCTGCAATCGGAGAACGGTATGTTAGGCATGGGACCATTTCCTTTTGAAGGGGAAGAAGATCCAGATTTGATTAATGCCGGCAAGCAAACGATTACTGAAGTGGCTGGAACTGCCTATTTTGATTCAGCATTAAGCTTCGGAATGATTCGCGCTGGTAAAGTTGATTTAACAATTCTTGGTGCAATGGAAGTAAGTGAGAATGGTGATATCGCTAACTGGAAAATTCCAGGAAAAATGGTGAAAGGAATGGGAGGTGCAATGGATCTCGTTGCAGCCGCAAAGAATATTATTGTTGCTATGCAACATGTAAATAAGGCAGGAGAATCGAAATTATTGCCGGAATGTTCATTGCCGCTTACCGGAGTAAAATGCGTTAAAAAAATTGTTACAGAGTTAGCTGTATTGGAAGTGGTACCGGGTAAAGGTTTTGTTCTTCTTGAAAGAGCTCCGGGAGTTACTGTTGAAGAAATTCAAAAAGCAACTGCAGGTAAACTTATCATCGAGGGAGAAATTCCGGAGATGGTGATTGATTGATTTAATTAAGCATAATATGTCTATTGATTTAAGTATTATCATTCCAATTTATAATGAGCAGGATAATATACCTGTGCTTTATAATCGATTATCGAAAGTGGCTCAAAGTATGTCACTAAGTTATGAATTGCTTTTTATTAATGATGGGAGCGTTGATGCTTCATTGGGAATGTTAATTGCATTATCTCAAAGTGATTCTAATGTTAATTACATCAATCTATCAAGAAATTTCGGACACCAAATTGCTGTTACAGCCGGCATCGATAATTGTAAAGGTGATGCAGTAGTAATTATAGATGCTGATTTGCAAGATCCTCCTGAACTAATTGAAGATCTTTATCGGAAGATGCAAGAAGGGTTCGAAGTAGTATATGCAAGAAGAAGAAATAGGTCGGGCGAAAGCATTTTAAAAAAGGCAACTGCAAAGATATTTTACCGAATTCTCACCAAAATTACTACAGTGAAAATCCCTGTTGATACCGGAGATTTTAGAATTTTAGATCGTAAGGTTGTTAATGTTTTGAAGAATATGCCGGAGCAACAGAAATATCTGCGAGGGCAAATTGCATGGATTGGCTTTAATCAAACCCATATTGAGTATGATAGAGATGAACGCCATGCAGGTCATACCGGATATACATATTCTAAGATGATTCGATTAGCACTTGATGGAATAACTTCTTTTTCTAATTTACCATTGAAGTTCGCAACTATTGCAGGCTTTGTAGTTTCCGGAATTACTTTTTTAGTTGCTCTTTATGCCTTGTATGCACGATTTATTTCAAAGGATTATGTGCCGGGATGGACATCATTAATAATTGCAGTACTTTTTATTGGAGGAGTTCAACTAATTACAATTGGAATAATTGGTGAATACATGAGTAGAGTAAGTGCCAATGTACGCAATCGACCATTGTATATTATTGATTCTACTAATACAAACGTCGAGTAGATTATTCAACTATTACTTCGTAAATTATTCCTTCAATAGGTGTTTTCGGAAAGGGAACATTCCATTGTTCAAATGGTGCGCCATACCACCATTTGGTATTGTGGAACTCTTGATCAATTATTAAAAGCATTTGGTTGTTCGGAATATTTGTAAAACTACTATCCATATAACAAACAACATGCATATTGTTTAACTCTGGCCCAACTCGCCATATTATTTCATTCGGTTTCCAGTCAATTTCAAAGTAGTAGTAATCGCTTCCATAAAGCTCTTTGTCATTTTCCATTTGTCCGCCGGTAACGCCTCTCGAACCTTCTAATCCCCATCTGAAAGATTCGTAGGTTGATCCTCCATATTTATTTGGAACACATCCTGCCGCATATCTGCTAGCGTCTTTGCAGCCCATATCCCAATTAGTACAGGTAACATGGATTTTATCTTCGTTACTTTTTAAATCATCAGATAGCAAGGGCAACCAAGATCTCACTTTATTTTTATCATTTCTTGTTTGTTTAAAAAAGGGAGGAAAAGTATTTGATGGACAATAAGGCTCTGCTTTCATAACTTCTATGTCGATCTCAGAATATGCCGTTTGAGGAATTTTACTACTTCCTTCTTCTGCCATATATTCGGGAATATATCCACCGTTTTTACAAACTCTTCGGTAATTCCATTTCTTATCAGATTGACTTAATAGCCAAATAGCATTAGTAATACCATTCCACATATTCTGATTATTAAGTAATCTAGTCATCTTACATTTTACTCTATACTTGCCATATGTTAATCCGTGACGAGTAATGACTCCGGCAATTTCTTTCCTCCAATCATATTCTTTACTCGCCGGATTTTTAATTACTAATGAATTATTTGCTTTGTTGATGCTAACAGATTCACAAGCTGTTCTTGGGCTCATCGGAATGGTATGAATTCTCTCCTCTAAAGGAATAAAATTCTTGTGCCAATAATAATCTGTAATGTTATATTCTTCTTTATTTACATCCGCAATCAAAGGAATATTATCAAAGTAAGTGTCTTCTATTACAAATGGTTTAAATTGCTTAAAACAAGCAGAAGCATTTAACTTCTCGTTGGGACCACAAGTTTCACAATAAAATTTATCGTTGCCACCTGTCTTAAAAGTTGCAGAATCAATAAAAATGCCATTCTCAATATTCAAGTTAGCCACAACTTTCAGTTTTCTATTGGAAAATAGACATGCAAGATTATTCTGTTTTTCTGATAAACGGAATTGTAGGTAATCAAAAGGATTTATAAAATAACCATTCTCCTTTTCATAGATATGCTGAATATATGAAGGGAGATTTTCTTTATACGTTTTTTCATTAGCAACAGATAGCATAAATTCATAATTGCCAACTCTAGGGTTTCGTTGCCATTTATTATTAACTCCATTATCATAATATCGATCTTCAAATCGCGGATTGCCTTCAATTTTGAATGAATCTGTGATTAAATGAAATTCGTTATCTGCCGGGATATTAGGAGTTGATTTGTATCCTATTAATGAGTCAGACCAACTTCCATAAAAATTTTCTTCCTGATATTGAAGATACCCAAGTGCTGTGTCTCTTGTTTCCTCAAATTTATAAGATTCATTTTGATAAAATATTTTGTAAAAATAGGAGGCAGTGGAGGGCGTGTTATTTTTAATTTTAAACGTAAATACAAAGTATCCCGATTTAGTTTGCCTTGAAGTTGGAATTTCAATTCCCATCATCGCATTAGTAAAGTCGATATTTAAATACGAAAGTGAATCTGTGCTCTTTCCAAAGTTTGATAAAGCATTAAATTCAGCAATTGAAAAGGATTCAGTATCCTTTTTAATAGTTGCAAGAGGATTCGGACTTTGAGAATTACATCCAATCGATAATATTAAAACAACTACAGAAAGTAAATATTTAGGCGCTTTCATTTTATTTCGAAGAAGTATAAACTATGATTTGAATTTTTAAATTCACTCATTGTAGAGGTTGATACATTATACCCATAAATAAAATATCCCGTTTTCCCATTGTATAATCCCCTAGTCATCATTGTCTTCTCAAAATAAAACGGAGATATTTTATTTTCTGGATTTGCCAAATGGTAGGCTTCTAGGATTGTAATATTATTTGCAGCGGTTATTTCTATTCGGTATAATGCATTTCTTTTACTTTTCGAGAAAACTAAAAATTGTTTCTTCTGTAATGGAAAAATATCAGAGCTGCTATCTAAATCTAGTAGCTTTTTTTGCACATCCGAACTGCAACTCAATTCTTTAAAATTAATAGCGGTACTGGTCTTATTCCCAAGCCATATCATGACTTCTCCATTATTTAAAGCAGTACAAATATAGTTTTCCGGTGACACTTCTTTCAGGCTACTAATAGAATATCCTTTAGGTAAATTAATCTGTCCCGAAAGTTTTTTAAATGACAAATTATTTTCTACTTGAAATACTTCTTTCCCATCTGTTCCGATGCAAAGGAATAAACTCGTAGCTGAATAATTATTTTCCGAAGTAATTAAGGAACCACTTATGTTTGTATTTATCGATGTGTCTTTAAAATTGATCGAAGCTCCCAATGATTTAGTAATTGGTATTAAGCTCGAATGAATCCGAGGAAATATGTAATTAGTTAGTCCGGTTGTCGCAATATTCGAAGCGGTTGAGTTTTTTCCGGATTTGAATACGGAGGTTAATTGCTGCGATTTTAAATTAAAAGCATTGACCCCTCCGTTATTCGTAAATAAAATGGCGCCGTCTTTATAATGAAGTTGTTCATAATTGCAATTTGACGGAAGTACTTTTATTCGTTCTACATTAATAATCGTCTTTTCTTTGAAAGGTTGATATCCGCTTTCGCTTTGAACTTCTTCGTTTTTTATTTGCGTAATAAGTGTTTTCTCTCCGATTATATTCACTGGATTGTCAAACATTAATTCAAGATAGCTAATTGCTAAATCTCCTTTGCCTTTATTCCAGATATATGCTTTAACGTAAGTGCTATCGGTAATTTTATATTCCTCAAGTTTATGTTTACCGTTCAAAATGGTCCAAAAGCCTTGTTTGAAATTATCATTTATTGCATAGCATCCAAACCATTTGTTTTTAGCTTCCCCTTTTTCTTCTAAGCTAACAACATAAATTACATCCATGTTGTTGTTTGATAATCTATTGATTAATGCCTGAGTAAAAATCATTGTAAAACTGTCTTTACAGTAATCTTTTACTCTAAATTCAAATCCCTGACTAAACGAACCTGCTGAAATAACTACAGCGCTTCTGTCTTCAAATTTATTGCCGGGCGCAATAGCAGTTTTTTTTTCTTTATTCGATAAATCTATACGATATGTATTTACTCCCGAATTAATCATTTTATATCCCGAATTTTCAGCGGGGGTAATTCCAATAAATTTTGCTGATGATAAAATACTATTTCCGCAACCTTTATAATATATAAATACTGCCGCTAGTAATGCAAAAAGGCTAATAAGAACTATCTTTATCTTTTTCAACTGTTCATTTTTTCAAGGGTAAAAACAACTATTCAAAGCTAATAAGTAAATCGTCCATCATTATTTTCCCTTCTCCATCATTTAAAGGGTAAATGATTAAATGATTAGCTCCGTCGTTTACCTTACTGATATCTGTGTCAAAAGTTATTTCTTTCCACTCCCCTTTTACTAAATTTTGCGATTTAGTGTCAATGGCATTCCATAAAATTGTTTCTTCCCCTTTATTAACGGAGCATACTAATTTTAAGTTGGCATTATCAACGTCTTTTCTTACCCAAGCTTTTAATGTTACTTTATTTGCTTTTTTAGACGAAAACTCACTAAGTAGTCTTTTATAGGTAGCCCCATATGTTAAATCCTTATCTACGTACGTACATGTGTTGCCTGAATGTGATATTCCTGATATCATCAATGTGTTGTTTGGTGATGGTGTAAAACCAGCTATATCATCGTAGGAGATTAAATAGGTGTTATCAATGGCCTTGTCCCTTGAACAAGAAGATACTAAAATTGCAATTACTGCTAACGTGCTTGTAAGAATGTTTTTATACATGGCATAATATATTTGGTGCTAAATTAACTATTCTCTCGGATTTACTTGGAATTTTTATTAAGTTGGATATCGAAATTTGTGTAATTTTATCCCGATGTCTATCATGAAAGAAAAATTAGCCCATTTAGGAGTTTGGTTTGTTTATTTAATCGTCCTTTTTGCCGGACTCTTTTTTATTACACGTAATAATTTGGGTGATACGTTAAATTTGGTTCCTGGTGATTTGGGCGACGCTCGATTTAATTCTTATATTCTTGAACACGGTTATAAATATTTTGCAGGAACTACCGAATCGTATTGGAATGCTCCATTTATGGTTCCTGAAACTGAAGTCATCTCTTATTCAGATAATTTATTAGGAATGTTGCCTTTTTATGCCGCTTTCCGATTGATAAATTATGATGTGCTAACGTCTTTTCAGTGCATGTTTATAGTATTAGTTATCTTAAATTATTCAACTTGTTTCTTATTTCTAAAATGGTTATTTAAAAATTATTACGCAGCAGCAGTAGGGGCATTTGTTTTTGCTTTCAACATTTCTCTTCAGTCGCAAATGACCCATGCGCAAACATTCGGTCGATTCGCTGCTCCATTGACTTTTATGTTTTTACTAAAATTTTCTGAAGACCGAAAACTGAAAAATTTATTTTTATCATTTTTATCATTCGTGTGGCAACTTTATTGTGGTATTTATTTGGGTTTATTGTTGTTCATCCCGTATGCAACTACATTACTAGCGATTTCATTTAATAATAAAAAATTAATACCTATCGATGTTTATCGGAAGTACGGACTTCCTAAAATTTTTCTGTGTTTTTTAGTTCCCTTTTTATCAATACTTCCTTTGTTTGTGCCTTATATTCGCAGGTCTTCAAATGTTCCTCTTTCTGGTTATAGAGGGATAGTTGACACAATCCCTGTTTTTAAATCATTTTTGTATGCTCAGCACGGAAGTTATTTCTGGGAATTTTTAAGCGAATCTGGTTCAAAATTGCCGGCCTTCTGGGATCATCAACTTTTCCCTGGTGCTATCGCGCTGTTATCACTTCTAGTTACGTTTTTTTTAATAAAACCATGGAGGATTTTCAATTCAGAAGAAATTAGAGAATCCGATAACTCATCTATGATTTATTTATCGTTGGCAGCGTTTATTACTTTTTCATGTTTTATCAGGGTTGATAAATTCTCGATGTATTGGCTTATTCATTATTTGCCTGCCTTCGGCTCAATGCGTTCAATGACGCGAATCATTAATATTGAATTGTTGTTTTTTGCTATTGCAACGTCATTTGTGTTTGTTATAATAACGAAAAAAATTAAAATCAATAGCTTAGTACTATTCATGGTTTTTCTCCCTTTATTGATTCTCGATAATTACGTAGATCGAAATTTTACTTATCATACGGCGAAAGATATTGCCAATGAAAGAGTTCAAGTTTTGGGAAATAAATTGTCGGCTCTTCCAAAAGGAAGTCTTTTTTCGTACGAACCCGATTCTATTATGCAAAATCCTATCGAGTTTCAGTTAGACGCAATGCTTGCGGCACAAGCCTTCGATTTAAAATGTGTTAATGGTTATACAGCTACCTCTCCACCGGAGTACACTGAATTTTGGAATAAATTAGATGCAGCTTCACGTGAAAAATGGTTTAATACACAAAGTTTTCACCCATCGAATTTACATCTTATACACTAACTTATTGGAAGTCTAAAGAAACATCATCAATAATTGCTTTTCCTTTTTTCGGTGACCAGAAATAAGCTTTTATATGTGCTTCAGGCACTTCTTTTATCAAATTTAATAGCACACTTACTTTTTTCCATCCTCTCTCATCTGTAGTTATGGAGGAATCGATCGCAGTTCCTTGCCAGCTATAATTTACTCCTGTTGGACTATCAAGGG
>CAIRUC010000034.1 GCA_903881665.1 uncultured Bacteroidota bacterium | reverse complement strand
CCGTAGTTAAGTTTTTAGTTACGACTTTATAAGTGCCTGGTTGTTTTACAACTTGAGAGTAAGTAGTTGCATTCTCCATAGAGACATTCGTACGATACCATTGCACACTGTAGTTGCTGCCTAAGTTAGTACAGTTAAGTGTTACACTATCACCCGCACAGAACGAAGTAGCTCCACTTGCAGATACCGAAGCAGATGCATTTGTTTTAGATGTTACAGCAATTGCATTGCTCGTTAAGGCCGTACCGTTACAAGTAGCAACGCATGTATACGAACCCGTTGTTGAAGCTTTGAAAGTTTTAGAAGTTCCGTTAGTTGTAATGTTTATTCCATTTCTTTTCCATTGGTAAGTACCACCTACTACATCACTGCTTAAGTAAACATAGTTGCCAGCGCAGAAAGTAGTGGGGCCGTCAGCAGTTATGGTGTTTGATGAGCAAGATTGAATATTTGATTTATAGATACCGTTAGATGTTGTTGCAATCAAATTGCTCCCATCTATAAAAAGGTAATGAAAGTCTCCGCTTAAGCAAGAATCTTGTCTATTCCATGTTAAACCATTATCAATACTTCTCCAAACTCCTTGAGTATTGAAACCAGCCCACCAAGTTGAAGAATTTAAAATGGCATCATTTGCATAACTACTTGCATTTGCTGCTAATGGAATGTTTGAATAGTAATTCCAAGTTATTCCATTGTTTGAAGATTTATAAATATTTCCATTTATTGAGAAAACATAAATGTCAGTTCCAATATGTTTAATCATTGCGCTATTATTTGAAAATGGTTGTCCAATAATTTGTGACCATGTACTACCTTGATTGTTGGAATACCAAATGGCTCCTGAGTTACATACAAAAGTTTGTTGAGTTTCATTCACACATTCTATTTCAGTGTAATCATTCCCTGGAATTTTGTTTGTCCAAGATATACCATTATTATTACTTACATACAAGCCTCTTGCATAGCCACCAAGAGAAACATATAAAGTGTTTAATGTATCAGCATCGAAATCTAAGGCAGCACATCCGTAACCATATGATAAACTAATAGACCATGAATTTCCATTATTGTTACTTGTATATAACCCATTATGTGAAGTTGAATAATATAATGACCCTAATTTGTCTTTCCCAAATGCTAATCCTGTTGAAGATGGGAATGTACTTGAATTTGGTGACCAATTTACCAAATCGGTGCTTTGATATAAATAGTTTACAAATGTGCCATTATTAGTGTTTGCAGCATTACATAAATAATTTCCTTGTGCAGTTTTTACAATTCTTAAATAAGAATCTGTAATGCTACTTACTTTTTGCCAACAAGTTTGACCTAATGTGTTTGTAATAATGGAGCTTGCCATTATAAATAAAGCTAGTATTTTTTTCATAATATTTTTTCAGGCTGTTTCACCCCGCTCAGCATTTGGTATAAAAATCAGCGTGGGACAATCACCAAACTTGCCATTGAGGAGGTCAAATTCCCGTGAAACGAAGTAAAGTAAAGCCCACGCCTATGCGTGAGCGTCTTACTTAAGCTTCCCGTTTCACTTGAATTTTTCGACCTTTCAATAACTGGGCTTAGCAAACGCTAATTATGTTTAATTATAATTTTTCTATTCGATAGAATTTTAATTTGAGTTTCAAATTTACGGCTTAATGAAATACGAAGCAATAAGATATCTTACTTTTTGATGCTTGAGGTTAAATATACGAGAGTGATTTCTCAAAAAACAGCAAAAAAACAGCAAAAAACACAGGGGGCCACCTGGCCCCCTCCCACTGTAAAAATATAACTTGAAAATTAATTATTCGGTTGATAAACGTTTACTGTCGTTTAAGTTTTTTTAATCGAAAAAAAAGATGATTAGTAAATGTAAGCGCGATACTTCGCGATGTGTTAATATGCCAGTATAGGTTCGATACTTCGAGATTTAATCTTTTGAAGCCTAAAAAGGAGAGAATTTTGATAAAATTAAAGTCGATCCTAGCGATGCTTCGCGAGGAAGGATAGCGATGCTTCGCTAAGGGAGTTCAGTAATTTTAGGGATAATGAGATTTAACTAACAGAAGTCTAAAAATAGCTCGTCAACAATGAAGTCTGATGTTGAACAGACCTAAAACGCAAGTTTTTGTTTTCCTAGAACAACAGTGAAATTTATTTTCGCACCTAATGCATCAAAAACTTTTATGATGGTTTCGATTCGTGCGTTCTTCACGCTGTTTTCAATTTTTGATATTTGCGCTTTCTGAACACCAACCAATTCACCTAATTGTTCCTGCGTTAAATTACGTTCTTGTCGCGCTTTTCTAATAGCATCACCAAGCAAATCAATGCGAAGTTCGTTCTCAAAAGTTTCTCGCTTCTTGGTTCCCCTTTTACCAATATGCTTATCGATCATTTTGTCGATTGAAACGGTCTTTAATTTATTTGCCATGTTTATTTTTCTTTTTGTAAAAAGTATTCTTTTCTAATTTCTTCTGCCTTTTTAATTTCCTTCTGCGGAGTTCTTTGAGTCTTCTTCAATACGCCGTGAGTTGCAATTACAACCGATTCTATTCCATCAATCCTATCCCAGAATGCGAACATTCTAAAGGACTTTCCATTGTAAAGTGTTCGAAATTCCCATATATACTCATTCAGTTTTTTAAATAGTTCATTGTCATAAATGAATTGAGATTTTTTGAGATTATAGTAAATCTTTTCTCTTGATTTGTTGTCTAGCTTCTCTAAGAAATCAATTGCTTCTGGCAATAATTCAATTTCGAAATTCGGTTTCGGCAACAATATTTTACAAATTTAATAGTTTCCTTTATGGGAAACAAGTGGTTTGACGTTGAAAAGCAGAAAAGAATAGTTAATGGATTCTTTACGGACAAAAGTATAATGGCTCAAAGCCATTTTCCAAGCATTAAACGTTTACTGCCGTTTAAGTTTTTTTTAACGAAAAAAATAGTTTAATCGGAGAATTTTCTAGTATGCTAATTTGATAATTTACGCTCGATGCTTCACGAAGCAAATTAGCATACCAAACCATTAGCATATTAACCAATTAACCCATTAGCAAATTACCCCAACACTTCCATCAACACCTCATGCGATTTTATTCTGCTGCCATGCGTATGGTGAAGCTCGTAATATCCGATAAGCGCTTCTAAAATATTTTTTCGTTGCTGCGCAGCTAGCGTTATCTCACTTACATCTTCTAACGATACCGATAATAAGGCTTGAAATCGTTCACTTAATGTCGGATCTAAATAGTAGGGATGATTCGGTCGGTGCTCTTGAAATGTTCCTTCTTTTAAATCGAACCATGCCGTTACTGCATCGTATTTTCCGCTCGGAAAAAATCCTAAAAATCTACTTAACTGTAACATAAAACATAAGTGAAACCTACTCACCGTTTCTTGATGAACATCGAGTATCTGTACCGCATGATCAATAAAGGTGAATAACTCGGGATTGATTTCTTCTTCTTTTATGGATCGATATAATACTTCTCCAAGAAAAATAGCCATCGTTGTTTTTACAATGTCATAAGGTATGTTTGAGAAGGCAGGGGATGCCGACACATCTGAAACTCGATGAAGTCCTCCCGGTTTTTTAATATAAGCTACTACTTCGATAATCGATAGCGGTTGAAATAAATTCGCAGCATATCGTGCCTTGCTTTTTCGTACTCCGTTTACTAAAAAGGATTGTAATCCGCTCTCGGCAGTATAAGCTTTTACTATTAAGCTGGCTTCAGCGTATTCTGTAGTGTGTAGTACTATAGCGCGGGTCTTTTGTAACATGTTACATCAGATCTTTACCAATATCTTTTCTGTAATATGCGTAGTCGTAGTTGATGTGAAGTGCCGCAGCAAATGATTTGTTTAATGCACCTTGTAATGTTTCATCGAGTGAGGTTAATGCAAATACTCTTCCTCCGTTCGTTACTACGTTTCCGTTAGTAATAGAAGTTCCGGCATGAAAGACTAGTGTGTCTTCTGCTTTTTCTATTCCTCGTACTTCATAACCTTTTTCGTAATTTCCCGGATAACCTCCCGAAACCATCACTACTGTTGCTGCTGTTCTTTCGTCGATCTCTAGTTGAATAGCATCAAGTTTTTCATCGGCAGTCGCTTGCATTAATACACCGAAGTCGGTTTTGATGCGTGGTAATACCGCTTCTGTTTCAGGATCTCCCATACGGCAATTGTATTCAATTACCATTGGTTCTCCACCCACATTCATGAGTCCAATGAATATAAATCCTTTGTAATGGATAGCTTCTTTTTTAAGTCCCTCAATTGTAGGGATTACTATTCGTTCTTCGGTTTTTTTCAAAAAGGCAGCATCTGCAAATGGCACAGGGCTAACAGCTCCCATACCTCCTGTGTTTAATCCTGTATCGCCTTCGCCTATGCGTTTGTAGTCTTTGGCAGCCGGCAGAATTTTATAGTGCTTACCATCCGTCAATATAAACACACTGCACTCAATTCCAGAAAGGAATTCTTCTATCACTACTTTATCTCCTGCTTTGCCGAATTTACCGTCGCTAAGCATCGATTTTAATTCTTGCTTTGCTTCGTCAAGGTCGTTAATAATTAGTACTCCTTTGCCCGCCGCTAGTCCATCGGCTTTTAAGACGTAAGGAGAATTTAATGTTTCTAAAAATTTATATCCTTCTTCTATTTTAGCAAACGAAAAAGTATTATATGAAGCAGTCGGAATGCCATGACGTTGCATAAACGCTTTACTGAAGTCTTTGCTACCTTCTAGTTGCGCTCCGGTTTTTCCAGGGCCAATCACAGGAATATTTTTTATGGCAGCATCGCTTTCAAAGAAATCTACTATGCCGTTTACCAAAGGATCTTCAGGTCCAACGATAACCATTACAATCGACTCTTTTAAAACAAATGCTTTTACACTTTCAAAATCGTTCGGCTGTACATTAACGTTAGTTCCGCACGCCGATGTTCCGGCATTCCCCGGAGCAATAAATAGCTTACTGCATAAAGCACTCTTACTTAATGATAATGCAAATGCATGTTCGCGACCACCCGATCCCAGCAATAAAATATTCATGGTTTAATATTTCGGAGTTACCCCCATGTTATAAAATAAGAAAGAGTAAATGTCAGCTAATTCGTCAATCGTTTTACTAAGTGGCTTGCCAGCTCCGTGGCCCGCCTTCATGTCGATGCGAATCAACTTAGGATT
Organism: uncultured Bacteroidota bacterium; assembly: GCA_903881665.1. GTDB lineage: Bacteria > Bacteroidota > Bacteroidia > AKYH767-A > OLB10 > CAINEC01. The sequence continues at coordinate 38,195 of CAIRUC010000034.1, read as the reverse complement.
GTTTCCTGTATTGTGTTCTTGTAATGTTGCAATGTATTTGTAAGAGTGTGCAGGTACAACTCTATCATCATGATCAGCTGTTGTAACCATCACCGCAGGATATTTCACATCTTTTACATTGTGTATCGGTGAGTATTTGTAAAGATTTGTAAAGTTCTCTGCATCGTCAGATGATCCGTATTCAACTACCCATCCCCAACCTACAGTGAATTTATGGTAACGTAACATGTCCATTACACCTACGGCAGGGAATGCTACTTTAAATAAATCGGGACGCTGGTTTACTACGGCACCGATTAATAATCCTCCGTTCGATCCACCTTGAATGGCAAGGAAATCAGTCGAGGTGTATTTTTTATTGATCAAATATTCTCCGGCAGCAATGAAATCATCGAATACATTTTGTTTGTTTAACAACATTCCGCCTTTATGCCATGCTTCTCCGTATTCTCCACCTCCACGAATATTAGCAATTGCATATACTCCGCCTTGCTCAAGAAATGCTAATCGTCCGGCGCTGAATGATGGTGTAATGTTTACGTTAAATCCGCCGTATGCATAAAGTAAAGTAGGATTTTTTCCGTTCATCAACGTTCCTTTTTTGTAAACGATAAACATCGGAACTTTTGTGCCGTCTTTACTTGGATAAAATACTTGCTCAGTAGTATAGTCGGCAGGGTTAAACGCAACATTCGATTTTTTGTATTCTGTTACTTTCTTGTCTGCAATACTGTAACGATAGATTGTTGGAGGATATGTAAATGAGTTGAAGGTAAAGAATACTTCTTTGTCTTCTTTCTCTCCTTCAAATCCTGCTGCTGTTCCAATGGCAGGCAATGAAATCTCTCCTTCATTAACTCCGCTGTATGTGTATTGGTATATATGCGATGATACATCTTGCAAATAATTCAAGAATAATTTACCGCCTGCAGCTGTTACCGATTCTAAAAGTGATTTAGTTTCCAGAACAACCACTTTGCATTGCGATGCTACGGGTTTTGCTGAATCATAGTTGTATAAATCAATACTAATTACATGATTGTTTTGTGCTCCGTCGTTGGTCGAAACAAAAAGTGTAGATCCGCTGTTCTCGATGATTCCGTATTCGAAGTCGAAACCTTTGAATAATACTTTGAATGCATCATTTTCTTTCGTCAAATCTTTATAAAGAATTTCCGATCCGCTTGTTCCTTGAGAGATGTACAAGAATAAATAATGTTCGTCTTCGGTTACTTGTGTGCCATAATAACGCAAAGGACTATTTTTATCTTCATATACTAATTTATCTTTGTCTTGTGATGTTCCTAATTCATGGTACCACACTTGATGAAATTCATTCTTCGCACTCAACTCTGTTCCTATTGTTGGGGTTGGATAGCGCGAATAGAAAAATCCGTTTTTATACCACGATGCTCCTGAGAACTTCACCCAATTTAAAACATCACTTTGTTCTGTAGCATCTTCTACTTTCTTTACTTTAATAGTTTGCCAGTCTGAACCCGATTGATTGATTCCGTATGCTAAATATTTTTTGTCGTGCGATACTCCTAATATACTCACCGCTGCTGTTCCGTCGCTACTCATTTTATTAGGATCCATAAATACTTTTGGTTCTCCTGTAAGTCCTTTGGTGTAATAAGTAATCGATTGATTTTGCAATCCGTCGTTTTTACTGTATAAATAATAGTCGCCAATGCGCGTAGGAGCCGAAATACGTTCGTAATTTAATATTTGATTTAAGCGCTTTTTTATTCCCGCGCGAAAAGGAATTTTATCAAGATATCCGAACGTTACTGCGTTCTGATTTTTTGTCCAATTAATAACTTCTGAAGCAGTATCATTCTCTAACCATCGGTAAGGATCTTTAACAATTGTACCGAAGTAGTTATCCTCTTGCGATACTTTATTTGTAATGGGATATTTAATTGCTTCCTGTGCCATAACTGGAATGTGCATCAATAAATAAAGTGAAAGAAATAAAAAGAAAGTCTTTTTCATGTTAGCATGCTGATTTAGCACAAAATTAGTTGTTCTGTGAATGATAAAAGTAATGAAAAGTATAAAAATAAAACAACACCAACTAATTGTAAATGAAATAGTTAATATTCATAAGGATCTTGCGTATTCCACTAAATGCTTTTTTAAAGTGATTAAAGCTTGCTGAATTTAAGCATACTTACACCTTCATTCGAAATTACTTTTAATAGGTAAATGCCCGTACTAAGAGTAGAAGTGTTAATTTCAAATTCAACTGCATTTATTTCTTTGAAATCACGAATCGTTTTTCCGCTTAAATTCAATACGGTTGCTGATTGTATCGCGCCATAACCACTACTAACGGTAAGCCTATCCGAAGTTGGGTTTGGATAGGCACTTATTCCGTTAGCGGCAATAAGTTGATTAATACTAGATACTGTACAAGTACCAGGCATATAAGTATCGAGCCATAATAAGCGAGAGCTTATCCAAGCTTTAATATTATTAATTTCACCAGCATAGCTGGAAGGAATAGGAGAAGGGTTGGGCCAAACATAGGCTCCTAAAATTGGCCAAACTTGAAAATTTCTATCTTGACTTTCTTGTAAATACGACGACACTGAATCAATATAATTATTCATATTTGATGTAGATAGAAAAGTACTTCTCATTTGATCGTATCGACATTGTAATTTATTTGCGAATGCTTGATCACTTAGTAGTTTAGCCCACCAAAAAGGAACTTGGTAACCATCTCCTGTATTGTTAAACTGATAACTCCAGCCGGTAGTGTATTGACCATTGTAATAGTCGGCATTTCCCCAGGCAATATCGTAATCCCAAACTGGCCCTGCGACTAATCGATTGCCTTTAGTAGATTTTTCCTTATAGAAGTAGGAGCTGATACGATAACCATCAACATTTTTCGAAAGTTCATTGGCAAGGAAAAAATCGATGAAAGAGGTATCATTTATATATTTTGCATATCCGATTAAAGGATTTGTAAATTGATTTCCGTGCAATGCTGATTCAAAACTATCAACAAATGCTTGAATATAATTTACTTGTTGAGGGGCAATTGCAATATCTTCTGGGTAGTCATATAGAATATAGGGCGTGGCTCCTCCGCTATAAGGAGGAAATGCTGAATTAAATCCTCCAGTTCCAGAACCTGTTGTTTTGTCGATTTTTAAAATATAACCACCCGTAACAGCAGTACCAGTGGTATCATTCAATGCTAAGGAGGAAATATTTACACGATTTGCATCTCTCTTAATCTTTTCCATAAACACATATAGACCCTGATAAATGCCATTAATAAACACTTCAGCATATCGCGTACGCGATGCATAGTGTCCCATTTGTTCTGCAAGATGGTACGTCATTACATTTCTTAGAAAAGTTTTGTCAGTGTAATTTGCATTTAATATCCAATCGTTTTCTGCAGGCATTCCAAGAATGGAGATATCTAAGTTGGCGCCTAAGCTATCGCGTGTTTCAACAGAGAAAGATTTCTTAGGAAACATTTGCGATGACGATCCTCTAACTTCAATACCGATATATCCATCATAGGTATATACTGAATCATTGACATAATTTCGGTTACCCGCACCGTTATCTATGATTTGCATGCGCGCAGTAATTTTAGGATCATCTGGGATAGATTGCCCGAGCGTGTTTATCTTAATAATTGGCAAATTGCTCGACGGAAACATAAAGGGTTGCCCTACGTTAGGGCCAAATGTAATACTCCAGCTATTTAGCACTCCAGCATCTTGAGGATACGTATCAACTATATAAAGGAGCCACATATTATTCGGATTGACTCCATTGTTAGCGATATATAAAGGGCTTTCTGGCTTAAAAGATCCGGTGAAAGGAGCTGCGCTAGTTGATATTAATGCAGTAGATAAATCGCTAAAACAAGTAGCCGTATAGTTGTCGTCACCGCCACCATTACCTGAACTCAACTCGATATAGGTGTTGTCGGGAGTAATGAGCCAAATTTGCAAATCGGCATCGTAGGTATGTGTTATGTCAATGCAAACCGATTCTACTCCAAAGGAGGAGTCTAAGGAAGCATTCGTTAATCCTGCTGCGTATAAAGGAAAGATGATTGGTTGTTGATTGTCGGGGATTGCTCCTCCAAAACCTGTGAAGGTTTGTGCCAAGGATGATTGCAGGGTAATAAAACATATCACAATCATCAACAAATAGGATTTCATAAATAGAAGGGTCTTAACGGTGCATAAATATAAATAAAAAAGCACCGTCTGTTCATGACGATGCTTTTTTATTGGATTCTTCATCATTGATTGATGATGATTTTTATTTAATCAAGTTTTAATACAGCTAAGAAGGCTTGTTGAGGTATTTCAACACTTCCAACTTGTCGCATTCTCTTCTTCCCTTCTTTTTGTTTTTCGAGTAGTTTACGCTTACGCGAAATATCACCACCGTAACATTTTGCGGTTACATCTTTACGCAACGCTTTAATAGTTTCACGCGCAATAATTTTTGCTCCAATTGCTGCTTGAATCACAATTTCGAATTGCTGACGAGTGATGAGTTCCTTTAATTTTTCGCAAATTTTCTTGCCGAAAGTAAATGAATTATCACGGTGAATTAATGCCGACAAAGCATCTACAGGCTCTCCGTTTAATCGAATATCCAAACGTACTAAATCACTTTCTTGATATCCGATTTGCTGATAGTCGAAAGAAGCATAACCTTTCGAAATCGATTTTAATTTATCGTAAAAGTCGAATACAATCTCCGCCATTGGCATATTGAATATTAATTCAACACGATCGGTAGTAAGATAGCTTTGGTTAATAATGATGCCGCGCTTGTTAATACAAAGCGACATAATTGGTCCTATAAATTCTGATTTAGTAATGATCGTTGCTTTGATATAAGGTTCTTCAATTCGATCCATTTTACTAGGATCAGGGAAGTCGCTTGGATTATTTACCACATACTCATCGCCGTTAGTTAGGTATGCTCGGTATGATACATTGGGAACTGTAGTAATTACAGTCATGTTGAATTCACGCTCTAGTCGCTCTTGGATAATCTCCATGTGCAACATGCCTAAGAATCCGCAACGGAAACCGAAGCCTAATGCCGCCGACGATTCCGGTTCAAATACGAGTGAGGCATCATTCAGTTGTAATTTTTCTATCGAGTAACGAAGCTCTTCGTAATCTTCAGTGTCTACAGGATAAATTCCGGCAAATACCATTGGCTTCACATCTTCGAATCCTTCAATCGCTGTCAAGCAAGGATTGTCAACGTTGGTAATGGTATCTCCAACTTTTACTTCTTTAGCCTCTTTAATACCAGAAATAATATAACCCACATCTCCCGTCTTAACTACATCGCGAGGCGATTTTTCGAGTTTTAAAATTCCGATTTCATCAGCGTGATATTGGCTTCCTGTTGCAAAGAATTTAACATGAGCTCCTTTTCTGAATTCTCCATCAAGCACTTTGTAATAAGCAATGATTCCTCGGAATGAGTTAAAAACCGAATCGAAAATTAGTGCTTTTAATGGGGCATTTGGATTACCTTTCGGTGCCGGAATACGATCAATAATGGCTTTTAATATATCCATAACGCCCATTCCTGTTTTTCCAGAAGCCGGAATAATCTCGTCACGGTTGCATCCCAATAAATCCACAATCTGATCTTTTACTAGCTCAGGTTCAGCACTAGGAAGGTCGATTTTATTGAGAACGGGTATTATGGTTAAGTCGTTTTCTAATGCGAGGTAAAGATTTGAAATCGTTTGTGCCTGAATACCTTGTGCAGCATCTACAATTAAAAGCGCTCCTTCGCAGGCAGCAATTGAACGCGATACTTCGTACGAAAAATCGACATGCCCAGGAGTATCAATTAGGTTTAAAATATATTTTTTCCCATCAAACTCATAGTTCATTTGGATTGCATGACTTTTAATGGTGATGCCACGCTCACGTTCTAAGTCCATGTCGTCAAGTACCTGAGCCTGAAGGTCTTTCTTTGAAACAGTATTGGTATATTCAAGCAAACGGTCGGCAAGTGTCGACTTACCGTGATCAATATGCGCAATGATGCAGAAGTTTCTAATATTTTCCATTGAGACTGCAAAGGTAACGTTTTAAGGAGGTTTCATCCAACCTTTTTATTCGCACCTACATTTAAAGACGATCGCACAATAATTTGTGGTTGTTTATTTAACCTTTTGTACAGCAGAATGTCAATTGCTTAATTAATTTAAAATATTTTTTCGCGTAGCTAATTGCCTACCATTGGTCTGTAATCAAATTTGAGTTAAAACTAGTTTCGCCTTGCTCAGCAGCTTTTTTATTCGATTTAATATAAAAGGTTCTTCTGTTTAGCAACAAAGTGTTTAGTTTAGCTTTAATATTAACATTAATACATTGTAAGCATGAATAAAGGTAACAAAATCGAAGTATTGAATTATATCAATTTGCTGGTGCTGCTATTAGTGGGTGTTTCTCAATCAGCAAGTGCACAATGGAATACGCTAGCTTCAGGCACAACTGAACATTTTAGTGCTGTTGATTTTGTTTCGCCGAATACTGGGTTTGCTGTTACCGACAATTTTGCAAGTGGAGGAAAAATTTTCAAAACGGTAAATGGATCTACATGGAGTCAAGCATATACTTCAGCTAATTATTTATTTACGGTACGTTTTATTTCAGCAACTACAGGTTGGGCAGCCGGTGGTGTAACACCTAACGGGGTTATTTTAAAAACAACGAATGGTGGTGCTACTTGGATAGTTCAAACTACGGCAGTAAAGCAAATTCTGTCGATTTGTTTTGTTGATGAAAATAATGGTTGGGCTGTAGGAATTGATGGAACAGTAGGCACACATTTTATTTATCATTCAACGAATGGAGGTGCAACCTGGATACAACAAAATACGGGTTTCGATTACCTTAGAACGATCGATTTTTCGAGTATAGATCAAGGCATTGCTGCAGGAGATAACGGTCAGGTGTATACGACAAATAATGGCGGAACTACCTGGACCCAACAAACATTCCCTGTGTTTCATATTTCGAAAGTAAAAATGGTAAATTCTTCTGTTGCGTACGTGACTGGTGCATATGGGAATGGTGGGGTGTATAAAACAACGAACGGCGGCACAACATGGTCGGCGCAATCTCTTCCTACGATCCTTGGAATGTCGGGAATTGATTTTATTAATCCTGATACCGGATTGGTTGTTGGTGAAAATGGAAAAGTGTTATTTACGACCAATGGAGGCACAAATTGGACAGTGCAAAATAGCGGGATAACAGATTGGCTATCGTCAATAAAATTTGTGAATAGTAATGTGGCTTACGCTGTAGGATCTGTTGGACGAATTATTAAATTCGGAACAACAACCGGAATGAATATAACCGAAATGGAAGTTGCTGATAAAATATATCCGAACCCTGCTTCAGGGAAAGTGTATTTTAGCAGCGATCTATCGAAAGCAGAGACGTTGAGTATTTCTGACCTCAACGGAAAAGAAATGATGAAAGTTGATCGTGGTTTCTTAGAAACTGCCAACGGATTAAATATTGAATCATTAACTCCGGGAGTGTACTTTGTGAGTATTCGTTATGCCAATTATAAAGCGATACAAAAATTGATTGTTCTATAGTTTATGAAAATTATTGAATCACCGGATGAAAGTGATCCAAGATCTAAAAGGAGTTAAGGCAAGCGGGAAGTATATCAGAAATGTAAAATCTTTAGGTGCTTTTGTTTTTTTGGTAATTTTTCAGTTAAGCTTTTTATATTTGCCGAATGAGTGAATCCGCAAAACCAACGAAATGGAAAGACCGATTTAAAAAGATTGGTATTATCGGTTTTTGTTTCTTTTTGTTAAAAGGCCTGGCCTGGCTTGGCTTGGCAGCTTGGCTTTTTAAAGATTAAGACATCAATTTTCTAAATTACTGGTTCTGAGTCTACAAAAATACCATAGGAACGTGCAACCCTTTTATTCAAAACTACATCTTTAGTATTACAGCATCAACAAAACGATGACCGATGAACAGCTTATTGAAGGATGTACGCTTCTAAACCCTTCCTACCAGAGGAAGTTATATGAGAAGTTTTCCAGAAAGATGTTCGGAGTCTGTTTAAGATACGCTAATAGTAGGGAAGAGGCTGAAGATTTATTGCAAGATAGTTTTGTGAAGGTGTTTCAGCACATTAGTTCTTTTAAAAAGGAAGGTTCGCTAGAAGGATGGATTCGAAGGATAGTAGTAAATACCTCTCTCGAGTTCATTAGAAAGCAAAAACTTCAATGGGTAAACATCGAAGATGCCAACGAGCCGGCCGAATCGGAAATAGTGTTAGATCATTTGAATGCTAAAGCGTTATTAATGATCATAAACAAGCTTCCAACCGGGTTCAAAGCAGTATTTAACCTTTATGCCATAGAGGGATATAATCACCGAGAAATTGGTGAGTTGCTCGGAATTACTGAAAGTACAAGTAAATCACAATATTCGAGAGCAAAATCGGCCTTAATAAAGTCGATACAGGAAATAGAAAGTACTACTAAAGATATAGTTAAAGAATAGTCATGAAACAATTTGAAGAACAGTTTAAAGATGCATTCGACGGTTTTGAACCAGAGGTGGATCCTTCTGTATGGACAAATGTAAGTAGTACTATTTCATCACCAGCCCCTATTGCTGGTGCGGCTTCTGTAAGTTCTGCGGGAGGATTTTCTGCTGTATCAGGTTGGTTCGCAGCGGCCATTGCTATTCTTGTGGGAGCGCTGATTTATCATTTTGCAAGTCCTGCTAGTTCCAACGTAAGTAAAGATGTTCAGTCATCAACAACGGTTAATGTTCCTGTAATGGAATCAAATTCAATAGAGTCTGCCGTCACTCCTAATGAAAGGTTAAACAGTGCTTCTGAAGAAAAGAGCGTTAGTCATTCAACATCTGAAAGTACTGGTGATTTACACAGAGAAATAGTTTCGTCAACTTCTAATGAAAGTCCAAAAGTAGTAAGTAGTGAAACGAATATTTCTGCGGGAGTTGTTTCTGTGGAGGAAAAGCATGTAAATCCGGCGCAGGTAATAAACACTGAAAAATCGAATAATTCGACTGTAAATACGGTAAAAAACACCGAAAATTTGGTTGAAAATGAGGTCAATCCTATTTTAATTGCATCAGCACATTGCGGTTTTGCTCCTTTATCGATTACGTTCATGTTGAATAGCAATTTGAAAACCGACTTTAATTTCGGCGACGGAAACCAAACCTTTAAAACGAATTCAATCACACATAAATACGAGAATTCAGGACATTATACTGTAAACTGTGAAGTAAACGGAAAACAGTTAACTACTGAAATAGAAGTACTTGGGCAACTAGGTACTGCATTTAGTCCGAATGGCGATGGTATCAATGATATTTTCACCTTCGGCGGCGCTGATGTAGAAAAAGTAGAAGTGCGGGTTTATAACCGATTCGGGAAAACAATCTTTACTGGTTCGGGAAATAATCCTGGCTGGGATGGAAATTATTCTGACGGAATAAAAGCTGAATCCGGCACCTACTTTTATGATATCTTTGCCACCTCTGTCGGGGGTACCGACTTCAAGCAAAAAGGAACAATCAACCTATTTCGATAATCTTCAAACACCAAACAGATTTATTAAACATGAAAAAACTGTTTACTCTATTATTCCTTACGGTTATGGCATTAGCCTTTGCACCACAGGAATCTAAAGCGAGTCACCTTGCAGGGGCTGACTTAACTTACACGTACACGGGAACACCAAATACGTATTTGTTTCACCTTGTAGTTTACCGCGACTGCTCGGGTATTCCTGTTGATGCTAGTTATCCGTTATGTTATTCTTCTGCTTCAACAGGGATTAACGCAACGTTTACGGTTAACCAAATCAACGTAATTGTGGTGCCTCAATCTCCATGTGTATCTTTCCCGGCGAATAATTGTCCAGGTGGTCAAGGAGATATTGAACAGTACTCATATGAAGGAACAATTACTTTTCCGGTTGCAGCAAATGACTGGACAATCTCTTGGGAAAGTAATGCTAGAAACCCGGCGATTACTACAGTTCAAAATCCAGGAAGCTATTCATTGTATGTAGATTCATACCTTGATAATATTGCTGCTCCAACAAACAATTCTCCTCAGTTCTTAGGATTAGCTTACTCTCGTTTCTGCGTGGGTAATGTATTCTTCTACGATCAAGGTGCGTACGATCCTGATGGCGATTCATTACATTTCTCGTTAGTAGATGCATTAACAACTACAAGTTTTGGTGCTTGTCCTTCGGCGTCAGCGCCATTAACATATTTATCAGGTTACTCATCTACTGTTCCTTTAGCTTCATCAATTCCAATAACGATTGATGGTGCTACAGGTGTAATTAACTTTGTACCTAGTCAGGTGCAAGTAGGTGTAATTGCAGTATTAGTTGAAGAGTTCCGTAACGGAGTTCAAATCGGTGCTGTTCGACGTGATATTCAGATTAACATCATTTCACAATGTAACAATATCAACCCTTCATTCTTGAATTCAACATTGACTTCAACAGTGGGAGGTATCTTATTGTCAAACTGTAACGAGCATAAAGTAATCCTTGCTTTTGATACAACATTCCAATGTGGTTCTGCGGTTCCTACCGACTTCCGTTCATTCGGTCCTTTTGGTGTTCCAAATCCAGTTATCTCTGTTAATCCTATTAACTGTCAAGGCGGTTTAACGGATTCTATTGAAATTACTTTCCTTAATCCATTGTCTGTAGGTCAAACGAGAGTTTGGGTAAAACGTGGCTTTGATGGTAATACATTATTATCGGAATGTGGTTCTGAATTAATAGAAGGAGCCGACACTGTAAATGTATTTGTTCAGGTGGATGCAAGTACCTTATTTCCGATATCCGACTCTTTAGATTGTATCTTCAATTCATTCACAGTTAATTTATCTGATAGTGTTTATTGTTTCTCAATTGCACCAGATGGTTCCGACTTTGTTTTAGTAGATGCTGCAGGAACTAATTATCCTATTGCTTCTGCTCAAGGAGTTTGTAATGGATCTACATTAAAATCACTTGGAGTAACAATTAACATGGCGAGCAGTACTAGCTCAGCAGGTCCTCTTTATTTATTAATAAACCAAGCTGGAGCAACTGATGGTAATACACTTGCTGATGATTGCGGTGTGTTTTATGTTAACCTAGATACTTTAGCTGTTTTCGGAGTTAATAATAAATTCGATGTTGATTTAGGATCAGACCAAAACTTATGTGCTAACCAAACATTACCAACGTTAAATAGTGGGTATTCTAGTTTAACAAATCAATGGTCAAATCAAAATGGAGCTATTGCAGGTGCAACAAGTAGTACGTATGCAGTTACTGCAGGAGGCGTATATACGGTAGCTGTAAATAATGGTATAGGATGTTTAGGCACTGATACAATTGTTGTGACTGTTACTCCTGTTCCAGTTGATAATTTCCCTTCTGATATCACGCAGTGTGTTAACGATCCATTACCTACACTTGATGCAGGTAATCCTGGCGCTACTTACCAATGGTATTTAGGTGGCGCAATCATTAATAGTGCTACTTTACAAACCTACACGCCTACAGTTGCGGGTACTTATAGTGTAACAGTTAATAATGGAAATGCAAATTGTATTGGGAATTTCGATATTGTAATAAATACAGTTAATCAATATACGGTTTCATTAACAAACCAAAGTATTTGCGCGAATGGTTCGTATCCTATTTTAGATGCAGGCAATCCTGGAACTTCTTATCAGTGGAACTTAAATGGTTCACCTATCAGTGGAGCAACTGCTCAAACCTATCAAACTACTCAAGGTGGTACTTATAGCGTAACTGTTGGTGCTGGTGCTTGTGCAGGAACAGCTTCAATGAATTTGAATGTTACAGCACTTCCTGTTGTAACACTTAGCAATGCAACTATCTGTGATTATGATCCAATCGGATCTTTAGATGCAGGTAATGCCGGTGCTACTTACCAATGGTATCAAAATGGTACTTCTATCAGCGGAGCTACTTCTCAAAATTATACTCCAGCTGCGGCAGGTACTTATAGCGTTGATGTAACGAATAACGGATGTACTTCAAGCGGAAGTATGTCATTAACAATTAACGCTGCTCCCGTATTCTCAATTGCTGATACAAATATTTGTAATGATGGAAGCGCAATTATTGATCCTCTTGTAACAGGTGATGCTTATGCTTGGTCAACAGGTGCTACTTCACAAACACTCACTACGTCAGCTGCAGGTACTTATACTTTAACAATTACGGCTTCAGGTTGTACATATACTAAGAGTGCTAATGTAGTCGTGTTCAACTATCCTGTTGCTCCAACAGTAGCTTGTAATCCTGGAACTGGCTCATTTAAATATATTTATTCTTGGACAGCAATTGCTGGCGCTGTAAGTTATGAAGTAACTGAAGACGGTGGCGCTAATTGGATTCCTGCTAATACGCCTAGTGGTTCTGAAACTCATGGAACAACGAATGCTGTTGCAGATTTCGCAGTAAGAGCGATTGGTGGAGGAATTTGTAAAATCGGTGCTGCTTCTGAGCCAACAGCATGTGAAGTGACTATCCCTAACATCTTCTCGCCAAATAATGACGGTAAAAATGATGTGTTTACAATCAATAATATCGAGCAATATCCAAGTAATTCAGTGCAAATCTTTAACCGTTGGGGTAAAGAAGTATACTCTGCCGATGGATATAATAATGCAGATAAAAAGTTTGTTGGTACTGATTGCCCAGATGGCGTTTACTTCGTAATCGTGATTCTTGGCGACGGAACTCCGGCTAAAACATCTACATTGACTATTACTAGATAATCCAGTAAAGCCAATTTTAATAATGAGAGGCCTCAATCGAAAGATTGGGGCTTCCTTTTTTCAATCCATTATTAATATGATATTTGTATGTTCTTTCCCGAACTTTGTCGGGGTTGAAGCGTTTATAGTACAATCAATTAATCCAATTTATGAAAGTTACGGATCATCTTCGCAATGCCAATGGCAAAACATTGTTCTCTATCGAAATTCTTCCTCCATTAAAGGGAAAAGGGATGAACGATATTTACAAAGCCATCGATCCGCTCATGGAGTTTAATCCTAGCTTTATCGATGTAACGTATCACCGCGAAGAGTATGTTTACAAAAAACGTAACGACGGATTACTCGAAAAGAAGTCGGTTCGTAAACGCCCTGGCACTGTTGGTATATGTGCTGGAATAATGACTAAATATAACGTTGATGCAGTCCCTCATATCATTTGTGGAGGGTTTAGTAAAGATGAAACTGAAAATGCTTTAATCGATCTTTCTTTCTTAGGTATCGATAATGTTTTATTGTTGCGCGGTGATTCTATCAAAAGCGAAGGATCGTTTAAATCGGAAGCTAACGGTAACGCCTATGCCCTCGATTTAGTAGAACAGGTGGTGAATATGAATCGAGGTGTTTATCTTGATGATGAGCTCGAAGATGTTTCAAGTACAAATTTCTGTATTGGTATAGCAGGTTATCCGGAAAAACATTTCGAAGCTCCTAACTTAAAAACAGACTTGAAATATTTAAAAGCAAAAGTAGATGCAGGAGCCGATTATATAGTTACTCAAATGTTTTATGATAATTCGAAGTATTTTGAATTCGTGAGCCTTTGTAGGGAAAATGGAATTAATGTTCCGATTATTCCGGGTATCAAAATCATGACAACGAAGAAGCAATTAAATATACTTCCTAGTATTTTCCATATCGATATTCCAGATGCACTCGCCGAAGCAGTAGAGAAGGCTAAAACATCTGAACAAGTGAAAGAAATTGGTGTTGAATGGGCCATCCAACAGTGTAAAGAATTAGTGGCTGCTAAAGCGCCTTGCTTACATTTCTATACGATGGGAAATCCCGATACCTGTAAACGTGTTGCCGAAAAAGTATTGTAATTCAATCACCGAATTCTTCTACCTCCCTTCCCAATGAAAATTATTTTTTACCTGAGCACCTGCGATACGTGTAAACGTATTATTGATGAAATAAAACCTGGCCCTGATGTGGTGTTGCAGGATATTAAAGTGAATCCGGCGTCGCCAGAGCAGCTCGAACTAATGAAAAACTTGGCTGGGTCTTACCAAAGTTTATTCAGTAAAGCAGCTCGAAAATTTCGCGCGATGGGCTTGCACGAGATGCAGTTAAAAGAAACAGACTATAAAAGATATCTTACGATAGAGTATACTTTCTTAAAGCGTCCTGTAACCATTATAGCGAATAAAATATTTATCGGGAATTCCGATAAAGCTGTAGCCGATGCCAAGCAGGCTATCCATGAAGAATAATTTTAAAGCTCATCTTTCAGTATTAGTTGCCAATATTATTTATGGCGCTAATTATTCTATTGCTAAGTTAGTAATGCCGGATTTTATTCCGCCTTTTGGATTTATACTTATCCGTGTTAGTGTTTCGGCAATGTTGTTTTTTATAATGAGTCGATTTTTTGCGAAAGAAAAAGTGGAAGCCGCCGATCGTAAACGATTAATTCTTTGTGCTGTATTCGGTATTGCAACAAATCAACTTTTGTTCTTTAAAGGATTGTCGCTTACTTCTCCCATTAATTCGGGGTTAATCATGGTTACGAATCCCTTATTTGTTTTGATTTTATCCAGAATCATTTTGCATGAAAAAATGGGTTGGAAAAGGGTCGTAGGAATTGTTAGCGGCATTACAGGAGCTATAATTTTAATTGTATATGGAAATCGCCATTCGGGATCGTTGAGTAATCCTCTTGGCGATTTGTTTATCATGCTTAATTCATTATCGTATGCAGTGTACTTGGTAATGATAAAACCACTTATGTATAAGTATCATCCGGTTACAATTATGAAGTATGTTTTTGTTTCGGGGGCATTTATGGTTTCCCCTTTCGGTTACACCGATTTTTTACATATTAATTGGTCTGCTTTTACAGGTATGATATGGGCCGCTACTTTTTTTGTAGTGATAGGAACCACCTTCTTTGCTTATCTTTTCAATACGCTTGCCTTGCGCACGCTGAGTCCCGGAGTGGTAAGTGTGTATATTTATTTGCAACCCGTAATGGCAGCCGCATTCGCTATGTTATTTGGGAAAGACCACCCTTCCATTGTGCATCTTGTTTCAGCGATTTTTATTTTCGCCGGCGTTTACCTTACTACATCATCGCTGCAAGCGAAAGTAAAGATGGGATGATTGAATTTAATTAATTTCCGTTTTGAGATTCGCGCCCTTCAAGGTTAAATAGTATCTCGTTTTAATTAAATAAAATTTATTTCGTCTTAGCTTTTTTTGTTTATCGGCGAAGAGGATATTCAAAATTTTGTCGTTAGACGCGACCAGTGTAATCAGCTGTCCAATAAAGATTTTGTTGTTATTGAAGAAACTTATGGGAGAAAAAATAGCAAAGAAATCCCCGCGCCTGCAAAAGCAACCATAGCATAACGCGCATCTAAAATTTTCGATAGCGCCCTCTGCGTTTAAAATGGATGTTGTTTCAATTTTTAATTTACCTTTGTTCTTACTTTCAATTCACTATGTTAAAATCAATGACCGGGTATGGTAATGCTAAAGGTTCCGTAGGAACTCAAGCAGTTACCGTAGAGATTCGTTCTCTCAACAGTAAATTCCTTGAATTAAATGTGCGCATGCCGATGCCATTCCGTGATAAGGAATTGGAGGTGCGTGCCGACCTCGGAAAATCACTCGAGAGAGGTAAAGCTGATTTAAATATCAGTATCGATAATAATGAAATGGCAAAACGAAGTACCGTGAATAGAGAAATATTCATGGCCTATTTCGAAGAGCTAAAAGCATTGTCGATCGATGCCGGTATTCAGGATAATAATATGCTCGATACAATTTTAAAGTTGCCTGCAGTATTAAATTCTGAAAAAACTGAAATGAACGATGAGCAGTGGAAACAGTTGAAAGGGTTAATTCAACAGGCCGTTACTCAGTTTAATTTATTTCGATCGAACGAAGGTGGAGTTCTTGAAAAAGATATCATCAGCCGAATTAATGCTATCGAAAGTGCTATCCCTGTGTTAGAAGAACATGAACAGTTGCGTATCGAGAATGTGCGTCAGCGTTTGTTTAAGGCTATTACTGAGTTAAAGGATCAAGCGAATGTTGATAATAATCGCTTTGAACAAGAGTTGATTTATTATATCGAAAAACTCGATATCACAGAGGAGAAAGTGCGGTTAAAAAGTCATTGTGATTATTTTTTGCAAACCATTAATTCTTCGGAAGCAAATGGTAAAAAATTGGGATTCATTGCTCAAGAAATCGGTCGTGAAATTAATACTATCGGATCAAAAGCAAATGATGCACAAATGCAGCGCACCGTTGTGGAGATGAAAGATGAATTGGAAAAATTAAAAGAACAACTGGCGAATATATTGTGAAAATTAATCCGAATTTCCGTCATAAATTGGTTCTTTTTTGCGGACCATCAGGTAGTGGAAAAACAACCATTGTTCACCACCTCCTGAAAAAGTTTCCGATGATGCGTTTCAGTACATCTGCTACGACACGTGAAAAGCGCTCCAATGAAACGGAGGGTAAAGATTATCATTTTTTAACCCCCGACGAATTTCGTACGCGTATTGCTAATAATGAATTTTTAGAGTGGGAAGAGGTGTATAAGGATCGTTATTATGGAACATTAAAATCAGAGGTAGATAAAATTCTTGATGAAGGATTTGTGGCATTGTTCGATGTTGATGTTGTTGGTGGGTTAAGTATCCGTAAACAATATGGTCAACAGTTGCTCGATGTGTTTGTAATGCCTCCTTCAGTTGATGAGTTGCATAAACGTTTGGTGGCTCGGGCTACAGAAAGTGAAGAGTCATTACGTAAACGCCTCGATAAAGCCGAAAGTGAATTGCATTTCGCGTATCAGTTTAATTCTATTATAGTAAATACAGTTTTGCAAGCGGCTATTGAAGAAGCGGAACTAAAAGTGAAAACTTTCTTGGAGGATGAAATCCCCGATCCTAACGATTTCGAGTAATCATTGCATACCTTTACCGTAACATGAAAGTTGGTTTATATTTCGGTTCGTTTAATCCTATTCATAATGGGCATCTCGTCATTGCCAATTATTTGGCCGAGTTTACCGAAATTGAACAAGTATGGATGGTGGTTTCTCCGCATAATCCTTTAAAGCCTGCTGGTAGTTTGTTACAAGAGTATCATCGTTTTCATTTGGTGGAATTAGGTATAGGAAGCTATCGTAAAATAAAAGCATCTAAGATTGAATTTGATTTACCGCGTCCATCATTTACCATTCATACATTGGCTTACTTGCGTGAAAAATTTCCGCAACATGATTTTTCGTTAATTATGGGTGCCGATAATTTAGAAACATTTCATAAGTGGAAGAATTATGAAATGATACTCGAAGATCATGATATTTACGTATATCCACGACCGTTATACGATGGCGGACAATTTAAAGATCATCCTCGAATAAATTGGGTAGATGCACCGCTCATGGAAATATCATCAACTTTTATTCGCAATGCCATCAAAAACAAAAAGGATGTGCATTTTATGATGCCTTCCGCGGTTGCCGATTATATCGATGAAATGAACTTCTTCAAAAAATAATTTATTAGTCAACGTAACACCGAAGGGGCGAAACTTTTTCTTTATGCAATAATAAGGCTATTTAAAATAGATTCGAAAATTTTCCTCCCGTCGCTATTACCTAAAAGGCCTTCCGAAGCTCTTTCTGGATGTGGCATCATTCCAAATACATTTCTACGTTTGTTGCAAATGCCAGCAATGTTTTCTAAAGCGCCATTTGGATTACTCTCAGGCGTTACTTTGCCGTTATCGTCGCAATAGCGGAATAAAATTTGATTATTTTCTTTTAGCTCTCTTAACGTAGCTTCATCGCAATAGTAATTTCCTTCTCCATGCGCGATGGGAACAATTGCTTTCTGACCAATCTTAAATTTAGAAGTAATTATAGACTCATCCGTTTCGCAACGAATGTTAACGTTTTTGCAAATGAATTGATGGTTGTTATTATGTAATAATGCTCCGGGCAATAAGCCTGATTCAGTTAATATTTGAAAGCCATTGCAAATTCCAAATACCATCCCGCCTCTTTCGGCAAATTCAATTACTTCTTGCATCACTGGAGAAAAACGTGCTATCGCTCCTGAACGTAAGTAATCACCGTATGAAAATCCGCCCGGTAATAAAACTACGTCGCAGTTTTGTAATGTATGATCCTTGTGCCATAATTCAACTACTTCCTGTTTCATAACGTCACGAACAACGTGAATTAAGTCTTGATCACAATTGGATCCGGGGAAAATAACAACACCAAATTTCATAATGGAATATTTTTCTTGCAATGCAGTTGCGAAAATAGATAATTAAAGGGGAATTTAAGAATATTTTTCGCTATGAGAATAGTGATGGTTTGGTTATGAGTACGTTACTATCTTGAAGGTCGCATTTTCCGTGAATGATGGAAATCCTTTCAACCTTGATTTAAATCATAAAATTGCTCCCTATTACCTCCCATCTTTGCCCTCTCAAAATAACACAATGGAAGGATTTAAAACGATTATCGAGCCTTTTAAAATTAAAATGGTAGAACCGCTCTATCTCACCACGTATGAAGAGCGCAAAAAGTTTTTGAAAGAAGCAAATTATAATCCTTTTTTACTCACTTCTGAAAAAGTACTAATTGATTTTTTAACCGATAGTGGTACTTCTGCCATGAGCGATCGTCAATGGGCAGGCATGATGATGGGCGATGAATCGTATGCAGGATCTTCTAGTTGGCAGCATATGGAGCGCGTGGTGAAAGATCTTACCGGACATACATACATTCTTCCAACTCACCAAGGTCGTGCGGCAGAACGAATATTATATAGTTATTTAGGTCGCGGTGGAAAAACGTTTATCAGTAATACTCATTTCGATACAACGCGTGCTAATATTGAGTTTTCAGGCTCCGAAGCCATTGATATTCCAATCAAGGAAGGTCTCGATACGGAAACTTATTTTCCTTTTAAAGGAAACTTAGATGTGATTCGCCTCGAGCAGTTGATCAATGAAAAAACGCCTCAGAAAGTAGGTGCCGTTATTGTTACCGTTACTAATAATAGTGGCGGCGGACAACCCGTAAGCATGCAGAATATGAAAGATGTTTCTGCTATTTGTAAAAAATACGATGTGTTGTTGTTACTCGATTGTTGTCGCGTTGCTGAAAATACTTATTTCATTAAGCATCGTGAAGCAGGCTTCGAAAATAAAACATATAAAGAAATTGCTCAGGAATTATTCTCGTATGCCGATGGTTCGGTAATGAGTGCCAAGAAAGATGCGTTAGTGAATATGGGTGGATTCCTTTCGTTGAAAGATAAAACGCATTCTGATGCGTGTAAAAATTTATTAATTATTACGGAAGGCTTTGCTACTTATGGGGGATTGTCAGGTCGTGATATGGAAGCAATAGCTATTGGTTTGGGTGAAGTGTTTGAACCCGACTATTTACATTATCGTATTCGCAGTACTGCGTTTTTAGGAGATAAATTAAGAGCGATGGGTGTTCCTTTGATGTGGCCTGTTGGCGGACATGCCGTTTATATTGATGCGAAAAAATTATATCCGAATATTCCGGTGAATCAATACCCTGGACAAGCTCTCGTTTGTGAATTATATCTTGAAGGCGGAATCAGAACAGTAGAAATTGGTTCGGTGATGTTTGGAAAATACAATAAGCAACATGAGTTAATTCCAGCATCAATGGAGTTGGTTCGATTGGCAATTCCGCGACGAGTTTACACGCAAAGTCATATCGAATATGTGATTGAAGTGTTCGAGAAAATTATGACAAATCGTAATAATGTAAAAGGAGTGAAGATTGTGGAAGAACCCGAATTTTTACGACACTTTACGTGCAAATGCGAACGAATTTCATAATGTATTCGTTTTAACTTAGCGCTTTGTTATAGAAAGAAATTAAAACAAAAACGAAAGCAAATCTCTTGAAATCCTTAATTACGATGAAGTAGTATCGCGCGTCGATAATTCATAGTTTTGTCAATCTAAGCGGCTAAGAACCGATACGCCACATTTAAATCCCCATTGCAAACGCCACCGGTCTCGATGGCGTAGCATCGTTTTCGAAAGGTGCCGTTTGAAGATTTAATAAATAAAGTCCGTCTTTTGTTTCTTCTCTTACGTAGATCATTTCTGTAATGGTGGCTTCTTTTCTTGGTGCTTCAGGGAAGTTCCAAAAAGCATGATGCGACAATAGCTTACCTCCGTCTTCTTCGCGGTCAACTGATGGTAGGTCGAGGAGTAGATGCATGATGTTGTTTTTACACATCCATCGCGCTGCTTCGTGATGTAAATAGGGCGGATTGCTACTCGAGTAGTTGCGATGCATCTTTTCGTCGCCGTTAGGTAAAGTGCGCAGTATAAGTGCTTCTATTCCGGGTATGCATTGTTCGGCAATTTGATTTTTATGAATAATATAATCGTTGCCTTCTTGTATAGGATTTACCGTTATTATTTGAGCAATAAAAAAATGCTTCTTCATTACTTCATTTATACTGTAAATTTCTTTGCTGATATGTCCGTACGATTCAGTATGCGTACCGTGTCCATGGGGATTAAAAAAGATATTACTGAAGTTAACCGCCGCTCCCGATGCTACCGATCCTGTCCAATCACCCATCTTCACCGGTTCAATGCTGATGGGTGGCACATACCACGCTGATACGCGATTTTCGCCCGCTGCCAATGGTATCGATAGGTCTAAGCCTTTCGTTAAGTCAACTGTATATTCTTTTCCGTTAAAGTGAATGGTGGTTTTCATGGAGTAATGAAGAATTCAGCAGCAATGGCATCTGCAAATAGTAGCCCTTTGCGCGTAAGTATAATTTTTTCGTTGTCGATGTCTAATAGTTCTCGATCAGCTTTTTTTATTGCAATTTCTAAAATCAATTTTAACTTATTTTCATTTCCGTATTTGCGGATATCCGATAACGCTAGTCCTTTGCGCGTTCTAAGCGATGTTAATACCACTTCATTAAATCGTTCTTCAACCGTTAAGGTTTCTTCTTCCGAAGGTAATCTATTCTCGTTGATTTGTTGAATGTACCCTGCATTCGATTTTACATTCCACGACCTGTTTTTTCCATTGAAGGAATGCGCCGAAGGACCTAGTCCTAAATAACGAGCTCCCGACCAGTAGGATGAATTATGCTTCGATTCAAATCCAAGTTTTGCAAAGTTCGATACTTCATACCAAGGCATTCCCGCTGCTTCCGTACAGTCGAAAAGATAATCGAAATGATCTGCGGCTTCATCATCGCTTACTGATGGTATTGTGCCATTACTAACTTGATATGCTAATGCCGTTTTAGGTTCTACCGTTAGGCAATAGGAGGATAGATGATTAATAGGCAGTAGTAAGGCGGTTTCTAAATTTCGTTTCCAGTCACTTTGAGATAATCCAGGTATACCGTAAATTAAATCGATAGTAATGTTTTCAAATCCGATGTCGGCAGCTTCGGGTACACAACGCTGTGCTTGTTTGCTGTCGTGCGCTCTATTCATTAGCTTCAAATCTTCATCGCGAAACGATTGTATGCCGATGCTTAATCTGTTCACTGCTGTATGACGTATTTTTCGTAAATACGTAACCGTTAAGTCATCGGGATTAGCTTCTAATGTTACTTCTTTTAAGCCAGATAAATTATGAAATTGGTGTAATCGATCTATGATACGCGCAATTTCATCAGGCGACAATAACGATGGAGTTCCTCCTCCGAAGTAAATAGTGTCGATTTTTTCTCCTTGCAGGTAATCTTTCCGTAATTCTATTTCTTTTAACAAAGACAACACAAATTCGTCTTTTTTTTTATGCGAAGTGCTGAAATGAAAATCACAATAATGACAGGCTTGCCTGCAAAAAGGAATATGTAGGTAAATGCCGGCCATGATATTTAAAATCAGGCTCCTTTTTTAAGTACGATACGAAAGGTAGTACCTTTATTAATCTCGGAGCTTTTAACGAAAATTTGTCCAGTATGATATTCTTCAACGATTCGTTTCGATAGTGATAATCCTAATCCCCATCCACGATTTTTTGAAGTGTACCCTGGTTTAAATACTGTTTTGTATTTCGATTTTTGAATGCCTTTTCCAGTATCGCTGATATCGATATATGCAAATTGTTGCTGGTCGGTTATTTTAATTCGAATACTTCCTTCTCCACTCATTGCGTCAATCGCATTCTTGAAAAGATTTTCTAATACCCACTCAAATAATGCTACATTCAAAGGTGCTTCTACATTGTAGCTTTGTGTATTTTCTAATGAGAAGTGAATGCGTGATGAACTTCTACTTTTAATATAGCTAATTGAGTTTTCTAATACTTCTGTCAGGTTTTCTTTCTTTAATGCAGGAGCAGATCCTATTTTCGAGAAGCGTTCTGTAATTGTATTTAATCGATTAATATCTTTTTCAAGTTCTATTACGTATTCTTCTTCTGGTGATTTCAATTTAATGATTTCAAGCCATGCCATTAATGATGAAAGTGGTGTGCCCAATTGATGCGCCGTTTCTTTCGCCATGCCTACCCAAACTTGATTCTGTTCGGCTTTACGTGATGAACTGAAGGCGAGGTAGGATACAATTAAAAATAATCCTATTACCATTAACTGAAAATAAGGATAGTATCTCAGCTGTGTTAGGATAAGTGAGTCTTTGTAATAAATAAAATTTTTCTGGTTGCCGGCGAATGCTATTTCAATGGGTTCATGTTGTTTGCCCATCTGTGCTAACTCTTCTTTTGCATAGCTACCATCTTCCGATAATAGCGAATCTAAATTTCTGGTAGAAATAATTTGCTTTTTTTCGTCGGTAAGGATTACAGGAACGGTGGTGTTGTTCGTTAATACCGATAATGCAAAGCTGATATCTCCAGGTTCGGTATTGATATCGGAAATTTGACGCGTTGCTTCCGCCCACAATTCAACTTTCTTTTTTTCTTCGGTCGCTAACTTTTGTACTAATTGATTGGTGTACCATAAAGACCCGATCCCTATAAGGAGGGCGGCAATCAATAAAGTTAATTTCCAGCGCTGTTTTCTAGTATAAATATTCACTGAATTGAAATTTCGGAAGATGCTCCTGTGAAAAAATCGTTTTTTTCTTTTAGTAATTTGTTCAGGAAATCATCCACACGTTACTATTCAGGCAAAGTTATTGAATTTAAAGGGATTATTCACTAATTATCGTATTCAATCTGTAGCTCTTCCTTTTTTGGTGGCTTTTGCGTATTCGGTTGATCCTGACGTGTTTTGATGCTGTCTTTCTTAAACCAGCCGAATTCTTGTTTCAATATATTCTTCAGGTTTTGCTTTTCATCCTTTATATCTTGTTGTATTTTCTGCTCAATTCCCTTACGGTCGTAAGTGATTTTCGGATTGCTGGCTAGGCCTTTCATATTGATGAATATACGCATTCGCCCTAATCCGTCGTCTTCAATTGTTCCAAATTCGGTACTTTGATCGCGTACCTTTTTGCCGAGGAGTTGCGATAGGTATAGTTGAAAGTGATAGTCTACTATATTGTTGAAGGAATGCGTTCCCGATGCCGTCACATCCATTGCACTACTCTTAATTTCCATCGTCGGAATAGTGATCAATTGATTACGAATCTCAATTTGATTTTTGAGGGTATTAAATTTAATATTTTTAAAGTCGGCTCCTTTCACATATTTCGATAGTGCTAGCATCGGTTCGAAGTTTACTAACTCTCCATTTTCAATTGTTAAGTTACTTTTCGAATAAATGCGATCGAAATTGCAGAAGAGTGTTTTGCTCCACGTGCTTGCAAATTGAATGTTTGCAGTTACTTTTCCTTTTAGGTTTTTATCGGTGATAATTTCTTGACCAAAATTCCCCATTTGATAAAACATCTGCGACATGTCTATTTTTTTTATGTCGGCATTGCAAGCAATTAATATACTGTCTTGGCTCGACGCGTCCATTGTGCCATCCATGAGAATAGTTCCTTCGCATGCTTTAAAGGAAAGGTCTGAGGTGTTTAGTATTTTATCTTTCAGTGTAATATTACCTTTCATTTGCCATGCTTGAAATTTCCTAAAAGAGAGTATTCCGATATTTACATTGAGCGCCAAGTTTAAGCGAGGATCAAAGTTGAGGCGATAGGTTGTATCAGTAGATGTTGTTTGCGATTTATCTTCGAGCAATTCATTTAAGTCGAGATTGCGCGATGAAATATTGGCTCGCCCGCTAATAACTTCTTCTTTAGTGAGTAAAAAACCATACACATTTTCAAACACTCCGTTGGCGGTGAAGTCGCTACCAGCTGCATTCCCTTTGAAATCATTTACAGAAAGCCGACTTCCTTTTAGTGAAAAGTCGCCGTTAAATCCTGTAAATGAAATTGGCTTTTCTTTTATTATAAACGAAACATTTTTTAGTGTAACGTTACCATCCGAGAGCCAACTGCTTCGGTCGTTACTGCGCCCTTTAATTTGTGCATTTACCGAAAGTAAGCCTGAAATCGATTCCAATGTGTCGGGCATATAAAACCGACTTAATACTTCAAGGTTGATGGTGCTTTTAGCAGTTAGACTAATAAACGGATTTGAAAAATCTTCTACCGTTAAAGATGCGGATAGTGGTTGTCCTTCGAGTGTGGCGGATAAATTATTCAACGTTATTTTACTAACGGGTCGGCTTGCCGAAATTCGACTAATGTATGTCCCGTTGAAGCGAATATTGTTGAGTTTATAGTCGCTCGACTTTGGACTTAATGATGTATTGGAAGTTCCAAATGACGCACTTATTAAAGGAGTAGATAAGCTAGAAGAAACACCATTTATTTGCATCTTGAAATAAATTTCCCCAGCGTATTTATAATCCTTTAGTTTTTCGATGTATAAGCCTGGAATCAAAGATAACAACTCCTTAAGTCCGGCTTCCTTACTTTCTATTGTAAGGTCGGTACGCACTCCTTCCGATTCATCTCTAATATGTCCGTTAACGGCTAAATTAATTTCTTCAACTTTCAGCGTCGACGAAATAATATCATACGTTCCTGCTTTCGAGTTAATTTGGATTGATAAAGTAAGAGTAGTATTTTTATGATCGAGGTAATTCGTTTTATTTATACGGCAATGGGTTACAAATAAATCACCTTTTGTATTTAGCTCATAAACATCTTCTGTAAATTGACCACTTAAATTCGCGTGTAATACATCGGCGTTATAATCGCGCTCTCCTTTTACATCACGCATCATTACATTTACATGATCAAAATCGACCGATTCGAGTTCAAGTTTAAAAGAACCATCTTTGCCTTGTTTCTTTTTAAAAATGTCGTAATTGTTCATGCCATTTTCATCTGTAAAAATAACGAGGGCGGCCTCTTCAACGGTGATTTTCTTCAAGTGTAACTCATCACCAAAAACATCAAATAAATTAAACTGAAGAAACACATGTCGAGCCTCAAGTAATGGTTTATTGTTCCCCGAAACTTTAGACCCAGTAGCTGTTACGCCCGAAAAATCGATGGAGGCGTACGGAAACTTCTTAAGAAATGAAAACGCAATAGCATCTACTTTAATAGGGGTGCTTAGTTGTTGGTTGATTTGTTCAACAACTAGATCTTTAATTCGCGGACCCAATAGGAGAGCGGAAGCTATCGCTAGCAGGAATAATCCGGCAAGCACACTAAAAAGAATAATAAGAGGTTTCTTCAATCGCATCATTCCAACAAAAATAAACTATACTGATAATGAGAAATCAGTAATTTTATTGTGTTATGAAAGGGTAGTTGTTAGCAATATGAAATAATTACTATTGAAAAATCAACAATTCCGCTTTTCTTTGTGCAACAGAATTAAAGCATGTCCAATCACGATTTTTACGAGTTATTAGGGGTCACACGTGCTGCGGGCAAAAAGGAAATAAAAAAAGCATTTTACCGGCTGGCGCTAGAATTTCATCCCGATAAAAATGGTGATAAGGCCGAAGCCGCTGATCAATTTAAAAAGATCAACGAGGCCTATCAAACACTTTCCGATCCTGAAAAGAAATTCAAATATGATCAATTGGATGGTGCTTGGAGTCCTGTTCAAAAAGCGCAATACGTTTTTTTTCTGCTTCAAAAGGTGTCAATTACAAAGATAAAATTGAACGAAGAAGTTGAAGTTAGTTTTGCTTTCCCTTCCGATGGGCGTTTTTTTAAAAGGGAAAAGTTTAATGGATGGTTCTTGTCATCAGGTCCAATCGTTGAGCATAAAGAAATTATTTATGAAGGGAAGTTAATAAAGCAAACGCAGTTAAAGTATGTTTTATCTGCCCAAGTAACAGGAACAATAAGTATTCCTTCTGCAGCCATTTCTATTCATACAAAACGTATTACAGGTGAAGCTTTGGAAGTTACAGTGGAAGCCAATTGTTGTTACTTTAAAGCGGGAGAAGTGGCAGGTGATGATCCCTACAAAATAACATTATTTCAAGAAAAGAAAATCAAAACTGATCGATTTATAAAAACAATACGACAAGAACATATAGTATTAATTCCTCGAAGTAAAACGGCTTTTTATGTGCATACAAATTGGAAACGTATTGAATTAATAACAAAGATTTTAGGCAGCGCACTATTGTATTATAGCGGCGTTTTTTTAATTATGGCTATCGCTCTAAGTTTTCTGTTTTCATTCCTTTTGAAGTTGATTTATTTTAAGCTAAAAGAAGTAGAAATGCCGTTAGAAAATGCAATCAAATATCCATTAATTAAGAGCTACATGCAACAAGGATATAAATTAGGAATAGACGGAATAGAATGGCCTTGGAAAATATGGCATAACGAAAAGCTAAAGAATCGAATCTTAAAAAATTGAAATTGTATACTTCTTAACTCAATATTTGGATTAAGGGTTTATATTGAAATTACTAAATTTAAAATGGTCTCATTGTAATGATTGACAAAATACGTTATTATTTCAGCGATTTCACACAACTGAATTAAGGGAAAAGCACTTCGAAATTTAATTAAGTGGAGCTAAAGTTTGCTACTCTTTTAATTTTTTTTCATCCTTCACATCTCTTCCAAACTGAGTATTTGCAATCACTACTTCGAAAGCTGTAAATGTAAAATAATAGAAGAAAAAACAGAGAGCAAAGCCTACCGCACCAGCTTTATTAATAAAGGCATAGATCAGTATAATGATTAAGAATAACAAGAGTTTTAATCCTGTAGCGCCCATGTAGTATCTGATAAAAACTTTCGAATTTTTTTCAAAGCTTTTTTTAAGCCCGAGATGAAAGACTAGCGTTACAAGAATAAACAAGCAAGCAACAGCATAATAGTTGGAGAAGTAAAAACGAGCAGGAACGATGGCGGCTAAAAGCGCATAGGCTGAAGTAACAACCAAAGCTAGAATAAGTAATTTAAATAGAAAGGATTTCACGGAAGCAAATTTAGGTAATAGATAGGAATCTTAAAGGCTTTCTGCTTAATGAAGTATCGGCTTCTAAGTTCTCCCCCAAAAGAAAACCCCATTCATGAACGGGGTTTCTTAGGTAAGAAGTCTTTTATAAAGTAATAAACAGCAGCGAAAGCTGAAAAAAGCGCCATTGCAAGCGTGAAGACAGGAAATTTTAACTTCAGCCATGCATCAGCTTTAATTCCTAACCATGTAAGAATAAAAATGGTTGCTCCCATTTGAATTCCCATAGAGGAATAGCGCATCCAATCGTTAAGCGGTTTTTTCTGCAAGCTTTTGGGATGGTCGGTCGGCATTTTTTATATCCTTGATTACAGGACCCATACTGCAGCTCCCGGTAAATGAAGCACCTACTTCAACTACCAATTTCCCTGTTTGTATATCTCCGTTGATGCGAGCTTGTGATTTCATAAAAAGCATTTCAGCCACTGTGGTTTTTCCCATAATGGCTCCTGAGATATCTGCGTTTTGACAGAATACATCCCCTTCAATTACGCCAGTTGCTCCAACCACTACTTTGGATTTGGAACTTACTGATCCTTTGATGGTTCCGTCAACACGGATATCTCCGTTTGATTTGATTTCTCCTTCAATAACGGTACCTGCACCAATAATATTAATGCTACCATTTCCATTGGCATCTGCCGGACGGGTGATGACCCCTTTATTCTTAAGTTGCTGGAACATACGCAATTATGATTGTTAATAGATTCTGAAGTAACAAAAATATAAAATCTAGTTAAATTATCAACAATCTAATGTTGAAATAAGGGAATATTCCTAAAATAAGTGGACGCTGACTTTTAGAGCGAGGCAATAAAGGCTGCGAAATAGTTTAGAAATGTGAAAACTGATAATTGATACTTGTACTATAAAAAGAATCTGTAGTAAAGCAGAATATTATTGACCAAATGAAGAATTAAAAAAGTGATAGTGATCATAAAAATACCTGCGAAATCGTATGATAAAATACAGCAAAAGTGAGATTATTAGCCGCACTTTTACAAGCCATAAACATCGAAATAAAGGTTAGGCAAGTAATCATTTAAGTATCGCATTTGTACGAAAGTAATTTCGACATGAACAATGCGTATAAGTTGACTTTTTATTTATGCGCTGCTTAATAAATATATGATAATATATATACAAGATTTGCGTAATTAGAAACAAAAGTCATAAACAGAGTCATGATAAAAGGTAGTTTTTAATTTTTAGCGTCATGATTAAAGTCACGAATTATTAAATTTTTATCATAAAAAAATGTAGTCTGAATAATGAGATTTGTTCCGCAATAAAAAATAAATTGAATACAACAATTCTATGCCATCAAATCTATAATTAATGTATAGAAGTAAAAGGTAAAGAAAAAAATGGAATCTAAAAAGTATTCTTGATATGAAAGAAGAAAACGAAAATAACAGCAGAAGGAAGTTTCTGAAATTCGGGCTGTTGGCAGGAGGAGCAACTATCGCTTCAATAGGTTTGCAAAAAAACATTATGGGTGAAACTCCTGCTTCTGGAGAGAAAATTAAAGTAATGACACCTGATGGGAAACTTGTTGAAATTGACAGTACGCATCTTGAAAAAAGCGGTGTAGATTTAACCGCTTATAATAAAGAATTACGTGATGGAATAGCAGGTAAAAAATTCATTAAAGTAATTGATCTAGCTAGATGTGCCAATGCACGTAAATGTATTCAAGGATGTCAGGAAGCGCATAGTCGACAAGCTCCTGTTGAATTCCTGAAAGTTATTAAAATGAAAGAAACAGAATTGTCTGCGCCTTATTGGATGCCGCAATCTTGTAATCATTGCGATAACCCTCCATGTACTAAAGTTTGTCCAGTTGATGCAACGTTTAAACGTAAAGATGGAATTGTAGCTATCGATAGCGAACGTTGTATTGGATGTCGCTTCTGTATGGCAGCATGTCCTTATAGCGCGAGATCATTTAATTGGGGTGAAAACTGGGGAATTGCTAAAGTGAAAGCGGATGGTGATGCCTCTTGTATTAGTCCTGGTGAAAATTTATCAAATAGAATGGGAACGGTACAGAAATGTGATTTCTGTCCTGAGATGACGAGCCGCGGTGAACTTCCCGCATGTGTACAATCTTGTCCTAACGGAACAATTTTCTTCGGAGATGCAAATGAAGATGTGGTATCGAATGGGGAAGATACTTTCAGGTTAAGCGAATTGCTTAAAAAGAGAGGGGCGTATCGTTATCTAGAAGATTTAGGAACGGAGCCACGTGTATATTATCTACCGCCGGTAAATCGCCAATTTCCATTTGAAGAGGATACAGTAAAACATAATACCACCGAATAATAATAATTGTAGTTATGGACTCACACACATATATTGATTTAGACCACCATATTCACACTACATTACCGATGGAGGAGCAAAAGCGCCATCGAGTAGAAATGCGTGAAGATGTGCTTCGCCCGGTACGTCATACTGGATTAATAGGAAAAGTTTGGATTGTATTTTTAATTGCAGTTATGTTAGTTGGCGCATATGCGTACTATTTGCAACTTAAAAACGGATTGAAAGTAACTGGACTAAGAGATTATGCAAGTTGGGGATTGTATATTTCTAATTTCGTATTCTTTGTTGCTATATCACTTGTGGGCGCATTAATTTCATCTGTATTACGACTTACTAATTTTGAATGGCATCGTCCTTTAACTAGGATTGCAGAAATTATAGCTGTAGCTGGAATTATGTTCGCAGGATTAATTATTATTATTGATATGGGACGCCCTGATAGAATATTAAATTTATTTATTCATGGACGTATTCAATCTCCAATTGTATGGGATGTAATTGTAGTATCAACTTATTTTGTTTCCAGTGCATTATTTCTGTATCTTCCATTAATTCCTGCTATCGCACTTTGTAGAGATCAGTTAACCAATAAACCTGCATGGCAACGTTGGATGTATAAATTTCTTGCCATTGGATGGGATGGGAATGATCAACAATGGAAAATCATGAAACGTGCGGTATCAATATTAAGCGTGCTTGTAATTCCTTTAGCGATTTCAATTCACACAGTAACGGCGTGGTTATTTGCTACTACATTGCGACCAGGTTGGGATAGCACCAACTTTGGTCCATATTTCGTGGCGGGGGCATTTCAAGCGGGCACAGCTTGCGTTATTATCGCTATGTATGTT
The DNA here is from genome assembly GCA_903881665.1 of uncultured Bacteroidota bacterium. Lineage (GTDB taxonomy): Bacteria > Bacteroidota > Bacteroidia > AKYH767-A > OLB10 > CAINEC01. The sequence continues at coordinate 7,424 of CAIRUC010000034.1, read as the reverse complement.
TTCAGAAAGGCTTATAGTTTTGAAAAATATTTAACAGATGTTCACTTCAATAATATGGGTAAATTATTGGTTTTTTTAAGTATGGTGTATGCCTATTTTAATGTAAACGAGTATTTAGTTCCTGCCTATAAAATGAGAGGAGCAGAAGCCAATTTATTGAATGATTTATTTACTGGACCTTACTCCCCAGTTTATTGGGGTGTGCAAGTTTTCGGTATGGCATTACCTGTTATTATCCTTCTCTTTAAACCTGCTAGACGGCCTTTGCCATTGGTAATTATTTCACTTTCTGTTGTAGTTGGAGCATGGTTAAAACGTTATTTAATCGTAACACCAATTATGCTGCATCCTTATTCTCCAATTCAAAATGTACCACCTAATTGGTCGGTTTATTTTCCAACTTGGATTGAAATTTCTATCGTATCTGCCTCGTTAGCGGGTGTATTGTTAGTAATTACATTGTTCTCAAAATTGTTCCCTATGATTTCTATCTGGGAGACACTTGAAGGAGAAGGAATTGATTTAGAAGAAATGGATAATCAAAAAAGCTGATCATATGAAAAAAAATATTAAAACACTATCAGCATCAATGCGCATCATTCTAGCTACATTTCTTATGGTGATGTTTATTCATCCGGTAATGGTGAATGCGCAAGAACAAAAAATTGCGAAAATAGAATTAACATACACGGTAGAGGATTCAATTAATAAATGCACTGCTACAGTAACGTGTGATGGATTACCTGTTAAGGAAGTAGATGTACATTTTTATGTGAAACGTTTGTATAGTAATTTGCCTATCGGAAGTGTCAAAGCGACCGATGAAACAGGAAAAGTTACTGTTGATTTCCCTTCTGATTTGCCAGGTGATAAAAATCAGATGTTACAAGTTATTGCTCAGTTAGAAGATGATGAAGTATATGGTAATTCAAAGGTGAATTCAGAGGTAAAGTGGGGCAAAAAAATAGAAGTAGTACCAGACCTATGGGACAGCAGATCTTTATCAGCTTCACGTGAAAAAGCCCCCCTGTTTCTTATCATTGTATCTAATATTATCATTACAGGAATTTGGGGCACGATATTTTATGTGATCTATCAAGTTTTCCGTATTAAAAAAGAAAGAAAACAGGTAAAATAATTTACCATCAAACATTAATATTAACGTAACTAAAAAAAACAATTATGAAAATGGAATTCGGAAACATGAAAATGCTTTTAGCATTTGGACTTGTTACTGCATTTTGCATCAACGTTGAAACTGCAAATGCTCAAGATAAACCGAAAGGAACTCCTTGGGCAGCTCCAGCGGCGGCTGCAAAAGAAAAAAATCCTGTTAAATCTGATGATGCAAGTATTCAGGAAGGGAAAGAACTTTTTGCACAACATTGCAAATCTTGCCATGGAGCAAAAGGGAAAGGCGATGGTGTAAAAGCCGAAAAAATAGATATTACTTGTGGTGATTTCGCTTCTCCAGAGGTTAAAAAAATGACAGATGGTGAATTATTCTGGAAAACTACTGAAGGAAGAAAGCCTATGCCATCATTCAAAGATAAATTGTCTGATAACGAAAGATGGTCAGTAATTAATTTTATACGAACTTTCAAATAGAATTTAAGGTTTTTATTCTTTTAGCAAACCCGCAGTCATATTGATTGCGGGTTTTGTTTTGACTTTAAAGTCCTTTATACACATATTTTCTTTTTGAATATTATTAAACGAGTGGATAGAAATTGGGCATTAAAAATCCCTTCACATTTAGCAGGACAAAGCATGATGCGAAGGGATAAAAGATGGGGTCTTAATAACTTTTGGTTTAAATCCCCATTACTGATAAATAAAACCAACTGTTTTGTTAAAGTGGGCTTTTATAATTTGGATTATTCATAAAAGTGGAATCAGTAAGTGTTTTTAGAAATAATACTAAGTTGGCTTTTTTTTGCTGTGATAAATTTAATCCGTAAATTTTTGCCGGCTTGGTCATGATAGGATCTATATTAGGTGAATTCCATTGAACTCCAGAATTATAAAATTCCACAACGTCTTCAAGGCTTTGATATCTTCCATCGTGCATATATGGCGCTGTAAGTTCAATATTTCTTAATGTTGGAATACTGAATTTGCCAATGTCATTTGGATTGCCCGAAATGAGGTATCTACCTTGGTTGGTACCTTGTGGTGATAGTTCAATTCCGTTATTACTATAAAGGTTGCTTGTCATTAACGGATATCCGTGACAATGGAAGCAATCACCAGTTTCGGTTGTAAATGTAACGTAGCCATCCCATTCTTCGGGAGTAAATGTGGCTTCATGGCGCATTACTTTGTCGAGTTTTGTATCCGACGAAACCATCGTTCGTAGAAATTGTGTTATTGCTAACGCAATTTTTATTTGTAAATCAGTGTGTGATATTGACGCAATGTTGTCAATATTAAAGGCCTGCTTAAATAGCGTAGGGTATAAAGTATGTGATTTAAATTTCGATACTAATAAGGCCATATCTGTATTAAAAATGGTGGGACTAAAATCTCCCATTGGAAGATGATTTAATATGGGCTCAGAGCCTGTCCAATTATAATCGGGATTCCATGCGAGATTCACATGAGGAGGCACGCTTATTTTTTCTCCGCTCGGTGAAGTATAGATGCCTGTAGAAAATGATTTATCGGGCATGTGACACGAAGTACAGGATAGTCCGTTAGTAGATAATATAGGGTCGTAATAGAGCATCCGCCCTAATCGCACACCTTCTACTGTAATCGGATTTTCTGCTGACAAGTAGGGTGGAGGGAAATGATCCGGTACTGTTAATTGATAGGCCGTAGTGGTGTATGGTGTTGATTGCGCCTCATCCTTTTTGCATGAATACATGGCAAAAATAATAAATGCTGTTGAGAAGTAAATTATTTTTTTCATAAAATCAGAAGCTAAATACATCATGTCCGTTTTGTGTTATTTTTCCCATAGCGGCAGCATTTCCCATTATATAATTACCGTCGAGGTTGAAATCAAAAGTATTTGGATTTTTGAGCCACTCATTAATATTCATATTCATATTTAGCGTTAATGTATTATTGGGTGTGACGGAAATATTTTTTGATAGTACTACTGGAATATTGCAAGCATTCGTTCCTAAATGCATGGCATATCCATAATCACTAAGTCCGTCTTTATAATACCCCTCGAACTTTAGAAAATGATAACCTCCTCCCATTAATAGTGGCCAAAGCATATTGGTGTTTTCAGTCGTATTGGGAAGTGAATCCCAATAATTGAAGCTAGAGTCAACACCAATATTAAACTTGATTCCAATGTAATTTCCGGATGGAATATTAGATATGGCTATTGTTGAAGTAGCCTCTTCAAATGCATCAAAGTAATGACTACTCGTTATAAGTATCTCTGCATTATCTGGTTTTATTAATTTAACATTTGTTAAGTAATATTGGAATCTATTAATGCTATAATTAAAACCTGCTGCAGAGGTATAAAGAAAGCTATCTACATAAAGCGCCTTGCCATCAATTGTATAATTGACCGCCAAATTTATTCCAGTTAAAACGGTGAGCGAGTTTGGTGTTGGGCTATCATCTTTTTTACAAGATGATATTACTAAAGCTGTCAATAAAAAAATAATGTATAGTTTTTTCCTGTTCATGATTAAATGGTTTTGGCTTGTAATCATTTAACTACAATTTATAACCTAAAAATAAGCAGGCTCACGCCAATTTTAAATGACGCATATCACGCACTTTAAATTCTGACGAAAATCAAGTATTAAGTGCTTAAACAAAAAAATTAACGCAACTCAATTGGTATTTTCGATTCAATGTTTTTATATTCATTGAAATCTCTAATCGTGTTTTCTAATTTACCTAATGTGATTACATCGTTTACAAATTCTTGAAGATAGTATTTTCCATTGTAGGAATTAATATAAAGTTCATCTGACATTGATTTTATTTCTTCAGGGCTTAGTAAGCCAGAATGAACGGTAGTTCTTATTTCGAAAGGAATATAAAAACGATTTAAAATAGCTAAACTTTCTAGGAATTGAATATAAAAATCGGATTTCGTTATTTCATGGAATTTCAGTTTGGGCGCTTTAAAATCTAGCGATACGTAATCAATTAAATTGTTTTTTAGTAAGGTGCTAAGCATTTTCGGGTTAGAACCGTTAGTGTCTATTTTTACCAACATCCCCAATGATTTAATTTGTCGGATGAAATCAATAATAGAATTGTGAAGGGTACATTCGCCCCCGCTTAACACAACTCCATCTAGTAAATTCACCCGCTTCTTTAGAAAGTCGAGAACATCTTCATATCTTAATTTTCCCTTTCCATTTACAATAGTAGGATTGTAACAATAACTACATCGCATATTACATCCAGTAAACCAAATGATGCAAGCTGTTTTGTCAGGGTAATCAATAAGCGTAAATGATGTTATGCTGTAAATAGGCTTATCAACATTTGTCTTCGTTGAAGTGTGTTCGTTGTTTGTGTTCACCTTTTTTTCCAATATTAAAACTTTCTACAGGACGATGGTAGCCCATCACACGAGTAAATACTAAACACTTAGTGCGTTTTTCATTGTGCTGTTGCAATAACTGCTGTTGATTGTTCATAGTTGATATATTTAAGTTTAAGTTCTTCAATTAAATGATTATCACATTTAGGACAATACTCATGTTCTCCTGTTAAATACCCGTGTGTGGGGCATATGCTAAATACGGGTGTTATTGTAATATATGGTAAACTAAAGTTGGAAAGCACCTTGCGAATTAAATTTCTGCAGGCCTCAGGAGTACTCAATTTTTCTCGCATATAAAGATGTAAAACAGTACCCCCTGTATATTTAGTTTGTAATTCGTTTTGCAACAGCAATGCTTCAAATGGATCGTCGGTATGATCAACAGGGATTTGTGAACTGTTTGTGTAATAAATATTTTCGTCACATCCAGCCTGAATAATATCTGGGAATCGTTTTTTATCTTCTTTCGCAAATCGATAAGTAGTTCCTTCAGCGGGAGTCGCTTCCAGGTTATACAAGTTTCCGGTAGAGGTTTGATAAACTTTCATTTTTCCACGGATATGATCGAGTACTTTTGACGCAAAAATAATTCCTGAATCAGTTGTAATATTATCTTTTTCGCCAGTAAAATTTAAAATCATTTCATTTATACCGTTTACACCAATGGTAGAAAAGTGATTTCTGAAATGCGGTAAATATCTCTTTGTATAGGGATAAAGTCCACGTTCATACATTTCTTGAATAAAAACCCTTTTTTTCTCGAGTGTTGATTTTGCAATTTCCAATAAGTAATCAAGACGTTTGTATAGATCTTCAATATTTCCTTTATATAGATATCCTAGTCGTGCCATATTAATAGTTACTACTCCAATACTACCTGTCATTTCAGCACTTCCAAAAAGTCCGTTTCCTCGTTTTAATAACTCGCGCAAATCGAGTTGTAAACGACAGCACATACTTCTAACAGCATTTGGTTTATACGCGTTTTCATTCTCTACTTTGTTTCCATACTCGTCGATTTTATATTGACTGCCAATAAAATTTTGGAAATAGGAAGAACCGATTTTGGCAGTATTTTCAAATAACAAATCGGTGTTTTCTCCGTACCAATTAAAATCTTCAGTAATATTTACAGTAGGGATAGGGAATGTAAAAGGTTGTCCGTTTGAGTCTCCTTTTGTCATTACGGTATAATACGCTTTGTTAATCAGGTTCATTTCTTTTTGAAAATGTTCATAGCGCATATCAATCAATTGATCTGCTCCGCGTTCGTTTGCTAATTCAAGAAGTTTTTCATTTTTTACATTACTTAAAAGATGATTATCTTTTTTGGTAGGTATTTGTTCTTTTAAGTCAGAAGGCACTACCCAATCGAGAGTGATATTTGTGAATGGAGATTGCCCCCAGCGCGCAGGAACATTTAAGTTGTATACAAAGCTTCTAATAGCTTTTAAAACTTCGCTATAACTTAATTGATCTTTGAATACATATGGAGCTAGGTAAGTATCAAACGAACTGAATGCTTGTGCGCCTGCCCATTCACTTTGTAAAATACCAAGGAAATTAGCCATTTGGCCAAGAGCTTCGCGAAAGTGAGAAGGAGGTTTACTTTCAACACGTCCGCGAATACCATTAAATCCGTCATTAAGTAATACCCTTAAGCTCCATCCAGCACAATATCCCGTAAGACAGTCTAAATCATGAATATGAATATCTCCATTACGATGCGTATATCCTTCTTCTTTTGAATACACTTTGTCGAGCCAATAATTAGCAATTATTTTTCCCGCTACATTATTAACTAAACCAGCATTAGAATAACTAGTATTAGCATTTGCATTTATTCGCCAATCTGTTTGCTCTATGTATTCCTCTATTGTTTGTGTGCTGTTTACATAAGTGGTGTCTGCCTGAATTCCTTCTGATGTTTCACGTTGAAGTTTTCGTGTATGACGATAAATCATAAAGGATCTCATCACATCGAAGTAATTTTTTTCAAAAAGTTCTTTTTCTATTAAATCTTGGATTTCCTCTACACTCCATGTAGTTTTAGATTCAATATTATCAATAACATTAAGGAATATGTTATTATCATATTCGATACCGACACTAGCAAATCCTTTTTGAATGGCATCACTAATTTTAAATAGAGAAAGTGGTTTGTATTCTCCGTTTCTTTTAATTACATACTTTTCCATAGAACTACTATAGGATTTGGGTTTAAAAATGATTTTTAATATTTTTAATATAGGTAAATAAGCAATAGAAAACTTATTTCAGAATAATTATTATGATGATAGAAACTGCTAATTATTATTTTTATAATTATAATTGAATAACTATTCTTGTAACTTATTTCGTACTTTATTTATTTTAAATAATAGGATTGTTGATTGTAATTCAAATGTAATTTGAATTAATCTATTCGGACAAATGCATCCGAATTAGTTATAAACAGAATAATGTAAAAGAATTAACAGGAGCAATCCCAAGGATTTATACAATACTGATTTACGTCATAATCAATTCGATAAAATAGAGTTAAACTTGCAATATTGTGTGCGCAATAAAGAGATTCACTGTTGCAACATTATTCTTTTTTGGTTTTCTTATGCTTTCCTAATTTCCTTTCTTTTTTTAAAGCGATATAAAGCACGATAAAAATATTTTTAAAGACTAAACCTACTAATGGTTTTAACGCAAAAGAAAACGGTATTTATTTTACATACTGCTCCATTTAGTTTTCAATAATTTACTATAATTAATTTTAAATATCTTCTTTTATAAACAATCGAATTGTTAAAACGTGCAAAATAAAATAAAAAAAAAGTAATTTACACGATTTATTGTTTAAGAAATTAAGATGATTAATTTGATTGCGAAAAATAGT
>CAIRUC010000033.1 GCA_903881665.1 uncultured Bacteroidota bacterium | reverse complement strand
TGCGGCAAGCTCTATTATTCGTCCCGGAGTAGCGCGCAGCGGAATGATGCGCGAGTATATTGTGCGTACCCATGATCCCGCTAAAAGAATTTACGCCCATCCCGTCATGAAAACATTGATGGAGGAAACGTATGGCATCATGGTGTATCAAGAAGATGTGATTAAAGTAGCTCATCACTTTGCAGGTCTCGATTTATCAGAAGCAGATGTACTGCGACGTGGAATGAGCGGAAAGTTTAGATCGCGCGAAGAATTTCAGAAGATAAAAGATACGTTCTTTAATAATTGCAATGAGCGCGGCTATGACCCGAAAATCACCGATGAAGTGTGGAGGCAGATAGAAAGCTTTGCAGGCTATTCGTTTTCGAAAGGACATTCGGCAAGTTATGCGGTAGAAAGTTACCAGAGCTTGTATTTGAAAGCGCACTACCCGCTCGAATTTATGGTGGGCGTGATTAATAATTTCGGGGGATTTTATCATACCGAATTTTATGTACACGAAGCACGAATGACAGGAGCTACTATCCACCCGCCCGACGTTAATCGAAGCGAATACCTCACAACAATTAGCGGAACAGATATTTATTTAGGGTTTGTTCACATGACCGGACTCGAGTATAATGTTGCCATGCAAATTGCTGATGAAAGAAATAATAACGGGGATTATATTGATCTTCCTGACTTCATGAAAAGAGTAGCGATCGAACTCGAACAATTGAGAATTCTGATTCGCATCGGCGCCTTTCATTTTACAGGACGAAGTAAAAAACAATTACTTTGGGATATTCATCTTCATATGGAAGGAGGAAAGAAAACAGAAGTGAAGGCGGAACTGTTTCAAGTAAAAGCTCCTGAATATAAGATGCCCGAATTGCATCATCATAAATTCGAAGATGCATTCGATGAAATTGAAATATTAGGATTTGCACTCTGCTCACCCTTTCAATTGCTCAAGAGGAATTACCCGCAAATGAAGAAACATTTGGCTCCCGTTCAATATACTTCAACAGGAAATTTCACAACAGCAGCAATAAAAGATATTCATGTAAAAGACTTCGATAAATATGTGGGAAAGGAAGTTGAGTTAACAGGATACCTCGTTACCATAAAGCCCACCCGAACAGTAAAAGGAGAGTCGATGGCCTTCGGTTGTTTTATTGACGACCAAGGATTCTTTTTCGATACTACGCATTTCCCCAAAATCGCCAAGCAATTCCCCTTCAGAGGAAGAGGAATGTATACAGTGCGCGGAAGAATAGACCGTGAATTCGATTTTTGCAGTATAACGGTAACGCATATGGAAAAACTCGAAACAGTAGGAATTGAGGATTTGGTTATCCCGATGAATTAGTGGGATGAGTAATGATGACTACCGGTGGGTTGAATGGATTTGATACGGTCGAAATAGTTTTAAGGGATCTATTTTTAAAAAATTTATCCCCCGCCCATTTCGCAGGATTATTTATAATGTATTTCGAAATGTTTTGATACGATTGTTCGTTTCGTATGATAATTTCATGATAATTGCGTTGCCATACATCATAAACATCGGTGTTTTGACGCATCCATTTGGTAACCCCAATTTTAAATCCCCGTACCATCGAACCAATCGTTTTTGATGGTCCCCGCAGGGGCGAAACATGTTTCGCTGGGGCATTCCCAATCATACCATTCCCTCCGTTCGACGAAATATTCCCATTCAATTCGATATCATTGGACGAAAGATTTTTCGCCCCTGCGGAATCGTTATATGTAATTTCAATAATCCCATGAACGTGATTTGGCATGATAATGAATTCATGCAATTTCACATTGGGGAAATGGTTGGGGATATCCAACCAACAATCGTTGGCGATTTTTCCTGCATCATTCAAAATCATTTTTGGCGGAATATTTTCCTGCCCTATCACATCGCCAAATAAACAGGCCCTATCTTGGCAACAAATTGTTATGAAATATAATCCTTCCTTTGCATAATCATATCCTTTTAACCGAATAGATTTGCGATGATGTCTCTTCGATAAATCGTTCAACATAAACCAATTTTTATTTTTCAAAAATATCTTAAGGCATATAAAAATTTGCCCTTTCAGGAATGTCTTCCTTATTTTAATATTGCAATAAACGCATCCATTTGGTAACCCCAATCCCAACTATTCCCAATCTCACTCACACTTCTTCATCACTTCTTCAATCCTTAAAGGGATTTCTTGTTTAGGAATGCTTCCGTTTTTGATAGCGAGCTGTAATGCGTCGTATTTCTTTCCGTCAGGAATTACTTGCGAAACTTTGTCGCCGTAAAAAACCACACGTTGATTGCCTTCTTTCTCAATTGCTCCGTATTGCCAAACTATAATGTAATTGGAGGTGCTGTCCGAATTAATATCTTCTCCCAAAGAGTCAATTTTTGTAGGAGTGCCAACCATTTTTAATACGTCACTTCTTATCATTCCTTCCTTTACAAATTTACAAGGCTGGGCGTTAACAATAGTGTGCAGTAAAAAAAGTACAAATAAAAGGTGTTTCATGGTAGAAGCAATTAGTGGTTAAAGGAGAAAACTATAATCAAATATAGTGAAAAAAATTTATTATTTACTTGTCTTTCGTTCTCCCTTTCTCTTCAGAAGCATGGGAAAAATCATCTTATGGTCAGATAGTACATTATAATCGGAAGGCTATATAATGTTTTTAATAGCAAACTTCCGCATAATGAATATGATACAAATCAACAATTTGTTATTCTTCTTCAGTTAATTTTGATGATATTCTACCATTTGTGGGGTTTTCATTCACTGTATTGATAATTTTGCACATGCAATTCTATGATAGTTATAGGAATTTAATATTTTTGAAAAATACATAAGTTCAACCCGTCTTATCAATAACAAAAAATACTGTGTCAACATTCCCTTCCGACTTAGAGATTGCGCAAAACGCACCAATTCTTCATATAAAAGAAATTGCATCGAAATTAGGTATCGATGCCGATGATTTACAGTATTATGGTAAACATAAAGCGAAATTACCATTGGATTTAATCGATGAAGAAAAAATCAAAAAAAGCAAACTGATTTTAGTCTCTGCGATTAATCCTACACCAGCAGGAGAAGGTAAGACCACTGTTTCTATTGGACTAAACGAAGGTTTAAATAAGATTGGTAAGAAGTCGATTGTGGTTTTGCGTGAGCCTTCCCTCGGACCAGTATTCGGAATTAAAGGTGGAGCAGCAGGTGGAGGATATTCACAGGTGATTCCGATGGAAGATATCAACTTGCACTTCACGGGTGATTTTTCTGCTGTAGAAAAGGCAAATAATTTATTAGCTGCATTAATTGATAATAATCTTCAAAGTAAAACACGTTCATTAAATATCGATCCCCGTACTATTGTTTGGAAACGTGTAATGGACATGAATGATCGCGCACTTCGTCATATCGTAATTGGTATTGGTGGCACAGCCAACGGAATTCCTCGTGAGGATGGATTCAATATTACGGCCGCTTCTGAAATCATGGCGATCCTTTGCATGTCGAAGAATATTGATGATTTGAAAGTTCACTTGGCAAATATTTTTATCGGATTTACTTTCGATAAGAAACCAGTTTTTGCTCGCGATCTAAATGCTGAAGGCGGTATGGCTTTGTTGTTGAAAGATGCTATTAAACCAAATCTTGTTCAAACTTTAGAAGGAAATCCTGCAATTATTCATGGAGGGCCATTTGCTAATATTGCGCAAGGAACGAATACTATCATCGCTACTAAAATGGGATTATCATTAGGCGATTATGTGGTTACTGAAGCAGGCTTCGGCGCCGATTTAGGTGCGGAGAAGTTCATGAATATTAAATGCGGTTACGCAGGATTAAAACCCGATACCATTGTATTGGTTGCTACCGTTCGTGCTTTACGTCATCATGGTGGAGCAAAAAAAGTAGAGTATAACACACCCGATATTAACAAGGTAATAAAAGGCTTCGAAAATCTTGAAAAACATATAGAGAACTGTAAAAAATTTGGCATTACTCCTGTTGTTGCGATCAATCGTTTTGCAAACGACTCTATTGAAGAAATGGATTTTATTACTTCTGAATGTGCAAAGCATGGAGTACAGGCTGTTGTGTCGGAAGGGTTTGCAAAGGGAGGAAATGGAACCATTAATTTAGCAGAAGCTGTTGTGTCAGTTATTGAAGCAGGAAAAAATAATTTCAAGCCGCTCTATGACTGGAATTTAAGCGTAGAAGAAAAAATAAATATTATCGCCAAAGAAATTTATGGCGCTGATGGAGTTGAGTTTTCTTCTACTGCAAAATCGCAAATAAAAATAATTAACGAACTCGGATTTGACAAATTTCCTGTTTGTATGGCGAAAACTCAAAAGTCGTTCTCTGATGATGAAAAGAAAATTGGAAGACCACGAAATTTTACCATTACAGTTCGTGAATTTGAATACGCTGCCGGAGCAGGATTTATTATTCCTGTTTTAGGAGAGATTATGCGTATGCCAGGGTTGCCCGCTATTCCTGCGTCAGAAAATATGGATATCGATAATAACGGCGTGATTACAGGATTATCGTAATGCGTTAATTAAAATTCCTTAATTAAAATTCTCGATAAATTTATTTTGTCGGGAATTTTTTTGTTATAGATGTTTGATGAGGAATACTAGACTATCGATATTTTACAGGAAGATTGTTTTAAAAAAGAACGGCGATTGAATTAAGGAATTACCTGATGAATGTGATTTCGCTTCCCTTAGTAGATGCGATACATAGGGGAGTATAATGTAATTAACTAAGAATATAGAATTCTGCCCTTTCTTTTGAGAATAAATATTCTTATACTATTTCTTAATTCTTATCTTTGATAGATGAAAACCTCACGGCTAATATTATTGGCATTAGGGCTACTTTTTTCTATAAAGACCTATTCGCAATCAACTAACGATACAATGTTAATAAACACTTTGGTTAATGGTTGGCATCATGCGGCCGCCGTGGCCGATGAAGATGTTTTCTTTGGTTTTATGAGCGACGATGCCGTGTATTTGGGTACGGATGAATCAGAACGCTGGACGAAGGCAGCGTTTATTCAATGGTCGAAAAAATATTTCGATAAAAAATCGGCGTGGGATTTCAAACCGCTATCGAGAAATATTTATTTTTCGGAGGATAAAAAAATAGCGTGGTGGGATGAAAAGCTGGATACTTGGATGGGCGTATGTGCTGGCGCAGGCATTGCTACCCTCACGAAGAGTGGTTGGAAAATCCGACATTATCAATTAGCAATGATGATCCCTAACGATAAGGTGAAATCGGTTTTAGAGGTTTTGAAAAAGGATTCTTCTAAGCCAGAGCATAAGGAATAAAAAAAGTCAAAAAGTAATTGATCCCCTTTCTTTTTTATTGCTTTGATATTTTTATTGTTGCTCTCGTTCCGTCTACTCTTTCAAGTGTTAAAAGATAAATCCCGTTAACAGCATCTGTCAGATCGATATTTTGTGATGCTGAAGTTGTTACTATAGTTCGTCCGGATAAATCGCTAACTGTTACCTTTTTTATCGGAGCCGATAATAATCCGTCGGTAATTGTAAACATTCCTGTTGAAGGATTCGGATATACATAAACGTTAGTTTCCTTAAAACTCATTTCGTCTTCAATTCCCGTTACAGCGCTTCCGTATTTTATGGTTACCATGCGGTATAAATAGTTGTTCATGAAATCTAATGCACTTTGTCCGGTTACAATATAATTCCCTTGAGAATCTCTGGTTAAACAATTTAAAATATCTGGATTGTTAGAGGGAGATGTATAGGTGTTAACAAACAATTGATTTCCTGTTGAAGAGTATCCGTTTATAACATAATTGGAATTGGTGCTTCCTGTCACTATTTCGTATCCTGCAGTTACTACTCGTCCTGATGCGTCTACTAATAATTGTTTGGGTTCGCGGTCAGAAGCGGTCTGATTGTAAATTTTAGCCCATTTCAAATTCCCGCTTGTTCCGTTGTATTCAGCAATATGATACTGCGATACAAACCCTGTATATCCTCTACAAATAATAGCTACATCTCCACTAAGTGTGAATGCTGTTTTTACTCCGTATTCTGTGGGCACATTCGGATTATAGATGGTTCTCCATAATTGACTTCCATTATTACCATCGAGTTTTAATATTGCCGTAGTGGTTCCTGATGCGCCTGTAATTGCAATGTTTCCTGTTACATCAATTGCAATTCCTTTCGCATTATCACTAACATTTACAGAGTCTAAATTGGATGTCCAAATATGTTGCCCTAATCCATTAATGCGCTGAACGGTCATGGTGGATGTTGTTCCGCTTCCCGGTTGAATATAACCCGCAACAGCAATATCATCATTCGAAAACAAAGCAATTTCATTTATTGCGGAAGGAACAAATGGAGTAGAGTCAATTGTTAAGGCCCATTCAAAATTTAATTGATGGTCCCACTTCACTAACAACCCTCTTCCATCTCCTGATTTCCCCGATACAATAATGCTGTTGTCGGGTCTTACTTTTATGTCGGTTGCAAAAGCATTTCCATTTACGGGTGCGAAGTACCATGCAGTATCAATAAAGTTTCCGTTGGCATCCATCTTCACTAACGACATTTTATACCCTGAAGCAACCCCGTTTGTATCAGACGAAATACTTAGTATAGGGGCGCCGTTAGTATCAAGTATCATTCCGGTTAACGTATCATTCTTAAAGGCTGGCGTTGAATAATACGACTCCCACAATAACGTTCCTGCTGAATTATATTTTACAACCGCAACATCTAACCCTCCTTGATATAAACGATCAACAGTTGCCGCACAGTATACATTGTTTTGAGCATCTGTCCTAACAAATTGACCTTGTGTTATCGCATCTCCTATTCCATTGTAAATCCATCGATCTTGAACAAAACCTGCCGTGTCTAAAATGACGGTGAATAGATTTTCATTTGTAGCAGCCGTGTCACAAGTAAAACCTCCTCCATATAATTTATCATCTTTTAGATCTATTGAAAATCCCATAGAGCTTGTAGCCGGCCTATTTGCTCTATAGGTCCATAGCGAATCTCCAGTAGCCGATAACTTAGAAATTACTAAATCATCCGTCCCTTGATTACCGTAATAAGAGATCCCCGGATAAATACCCCTTCCTATCGTATACACTCCACCGTTTGCATCAATGGCTAATTCAAATGGGGTGTCATACGACAAATTCACTGGTCCTCGCCAAAGTTTTCTCCAGTTGAATATTCCCGTACTACTAACTTTAGTAGTGATGAAACTTCCATAGTCATATGTTGAAATTAGAATATTATTATTAAGATCTAATTTCATGTCTTGTAACATTATATCTACCGATGCGCTGTCAGGCACAATTAAACTCCAGTTGATAGCGCCACTCGAATTATAACATATTAAAAAAGGATCTCTATTAAACCCTGTGGAGTTATTCGTTTCTCCTGCAACAATTAAATCTCCTGTGGTAGTGTACTTTAATTTTATAGCCATGTCACTTCCCACAAAATTGGGATTCGTATAATTATTTTCCCATACTAACGCTCCCGCAGCTGTGTATTGTTTAACGGCTGCATTGAGGGACCCTCCTGCAACATTGTTATATAAATATCCGCAAACACTTATGTTGCCATTAGGAGCTAATGCTAAATCGAATGCTTCATCATCACCAGACAAGGCACTGTTTACTACTTTGGTAAATTGCGGTACTCCAGTAGCGTTATATTTTATAACCAGCCAGTCTTTACCCGCCGAAGGAGGATCAAACCATCCTGCTACATATACATTTCCATTATTGTCAATAGCGATGGCATTTCCTTGACTGTCGCCGCCTCCTGTTGGTGAATAGCGAATAACCCATTGTTGTACTCCGCTTGAATTAAGTTTAATGGTAATCATTTCGTCCCATCCTGTTGAAACAGCACGCGATTTCCCGGTTAAATAAACATTCTCGTTGGCATCAACAGCCATAGCATAGGCGTAATCATCGCTTATTGCAGTTCCATCGTAGCGATAGGTCCATAGTGTATCTCCAAGCGCACTATAACGCATGGCAAAGGCATCAGGGAAGCCTCTTCGTCCCGACGACGAACCAGCAACAATGACATCTCCCGAATTTGTTACTTTAATTTTCTGAATTCGATCCGAGCATTTGCCACGCGCATTAAATGTTTTACTCCATTGTTGAGTTAACTGAGCAGACCCTTGCAGGCACAGTACAAGTAAGCAGCTTAAAATAGCTCCCGAAATTTTGTATGGCATTGTTTGGTGTTTTGTGTAGAACAAACCTACTCATTATTTTACAACTGTTCATTCTTAATAACAAATGAAATTACGTAGATCGTTTCTTTTTTATTGATGTTTGGTAGTGAAAAAAGAACGATGCGCTATCAAAATAAAAAGGCCGTATCACATTAGATACGGCCTTTTTAAAAGTTTAATAGGTGTTTTATTGTCGTTGTCCTTTCATGGGCTTCGATGAAATCATTTTTAGCATTCCGATTTCGTTTTCGTTGAGTACTCTCCATCGTCCACGTGGAAGATCTTTTTTAGTTAAACCAGCAAACATTACGCGATCTAATTTCATTACTTCATAACCTAAGTGCTCAAAAATGCGACGCACAATTCTGTTTTTACCAGAGTGAATTTGAAGGCCTACAGATTTTTTATCGCTTCCGTCTCCGTCGTAAGTAACTTCATCGGCACGCATCATTCCGTCTTCTAATTCTACCCCTTCAACAATTTGCTTTAGGTCTCCAGCTTTTACACTTTTATCCAATTCTACGTGATAAATTTTACGTACCATTGAACTAGGATGCGTTAATACTTTCGCTAAATCACCGTCGTTAGTAAATAATAATAATCCAGTTGTATTTCTATCAAGGCGGCCTACCGGATAAACACGTTCTCTGCACGCACCCGAAATCAATTCCATTACCGTTTTTCTGGCAGTAGGATCTTCCATGGTTGTAATGTAATCTTTTGGCTTATTAAGGAGAACATATTTTAATTCTTCATTACGTAATCGTTCTCCGTTATACCTGATATCATCTCCCGCTGCTACTTTTGTTCCTAGCTCTGTAATTACTTCTCCATTTACCGATACAACTCCTGCAAGGATCATCTCATCCGCTTCACGACGTGAGCAAATTCCAGCCATTGATATGTATCTGTTTAAACGTATCGGTCCGTTTTCTGTGAAGGTTCCACGTTGCGATTTAGTTGAACGAAATTCTTCTTTCCCTCCTTTGTAAGCTCTCTTCGATCTATCACTCGACTCAGTGCGTTCTTCCGTTTTTCTTGCAGGGCGCTCTTCTCCTTCTTCTCGTTTATAACTACGTTTTGGCTTGTCGGTAGCGTCATCGCCGAACGGTTTTTTGTCGCGCGAGTACGGACGATCACTTTTTTCTTCTCTGTTGTAAGGGCGCTTCGGTTTTTCATTATCACCGAACGGTTTGCGATCACGTGAAAAAGGACGATCACTTTTTTCTTCTCTGTTGTAAGGGCGCTTCGGACGATCAGAACTATCACCGAACGGTTTGCGATCACGTGAAAAAGGACGATCACTGCTTCTTTCAGTTGGAGCGTCAAAATCATCCCAACTTGAAGGCTTCGGTTTAGACTCTCCTCTTTCTATATTCCTTGGACTGTCGAAATTATTGAAATTAGAACGACGACCACGAGGTGCCGCACTTCCGCTAGAATTATCTCTCTTTGGTTTATCAAAAGACGGACGATCATCTTTACGTCCGCGGAATCCGCCGCTTGCTTTATCGTCACTGCCGGTTCGTTTACGATTTCCGGTACGCTCACTTTTTCCTGCACCACCGCGGGAATTCTTTCTGCTTGAATTATCAGGCCTTTTCATGGTAATAAATTAGTGCGCAAAGGTCGTAATAAAAAGCAGACCAACCATTTTAATTCAGTTGCCTCTTCTTTAATTTGTAATACTTGCTTACTTAACAGGTTCTTTCTGCTAACCCATTGACTACCTTTCTTGTTAAACGCAGGCGGAAATGCGATGGGCAATGCACATCAATAATTTCCTTTTTGTGTCCTCTTCGAACTGAAATGAGATAAACCAATTCTCCCCTCATGGTTGAAAAGCCCCTTCCATATGCTCAATTATTGGCTCTTTTCCCATCAAAATTATGGTAATAATATCAAATCTAACTTCCACGTTACCGTCTAATTTCTCGACATAGGCATTGGCTGCGTCGGCTAAAAAGGTCACTTTTCGGTATGTTATAAAGTCTTCTGCCCCGCCAAAAGCGGTTGAACTACGCGTTTTCACTTCGATTATCGCTAAAAACCCTCTGTCGAGGGCTATGAAATCGATTTCTTTGTGTTTAAATCGCCAGTTTTGGGCCAATATTCTAAAGCCCTTTTCTTCGAGATATTTCCTCGCAATTTCCTCGCCTTGTTGACCAAGGATCAAATGTTTAGCCATTTTAAAAATGTTTTTCGGGCGCTATGAAAATCGTCCCGGTTAAATCGTTCATTATAATTATTCGAATGACAGTATCACCTCCTCCATCACTTCTAACGTTACTTCTGTACCGAGAATTAATGGGAAGTTGCGGGGAATATGTCCCGCTGGAAATCCGAAACATACTGGGAATTCAGTGCCTTCGAGGGCTTCAGTGATAATTTCTTCAGCCGTTTTTCCATACGGAATGGTATTGTCGCGCATCTCATTCATCCCTCCGATAATCATTCCTTTCAATCCTTTGATTTTACCTGAACGCTTTAACTGTTGCATCATGCGATCGATATGATACAAATACTCATCAAGATCTTCCAAAAAGAGAATTTTCCCGTTGGTATCAATAGCAGATTCTGACCCCGCCAAAGAGTAAAGAATTGATAAATTTCCCCCTACCAATTCCCCTTTGCAAGTTCCTTTTTTATTGAACTTTTGCAACTCTATTGTAGTTGTATATTGATATCGGATAGGCGTCCCCGTTAGCATCTTCAAAAAGTGTGAAGCCGCTTCTTCGTTGATCCGATCCTTCGAATAATTGAAAAGCATCGGCGCATGCATCGTCGCTATGCCGAAATGCCGATATACATGAGAATGAAACACCGTAACATCGCTAAACCCAATAATCCATTTTGGATGTTTGCGAAATGTCGTAAAATCTATGCGATCTATAAAACGAACACAGCCGTATCCTCCTCGCGCGCAAATGATCGCTTTTAACTCGGGATTGTCTAAAAATCCCTGGAAATCTGCTGCTCTCTGTTCTTCCGTGCCCGAAAACTGATAATGTTCTGAGTATAAATTGGGCGCCTCAAGCACTTCATAACCTTGGCATTTCAGCATTTCTATGCCGTCGGACATTTCTTCGCGACTCACCTTACGGGCAGGAGCGCATATGCCAATAACATCGCCGGGTTTTAGAAAGGATGGTTTCATAGTATCTGAAGTGCGAAATTAAAGCAATATTGCCGAAAAAGTGCGAAAATCGAGATGTGTGAATAAGTTATTTGCTTCTATCACCAATAGTGAAAAATACCGGCCGAAAAACTACCTTTGCAACCTACCCAGAAATAGTGTTTTCAGGGAAATGAAAAAATCGTATGTCTAAATATTTAGTTACTGCCGCCTTACCGTATGCTAATGGTCCTTTACACATCGGGCACATTGCAGGCTGTTATTTGCCATCAGATATCTTCGTTCGCTACTTGCGATTGATGAATCGTGATGTGAAGTTTATTTGCGGTAGCGATGAGCACGGAGTTCCAATTACGTTGCGTGCAAAGAAAGAAGGAATTACTCCTCAGGAAGTAGTGGATAAGTACAATGCTATGATGCGGGATAGCTTCAAAGAGTTTGGCATTTCATTCGACATTTATCATCGCACTTCTGATAAAGTACATCATGAAACGGCTTCCTTTTTTTTTAAAAACTTGTACAATAAAGGGGTGTTTACTGAAGAAGTAAGCGAACAGTATTTTGATGAAGCGGCGCAAATGTTTTTGGCCGATCGCTATATTACAGGTACTTGTCCGAAGTGCAGTAACGCAAATGCTTACGGTGATCAATGTGAAAAATGCGGCTCCAGCTTAAGTCCGAGGGAATTAATAAATCCGCATTCACAACTTAGCGGCCAACCTCCTGTATTAAAGCAAACGAAACACTGGTACCTTCCGCTCGATAAAATGCAAGAAGAGTGGTTAAATAAATGGATTTTAAGTAAAGAAGATAGTTGGAAGAAATCAGTGTTCGGTCAGTGTAAAAGTTGGCTCGATCAAGGCTTATTGCCTCGTGCCGTTACGCGTGATCTTGACTGGGGCGTTCCCGTTCCTGTTGCAAATTCACAAGGGAAGGTATTGTATGTTTGGTTTGATGCTCCTATCGGATATATCTCCGCTACAAAAGCATTGTTGCCGAACGATTGGGAGTCGTATTGGAAAAATCCCGATTGTAAATTAATTCACTTTATCGGAAAAGATAATATTGTTTTTCATTGCATCATTTTCCCTGCAATGTTGAAAGCACATGGCGAATATATTTTACCAGATAATGTTCCTGCTAACGAATTCTTGAATTTAGAAGGAGATAAAATTTCTACTTCAAGAAATTGGGCCGTGTGGTTACATGAATATCTTGTCGATTTTAAAGATAAGCAAGATGTGTTGCGCTATGTGTTATGTGCCACAGCTCCCGAAACAAAAGACAACGATTTTACTTGGAAAGATTTTCAAGATAGGAATAATAATGAGCTAGTGGCAATCCTCGGGAATTTTGTGAATCGTACGCTAGTATTGACAGGTAAATATTTTGATAATACCGTTCCTGCTCGTGGTGAATTGCATGAAGCTGATAAAATTTGTTTAGAAGCTATCGCTACCATCCCGCAGCAGGTAAATGAGAGCATTGAGAAATATCGCTTCCGCGAAGCGCTGGCTTTTTTGATGGATTTGGCTAGAGCAGGAAATAAATATCTTGCGGAAACAGAACCCTGGAAATTAGCAAAGACGGACATGAATCGTGTGCAAACGATCTTGAATATTTCATTAGAGATCACAGCTGCTTTAGCATCGCTTTGCGAACCGTTCTTGCCATTCACCGCTGAGAAAATTAGAACAATGATGAATATTGGCGCGCGCGATTGGAGTGAAGCCTTTACCGGAAATTTATTGAGCGACGGACATCGATTAGGTCAAGCAGCTTTATTGTTTGATAAAATTGAAGATGATGCCATCAATGCTCAAATCGAAAAATTAAATGCAACAAAAGCTGCGAAAGCCGCTGAGGAAAGTGAATTAGTAGAAGCGTCAGCATTAAAGCCTTTGAAAGAGGTAACTACATATGATGATTTCGTGAAAATGGATTTGCGTGTAGGCACAATTCTTACGGCAGAGAAAGTAGCGAAAGCCGATAAGTTATTAAAGCTCACGATTGATACTGGCATCGATCAACGCACTGTCGTTTCCGGCATAGCATTGCACTTTTCACCAGAAGAAATCATCGGTAAGCAAGTAACATTATTAGCTAACCTCGCTCCTCGAAAAATCAAAGGAATCGAATCAAACGGAATGATATTGATGGCAGAAGACGTCGATGGAAAATTGGTGTTTGTGCAACCATCACAAGCAACAACTTCTGGAAGCACAATAGCATAAAGGATATTTTTTTGACCTGTAACAAACTATTTTTTGTTTGTTACAGGTTTTTTTGTTTTTATATCACACGCTTTTCAATAAAAGGAACAAAACATCGCTTAGGGGAACTCAAAAAAAAGCGGAAAATCCCTATCTTTGAAGAATGAAAATAAAGAATATTTTATGGGCGATGTTGATTTGTTTGTCGAATGTGGTTATCGCCCAAACAATTTCCGTTCAGCCTTCTCAAATTAATTTTGGTACAGTAACAGAATTGCAAGCGGATAGTGTGCAAGTAGTTTTATCTAACAATAATAATTACGATGTTCATGTAAATGGAACGCATTTTTATACTACTTACGGGGAACCCGCATTTTCTACAGCTATCAGCGTATTTACTGTACCTGCCGGAGGATTCTATTCTATTTGGGTGAAGTTTTTACCACGTCATAATATTTTGCATAACTCTGAATTAGTAATTGAATGTGATGGAGCAAAAGGATTCGCTCGTGTTGATTTAATTGGCCAAGGACATTATTCGAATAGCTATTATTTGACTTCCGAAAACTTAAGCGAGGAAGCATTAAAGAACGAACTAAAAACAATTACTGGACAAGGGTATCGTTCACTAGGGTATTCCCCTCCGCCATTCGGTAGTCAACCATGCGCTCGTGATACGATGTTTATGCTAATTGATAATAAATTGGTAAACGGTTTCGGAGCAACGCAAAATACAATCGAATGTGTTTATACCGGGCGCGAGGCTGTTGGTTATATAGATCGTACCCAGTGTCAAGATTTAACTGATCCTAATATGAGTTTTAATACGGAACATACTTGGCCACAAAGTTTATTTTCACAATTAGAACCAATGCGTTCCGATTTGTTTCATTTATTCCCTACGGATGAAGCAGCAAACGGTAAACGTTCGAATTATCCTTTTGGTATTGTAACGAATCCTACATGGAGTAATGGCGGGAGTAAATTTGATCAAAATAGCGGCATCTTTGAACCACGTGATGCACACAAAGGTGAAACCGCTCGTGCGATGTTTTATTTTGTAATGCGCTATCAAAACTACAATAGCTTTTTAAACTCGCAAGAGAGTATTTTGCGTTTATGGAATAATCAGTATGCTCCAACACCAGTGGAACAAAAACGGTGTGATGATATTCAGTTTTATCAAAAGAATAGAAATCCGTTTATCGACTACCCTCAGTTTGTTGATCGCATCAATTCTTTTTCAACTACGTCAATAGCTCCTGT
Organism: uncultured Bacteroidota bacterium; assembly: GCA_903881665.1. Lineage (GTDB taxonomy): Bacteria > Bacteroidota > Bacteroidia > AKYH767-A > OLB10 > CAINEC01. The sequence continues at coordinate 4,873 of CAIRUC010000033.1, read as the reverse complement.
AATAAATACATTTGATTTGCCTACCGATTCAATTCAATACGGATTAATTGACGCAAGCTCAAATAACGTTTATAAATTTTGGATAGTTAATAACGGTAACGAATTGGTGAACATTGGTAATTTATACTTGAATCCATCTTCTATATTATCTTTTTTAAATGGTACAGGAAGTAATGCTATAATTCAACCTGGAGAAGCCTTAGGCATCGACGTGAATATTGCAAATGCTCCATTGGGAAATTTTGATGGAACATTAAATTTCACTGCCGACGGAACAAGTTTAAACGTAAATCAAACAATACCAATCAATGCGTATTTGTCGGTAACTGGGTTAAACGATATAAGCAGTAGTCAATTGTTGAAGGTGTTTCCGAATCCTACAAAAGGACAAATTAATTGGAATGAACTCTTTACTGGAAACATTTCATTAACCGATATCGAAGGGAGAGCCGTTTATTCTTCGACATTGTCTTTCTCAAATCATTTCGAATTTCCGCAATCGTTGAAAAATGGATTTTATACGTTGCAATTATCGAATAATTTTAAAGTTTCCAGAGCAATAGTAGTTAAACAATAACCTAAAAATAATAGTTGAGTATGTCAGATTTTAATCAAATTATGAATGCTGTAAAAGAGTTTCATCAAACTTTTGGACTCGATTATCAGGAGCATCCGATTACACAAATTGGTGAGCGCACTATTGAATTACGTCACCGATTAATGGCGGAGGAGAATGATGAATATCTAGAAGCAGCAAAGAATAATGACCTTGTTCAAGTAGCGGATGCTTTAGGTGATAAATTATATATCCTTTGTGGAACGATCATAGCACACGGAATGCAACATAAAATTGTAGAGGTGTTCGAAGAAATTCATCGTAGTAATATGAGTAAACTCGACGAAGACGGAAATCCTATTTATCGTGAAGATGGTAAGATTATGAAAAGCAATCGCTATTTTGTTCCAGATATTGAGAGGGTCATTGGTAAATAAGAAGGAATAAATTAAAATGTAGTTACGCTTTCAATCCCGTCTATTTTATTTTCCCAAATCCTTTTTTATTTGAAGAGCCTCTTTATTTGTAGCGTCTATTTCTAAACATTTATTCAGTGAATAAATAGCGCTGTCGGGATTATTCGTTAAGCTATAAAGCTTTCCTAACATCAGCCACCCATCCGACATTTTAGTATAAGTTTTCATGGCCGAACGTTGAATGTTTAGTAATTCTAAATAATTGTTCCGCGGTAATGCCTCTCTAAATTTTAATACCAAAATATTATATCGAGCCCTTGCTATCATTTCATCGTTTGCAGAAATATAATTGCTGTTTGGCTTTAACTTTTTAAGCTGACCCCATGCCCATTCAGCACTATCAATTTTATTTTGTCTGTAATAAGATAAACCCCAATTTTCAAATATCATGAAATAATTTGGATAGATAGCATAAGCCCTTCTGAAATACTTTCTAGCTTCGTTAAGTTGATTATTAATTTGGATACTATCAGTAAGCTCATTCGCCTCCGACACTAGCTCTATGCCGCAAAAGGCTTGACTTCTGAAACTATTTGGCGATTTGTTTATGTCGGCAAAGTAAAGTGATTTATTGTTTTTCCATTCCCGATTTCTAGCGTGAACTTTTACGAAAAAAAATAGTAAAATAGCACAGCTAATGAAAACGGAAGGGTAAGAAGTAATGGACTTTATTCTTTGATTTTTACCCAAGTTGTAATAGAGGATTCCTAATAAGGGAAACAAATAAAATCCCGGATTGAAAAAAAATCGGTCCGCCATTATGGGCCCAACTGCAATTAGAAAATTAGACATTAAGAAAATGCCCAATAGGTACAATAGAATTAATGCACCAACCGGTTTTCTATTATGAGTATTTATAATTCCGTATGCAGCAAACGATAGATGAATTGCTAAAGAAAAAAGCGCGAGTGGGTTTAAAACTTCGATATAAGGTATTTGATTATAACCGTAGTCGAAGCATTGGGTAAATGGCAGAAGGAAATTTTTAAGGTAAAGGAATAATACCCATAATACCGTACCACATTTCTGACTAAAACTTGCATAAAAATAGGGATCGTTCGTAATGCTAAAATCCCCTTTCGGTAGTCCGCTGATCGATAAACGGATCACGACAAACAATACTGAAATAAAAAATGGAACGATTGATTTCTGTATACTATTTTTAAGTGGAACGGAAGTGCAACAATACGATAATAATATAGAAGCAGGTACAATTGTAATAGAGGTTTCTTTAGAAAATAGTGCAGCCGTTAATGATACTAATGCAAGAGCAAATGTTACTCGTTTCTCGCTGTTTAAATATAAAATGAAGTAATTAAAATAGAGAAGGGAAAACAATAAGGCAAATATTTCATCACGACTTTTAATATTTGCAACCACTTCTGTATTGTTAGGATGGGTCATAAATAATGCACAAACAAAAAAGGCGATAATAGGCTCTTTTTCGAAGAACAATTTTCTTAATAATTGATAAGCTACTAAAATAAGTATAGCGAAATAAAGCAGATTCATGAAATGATACCCAGGCCAAAAGTTTCCCCATAGTTGGTGCTCAACAGCAAAGGCGATCAATGATAATGGTCTATAGCGCCACCCTAGTCGCTCAGGATTTTTTTGCGTCGCCCCATAAAAACTTTCATGGGTTATTATATCTGGTATTCCCTTTATCCCCTTTAAAACATATTCATTATTACTTAAAACAACCCCATCATCAAGAGCGATTTCGTTTGGGATTGAATTGTAATAGAACACAATCACTAATACCACCAAGAATATTTTATGGTAGAAGGAGGAATTTTTTATTGAATTTATTAATTGCATTAATTTGTTTTATGAAAGAACTGTTTTTAATTTTTTCGCAAGTGGACCAATATAGCAATTTTATTATAGAGGTGAAATAACTTGACTTGCGAAATGACAAAGCTTTGCGCCATTGAAATCGATTAATGGCTTACGTCGACCCTTTTCTAGCATAAAGGTATAAAAAAGCATAAGTCGCTAGAAATTAACAAAAAAAACCAAGGAATAATTGTCGCCAAAGACTAACTTTGCAAAAATATCTCTTATGCTGATTATTGGAATAACGGGTGGCTCGGGCTCCGGCAAGACGACTGTTGTGAAGAAGGTGATGAATTCATTTTCACGCGATCAGGTAACAATTTTATCGCAAGACAGTTACTATAGAGACAATGCTCATCTTTCTTTGGAAGAAAGAGCAGAAATTAATTTTGATCATCCAGAAAGTATTGAATTCGATTTACTAGTGGAGCATATGAAATTGCTACGCAATGGGTACGGAATCGATGAGCCTATTTACGATTATATTAGTTCAACTCGCCAAAAAGATACTATTCGCATAGAGCCCAACCATATTATTATTGTGGAAGGAATTTTACTTTTTACCGATGAACGTGTGCGCGATTTATGCGACATCAAAATTTTTGTGGATGCTGAACCCGATGAAAGATTAATTCGCATTATTGAGCGAGATATGCGTGAACGCGCAAGATCCGCAAATCAGGTAATTGAGCGCTACGCCCTAGTAAAAGAAATGCATGTCCATTTTATTGAGCCTACTAAACGTTTCGCCGATTTAATTATTCCGCAAGGAGGCGAGAATCAAGTAGCAATCGACATGCTCGTTGCCGCCATTGGCTTTATTGCCCACCGCAGCGAACAGAAGAAGAAAAGCGTAGCGGGCTCAGCAAATTAATAAAGGGCAGTGGTCCCGAGCAGAATCGAACTGCTATCTAGAGTTTAGGAAACTCCTATTCTATCCGTTGAACTACGGGACCATTAAAAAAATTAGAATGCAAAGTTAAAAACTTTAGGGAACTAATTAGTTAACAAAACTGAGTACGAGGTGCAGCTGGAATATGGTGTAAAAAGAAAAAACACAAAGCAGGGACAACAAAAATCATTCATTGCCTGAATATTTTTCGAATAAAATATACTAATCAGATACTTTGACTTAAGGGAACAATTAATCTCTTAAGGAACTCTTTTCCAACACCACTTTTCAAATAAATTTCTCTTTTTCGAGCATCTAATCGACTAGCGCATATTTCTGAGTAAACTAATTTCCATGGAATTCTTCCTTTGGTAAACTTACTCTTTCCTGAATTATGCTCTTTTACGCGTTGATCTAAATGGATTGTCATACCAACATAAATCTCATTGGTTTTTTCACTCAATAATGCATAAACAGTAATCGGTGTTATCATGAACGTTACAAAATATTTTTATATATACTAATTGTCTCGAGCAGAATCCCTTTCTGCAAATAGGCTTGCCTGCCGATAGGCAGGAAACTCCTATTCTATCCGTTGAACTACGGGACCATTAAAAAAATTAGAATGCAAAGTTAAAAACTTTAGGGAACTTTTATTCTTACTCTGTCTCATGTTCAATATCTATTTGCCAAATAAGTCAAGAGATGCTTTGTCTTAAATAAAAGGAGTCAAAAACGGGTTGTTTTAACTAAATGAAGAATGAATTTAGGCATACACTTTTTATAAGAATGATAATTCTGGTATAAAATGCAACAATTATGATTTCCTAATAAAGGTTGGAAAAAGAAATTCTGTAAAATCTAGCTTAATTATTAAAGATTGTATTATTGGAAGAGATGAACATTTTTATAAAAAGTAATATAGTAAAGTCTTTGAATTTCAAATAAAAGCATATCTTAGCTAAATAAACCATAAAAAAATTTTGTTATGATAAAGAAAATAAGTTGTATTTGTTCATTTGTTCATTTGTTCATTTGTTCATTTGTTCATTTGTACCAGCCTATGGGCAAAATAATAAAGCATTAAGTATGGATGGCGTGGACGATTAT
>CAIRUC010000032.1 GCA_903881665.1 uncultured Bacteroidota bacterium | reverse complement strand
GCAAAGATACTCGGATATAAATTATGTTTCCTTCCACATATCGAAATTGACCACATAGACGTAGGAGGTAATGCTTACACCGAATGGAAAAGAAAATATGCAGGCGATCAGATGAAAGCATTTTATGAAACAAAACAAGGATTAATTAATGGGACAATTGATATTAAAGTTAAAATATGAAAATATTATCAGTATTTGATGACCGTTCAAAGATAACCGAACTACAAAGGTCACTTGATTATTTTAATCTCGACTATGAATTAATTTTCCGTCAATGGAAAGGATTCGGTAGTAAGTTACATGGAGTGTATGAGTACTTGAGAGAATACATCGACTGCAAAGAATTTATGTTTGTAGATGCTTACGATTCTTTTTTTGTAGGCGTTCCTGAGTTTAAAGAGATGGTAAGTGCTGAGGTCAACTGTTGGCCGGATGCTGAACTATCAAACCAGTATCAAAATATAAACTTCCGTTTCCCTTATGTTAACTCAGGAGGTTACATGATGACACGCGAAAGATTTATGACCCTATTTGAAAACGACAGACCAAGTGAGGATTGTGATGACCAACGATGGCTAACTAAACAAGTTTTAAACAACAACATTCCAATTGATAACAACTGCGATGTGTTTCAGACTTTATGCGGAGTACATCAGCACGAATTTGAACTCGGAACGGTTAATTCTAAAATATACTCCACAATCACGAAAACATTTCCTACGGTCTTGCATGGTAATGGGAAGGCTAAAATGGAATATTATTATAATTTACTATAATGGCGAAGCCAACGGACATATCAAAGTTTGATGAGGTACTAAAGATTGTAAGTACTTCACACAATGGAGTGCATACAGCTTGCAGGACTGTTCACATCTCAACTAACTCATTTTACGATTGGTTAAATTTAAACGAAGATAATCAATTAAGATATGCGCAGGCGCGCGAAGCTCAAGCAGACCTACTTGTAGAAGAAATGGTACAAATAGCCGATGACAGTTCTAACGATACGAAATATGTCATTCGTGATGGACAACAAATTGAACTTGAGAACACTGAGTGGACTAATCGCAGCAAGTTGAAAGTTGAAACTCGGAAATGGATTGCAGCCAAATTAAGGCCAAAGAAATATGGCGATAAATTGGACGTGTCAACTTCAATAAAAATTGAACAGCCTTTATTTTTGCCACTAAATCCAAAACAGATTGACAATGAGTAATTTAATTTGTCTCCATACGGTGGACGAATCGCATTTTAGTATAAACTTTTTATTGAGATAAATATGGAATATATCAAGATGACAAAAGAGATAATGCTTACTGGGTTAAGTATTAATAATGGATATAATAGACAACAAATAAAAGCACTTGGGCAAGACCAAACTAAAAAGGGTTGGTACAGTAGAATTATAGGTACTGTATATCCAAGGTCAGATATTGATGAGTTTTTAAAATATAAAGACTTCCATTTCAATAATCATCCTATTAAAAAAGCAAATATATTATTAAAAAAAAACAATCTAAATATAAAAAAAATGGAAAACAAAGAATTATTACTTCAACAAATTGATGACATTTTAACACCTTTTAAAAAAGAAGATTTTGATTATGATAATATGTGGTTAGAACTAGTCACGTTAAATAAATGGGGACTGGTTACATACTCATTAGTCCATTGCCATGTATGTACTGAGGTGGAAATGAGATTAACATTCAGACCTGAAACTGGATTTGATTTAAAAGGTATAGAAAGTTTTGAATCTGTTGCGGGTAAAATACATTTTAACGAAGAGTTTAAACTTGATTATGAAATAGTAACGGACTAAAATGGGCGAAACATTTCAATACACTGATGCAATAGACAAACTTCGCAGGATGACCGCACGAAAGAAAGTTGTTCAGGGTGGGACAAGTGCAGGAAAAACATTCGGCATCATTCCGATTCTAATAGACATAGCTGCTTCAAATCCAAAGACTGAGATAAGTATTGTATCAGAAACAATTCCACATCTTCGCAGGGGGGCAATAAAAGATTTTCTAAAGATTATGGAAATGACCAACCGTTATAATGATGACAATTGGAATCGAAGCCTATTAACTTATAAATTTGCCAACGGTTCTTTTATCGAGTTCTTTAGTGCTGAAATGGAATCGAAGTTGAGAGGAGCAAGAAGGCATATCTTGTATATAAATGAAGCCAACAACATCAACTTTGAATCTTATCATCAACTCGCAATTAGAACGAGTGGTGATATTTGGTTAGACTTCAATCCAACTAATGAATTTTGGGCGCATACAGAAGTGCTGAATGAACCTGACAGCGAACATATCATTCTAACCTATAAAGATAATTCGGCACTGCCTGAAACAACCGTAAGAGATATTGAAGCAGCACAATCAAAGGCTGCAACATCTACTTATTGGGCTAATTGGTGGCGGGTTTATGGACTTGGTGAAATCGGATCAGTTCAGGGGACAATCTTTGACAATTGGAAACAAGTCGATGAGATTCCAAAGGATGCGACACTCGTTTCTCATGGGATGGATTTTGGGTTTTCAAATGACCCAACAACTTTAATAACGGTCTTTAAATCTGAGGGTAAGTTATGGATTGATGAAT
>CAIRUC010000031.1 GCA_903881665.1 uncultured Bacteroidota bacterium | reverse complement strand
TTGAATCCGTTAATCGTTCAGGAGGTAATCAATAACACCTTGATTGAGTCTGATTTTTGATTGCATAAGCATTAAATCAATACGAAAAATTTCAAATTACTGCAACTATGATACTATCAGAACAAAAGTTTAGCATTGAAATACGAAAAGCATTTGATAATGCGAAATCGCGAATTTGGATTGCTGCTTCGTTTTTTTTGTCATGGAATCTAGTTCTAACGCTGCTGCAATAGTTTCTTTATTTCAATTCCAGTATGGTGCGATTGGTCGGCTTCGGTGGACCAACCTGTTATCCTAAAAACTTTCGTTGGTTACTAATATTAGATATATCTATTTAATCAAAGATATTGACTTTCAGTGTAAAAAGCTTTAAATTAGATTAGCATTTTTATTACACAGGAAAGTGAAAGTTTGGAAAATGAAACTGTGTGAGATACATTGCTGAATAAATCACTGTGAAATTATAGATTCAATTCTAAATCCAGATGATATGACTATTCTTAAAGAAATAATAGATGGTATAGCAATAGTTGCTGATGCTATCAAGAATATCAATGAAATACATACAGCTATTAAAGATGGTAAAAAGTATTTTGAAAAAGCTCACCCTGAAATCAAGCAAGATGTAATAGGAATGTGTGCTGAATTGCAGAAAACATGCAATGCCATTGCCACTGCATCAAGTGTTATTACAAACTTCAAATTTAATTCTTCAGCAGGAGCCCTTGATGGTGAGCCTACCAGATTTAACAATTACTTTATCAGTTATAAAACTAATAAAAATGAAGCAGAAGATTTAATCAGGTCATTGAAAGGACATTGCTATATCATAAGAGAACATGCAGAAAAAATAACCCAAGGAAAGGCAGAAATGTTTTGGAGTTTTTTTGGTTTACAATCTCAACAGAGAGAAACTGACCTAGGGGCTTTACTTCAACAAATTTATAATGATGAAGCAAGTTTTTTCACAATAGTTTACCACATGGCTCAATGCATGAATTCTGCTATTGAAGATGTAACAAATTCATTAACCATAGATTGTATGATGCATTCTTCAAAAGTGCCAGCTGCAGCTTTAAAATTAAACGAGTATTCTGCGGCTTTTAAAAAGCTTGAATTATTATCTGAAGATGCCAGAGATGCAATAGACGCTACAATTCAGGAGTTGCAATAATGCTTAATTAAAAAATTTATAGCAGTTTAATATGGCTTTTATTGCTTCAGTTCCTTTTATTGGGATGGGATATTGAGGAATCAGTCTACTCGATTCACGAAAATTCCGAATATCGAAAAATTGCTCCATTAAAGTAATTGAGCAAAAGAAACTCTAAATTTCCAGTAGTGAACCAAAGTTTTTTGCTTTAAAAATTATTTCCTGTGGCCGATGTGGCAAAGATTAATTGAATTCGGAAATTCGGCATTCACTTGAATGCACACATTATTAATTGTTGTTGTGCAATGTCAAGCCCTTTGGTCAGTGCTTTTCCATGATCCGACCTGATGTGTCCAAAAGAAAATTACTGTTGTATGCATCAACGGCAATGCTTTCATCACTTCCTTGACTATCTAATTTATAATCGGAGTCTATTGTTACTAAAAATTTATTTTGACTGAAATAACAGGCACTGAGAAAATATTTGTATTGTTAAATGTATTGTTTGTCGAGTAATCTGTTAATCCAAAACTTATTTCTTTATTTTTTAATGATTTTTTAATAGTTTTTAGACGTGGGCAATTATTAAACAATTTAATTAATCCTACAAGTTCAAGTGCAGATCCCGTTATCAGATTAAAATTTTTAAAGAATCGACCTTCTTGTGCTTGTGTTCCTGTCCTATCACCATAAGAAGGAAGTTCAATGCCGGAAAATATAAAAACTGTACCTATAAACGAAAAGGCAGCTCCGCTCCACGTTCCAACTTTGGCCTTTCTTAAAGCATAATTAAGTTGATCTTTAGTCAATAGATTAATATCAGTTACACCATATTTTCTTTGTACCCATTGACAATTTCCGCTTGTAGTTATCATTAATACTGCGGCCATAATTAGCAATACTTTTTTCATTCCTCAAGTGTTTAGTGGATGAATATGAGAACTCAATAAATTTTTTCCTAGCAAGTTAAGGAATAATTTTGGCCAAGTCAAATAATTCTTATGTATGAATATCCGCTATTATACCTAATTAATGATTTCTTTTTGTATCTTTGATTTCATAAAACAACAGCAATGAATCTACTGAACTTCAATGAAATATATCCCAATGAAGAAAGCTGCAAGCTTAAATTCAAGGAGATGCGAGACAAGCAAGGAGTCGTTTGTTCGCATTGTGGATGCAAGGACCATTATTGGAAGGCAGACAAGTGGGTATATGAATGTAAAAAATGCAGTTTTCGCACTACCCTGCGGAGCGGAACTGTTATGCATGGCTCAAAACTGCCATTCCGATATTGGTTTATCGCCATGCACCTGTTGACCTCGACCAAGAAAAGTTTTTCAGCCAAAGAAATCCAGCGACAACTCTCTCACAAGCGGTACGAACCGATTTGGGGTATGCTCCATAAATTGCGCCAGGCCATGGGAAAAAGGGACGAACAGTACCAACTCGGTGGATCAATTGAATTGGATGAGGGATTCTTTTCTACTGAGATGCCTGAACAGGAGAAAGATAAGCCATTAAAGCGAGGCCGGGGTAGCCAGAAGAAAACAAAAGTTCTGGTAATGGCCGAAAGTAAAGCAATAGAAGGCGAAACAAAGAAAAATGGGAAACCACGCAAAGTTAGATTCATAAAAATGCAGGTAATAACTGACCTTAAGGCTGATACGATAACATCAATCGTAAAAAAAAGATGTATCAGTTGATTCTGAACTAATAACGGATGATTCAACTTCTTACGTAAAACTAAAAGATGTCGTTGACAAACATGATGCACAAGTGATACCTAAAGAAAAGATTGGATCAGTATTGCCTTGGGTACATATTGCAATCAGCAATGCAAAACGGATGTTGCTGGATATACACCATGATATTAAGACTGAACATTTGCAGAACTACCTCAATGAATTTTGCTACAACTTCAATCGAAGATATTTCGGCGAAGCTTTATTTGACAGACTGCTCGTTGCTTCAATATCACACAAAAATCAGTTTAGGTACAGTTAAGGATATTCATAAAAAATAAATACTCAGGAACTAATTATCGGAGGCTTTAGGATGATTTGAATCAACTTAATTTTCATTTATCATACCGTGGGTTACTTACTCAGCAGGGGAAATTCATGCCACATTATTTGTTAATGTTTGTCGTGCTTTCGCCTGATGGTTTGTCATTTGACTATGTATGCGGCAATAACTTTTCTATAGAAGAATTGACAACTCTGCAGGTAAAGGCTCACCAATCACGTATGCTAAAAACTTAAAAGGAAACCTGCTATAATACATGGCATAAGTGACGACAATCTACACTACCAAAATGATAAATACTGGTCAAGTATAACAAAAAGTTACAGTTTATGCCCTATTCAAACCGCACGTAAAGCATCTCGGAAGTAGAAAGAATATCCAAACATTTGCCAACCCTTTACATTTCGTATCTAAAACAGATTTATCATCCTGGAGGTCTAATTCAAAAAAAAGAACCGTTCGTCAGCAGAAGAGCGGTTCTTTTCGTGTGGAAATTAAATTGAAGCAAGCATTTTGCATCCCACCATTGAATATCTGAATTATGATTTGGTCTCTGTTTTTATAGCTTCACTGT
>CAIRUC010000030.1 GCA_903881665.1 uncultured Bacteroidota bacterium | reverse complement strand
CGAATCATATTTCACAAATCCGGCACCGTTATTTCTCCAGATTTCATATTCATTAAAGTCGGCCGATGATCCAGCTGGCGGAATAAAGGAAATTTGAATTTGTCCGTTATTTTGAACGCTTACACAACGTAAATCAGGATTTGCAATTACATTTCCTTGGTAAGTGAAAATTGCATTCGCCGCCGATGATATGGATGTGCAAGGGGCGTTATCAGACAATTCTATGGTATATTCAAAAGGAACATTACACGTTGAAATATTATCAGTATATGTTAAATTTACAGTAGTACCAATTGTTGTATATAATCCAACGCCAGTAGTTCTTCTTTTTACAGTATATGTTGCCGCAGCAGATGGCAGAGCTGGTAAATGCATTGCATTCCAATTGAGTATTGCAGAACCTACAGTTACATTGCTAACTGAGAGGTACATGGTTTTTAATGTATCACTCGTGCTTCCATTATCTGCAAGTCCGGTACAACCCGAATACGATTTAACATAATAATATCTACTTCCTCCATTAGCGCTTGCACCGATATGTAAAAATCCGTTTGCTAAATAGGTGTTCACCGTGCCCACTAAAACAAAAGGTCCTGCAGCATTTGTTGCTGAATATACTTGATATTTAGAAAAGAAATTATCAGGATCGCTAGGTGCTAACCAAGACAATTGAACATCTCCATTTGGTTGAACAGCTAAACATCTTAATAAAGGATTAGCTATAATATCGCCTAAGGATGTAAATCGCGCTGCAGAGTCAGATGAAGTAGATACACATCCTGAAGCATCAGCGATTGTAACTTTGTACTGAATCGTTGTATCGCACAGTGTTATTGTATCTCTGAAAGTTAAGTTAGTAGTTGTTCCTCGTAATGACCACGCAACGGTTGGTGTTACTCTACGATAAACTGAATAAGTTCCCAAAGAAGTAACAGGAAGAGGTGTTTTAATGGCATTCCATGATAAATCTGCAAACCCCACAGTAGCATTGTTCAAATTTAACTTCATCGAACAAAGATTTGCTGATGTAGTTGTTGATTCGGTAACGGTAGTCGCGTCGCAACCTGCTTTTGTAGTTACATGGTAGTAGTGCGGTTGTGAATTACCTTGCGCTCCAATATGGGTGAATGTATTTGCTGCATAATTTGCAACTGAATCAATTAAAGTATATGGCCCGGCAAAGTTAAGTGAATGGTAAATTTGGTAACTGCTAAAATACGATGCCGTGTCTGTTGATCCTACCCAGCTGATTTGAATATCTTCATTAGCTAATACACTAACACATCGCAAAGAGGGTGGATTAATTACAGGAGCTGCAGCTTGAAGTTGAGCGCCATCGATATTTGATCTTGAATCGCAATTACGAATATCATTGTGTAACCGAATATAATAATTAATTGAATCATTACATACTGTAACTGGATCGAGATAAGTTGTAGAAGAAGTGGAGTCAAGTAATACAAAAGAACCCGAGCCAACTGGAGTTTCTTTATAAATGTAATATTTACTATGTGATCCAATTGGGTTGGGAGCATGAAGAGGATTCCACGTTAAACTAGCATTTGTTCCTACCTGTGATACTTGTAAATACATCGTAGAAATTGTATCCGATTGTTGACGTGTTCTTAAATCGCAGCCGGATTTGGTTTCCATGTAATACCTGATTGGTCCTGCATTGGCATTCGCTGTTAAATCAATATGCGATAAATTGGTGATTACGCTATCACTGTCAACCAAAGCAAATGGTCCGTTTGCAATTGAACGATAGAAATAATGCTTATGGAAATATTTGTTGGTATCAATAATTCCGGTATCTGTAGGGATATCCCAAGTTAAAGTAGCATTTCCATTAGTCTGTACATCTGCACAATAAATTAATGAAGGGGCCATTTCTGGTGGAGCAACCACCACCACAGAGAAAGTATAAAAGTTTACTGCCGGTGAAGGACAGAAATTGTCGAGTGCTTTAACTACGAAATTATAAGTGTTTTTTAATCGAACGCATCCCACTTTTTTCGCTAAGTGATTACAGTCCGTAACCCAAGTAAACTGAATTGATGCTGCTGCATTGGTGTAGGGTGTAGGTACAGCTTTATCTACGTATGCGCATGGTGGAAATGGACAACCTCCTGTGTTTGCAGTTTCTGTGATATCAAATTCAATTCCGGTTACATCAAATGAAACAGATTGAAATGATGATCCAGGGTTTGTGGTGATATGTTCAAAATCATATGCAGTAATAGGTAGTTTTACGGTATCACCTGCAAAAACGGTATCAACAAATTGATTAATCCCATATACTTGAAAGGATGGTGGTAATACAACAGGATCAATATCAGGAGGGGTGTTTCCTATAGTAACCCCAACATTATTAGCTACATTTACACTAGGCAATAATGTGATTTGAATTTCACGATATACTTCAGCAATTTTAATTCCGCAGCGGAACGAACTTACTTTTGTTACAGTTACAAATGAACCTGTAGTGAAAGAAGTAAATGTTACTGTTCCTGAATTTGGGTCAAGTACTCCCGATTGATTATTTGCATTTTGAATCGGGTTTGGTAATGGGGTTAGGTAAGTATAGCCATTAGTAAAAGCATAATTAGCTCCTGGATACGTTGTTCCATCTAAAGGTTGTCCCCAATCATAATGTAAAGAATCACCGTCTTCATCAATTGCATTTGCAGAATAGGTGGTTAAATTACCAATCATCGTTGCTAATTGAGGACGTTCGGCAAAGCGCGGCGAAGTATCGTAACAAGGATTTGTATTGGTTGCATTGTAAGGAAACATTAAGGCTCTTAATGTGAAATTTCCTGATGCCAAATTAGATAAATTGGTAATGGCTGCATTCCTACAACAACTAAAATACGCAAAATACCAACCTGTGGCTGGTGGCACTCCGGAGATATTTATGAATGCCGATTCATAGATACACTCCAAAACGGCATTAGGTTTTCCTCCCGGAACTAAGCAGGTTGGACAACCTGGGCCTACTGGTGATAAATCTAATGTCGATATCTGATTACATAATATACCCCCTCCAAATCCTGGGGCATTAGTGATTAAAGTTACAGCAGGATCTGCGGGAATACCATTACAATCTCTGTAAAGTTTAACTGTAAACTTGAACCGGCCAGTATTCGGGCCCGTTCGCTGACATATCCATGTGATTTCACCTCCCATCAGGTGAGATCCATAGGTGTCAACTACCCCAAGTGTGAAAAACAGGAGTAAAAGTGCAAATAATTTTTTCATAGTAGGTTTGGTCAAGCGTGTAGGCCAAACTTATGAATAATTTATTAAAAGTGCAAAAATTATTGACCAGCCACTACCTCTGTAAACGAGGTTAGATCAAGGTGTTTTTGCGCACATTGTAAAAGCATTTCAGGAGTGATGTTGGCTAACTCATGTAGGTATTGTTCTAAATGGCTGTTAGTTAGCGCATTAAGGTAGAGTGATTTTTGACGATCAGCAAGGGCAAATGGCCCATCAATGCTTCGTTGGAAGGATCCAAACAAATAGTTTTTAACTAATTGAAGTTCATCTGTTGGTATTTTTTCATTCCGCAGGCGCTCGGTTTCGAAATAAATCTCTTTGATAGCATCCTTGCATACATCTGAACCTACTTCAGTAGAAATGAAAAAATACCCATCCGCGGCGTTGGTTGCCAATCCCGAACCAATGCCATAAGTATATCCTTTATCTTCTCGGATATTCGACATCAGTCGAGATCCGAAATACCCACCTAAAACGGTATTTAGTATAGAAAAGCTGAAATAATCGGGGTGTTTTCGGTTAAACATTTTTTTACCGATTCTAATGGCCGACTGAACACTATCATTTTTTGTTATATATATCTTTTCAGGATTTAATAGATTATTTTCTGTAGTAAGGGTTGATGTGCTTTTGGCAAAATTTAGGTTGCTTATCAGCTCCTTAACGGCCTCAATATGTTCGTCGGAGAATTTCCCCGCTACAACAACAGCTTTCAATCCTTTTTTGTATTTTTCATTATAAAAAGATGATAAAATATCATGGTTCAATGCGTCATAATGTTCAGCATTAACCATTTTTCCAATTATAGAGCTTTCGCCATAAATTGCATTTATAAAATTTCGTCGAGCTAGAAAATCTACTTTACTTAAACTTACAGCTAATCTTTGTTTTCCTTGCGTTACAAACGTTGAAATTTCGTTTTTGTCGAAGTTTGGTTCGTTAACAATTGTTTGGAAAACAGGTAAGGTTCGATCGATAAATTTAGTAAGTGAATAGAGAGTGACTGACGCGAAATCATTTCCGCAATCTGTTTGAAAATATGCCCCGTACATATCAAGCATTTCTGCAATTTGAGACGAGGAGTATATACCACTTCCTTCATCTAGCATGTCGTTCGTTGCATTAGCAATTAACGGCGCAGATGAATGGCTAATACCTGCATCAAAAATTAATTCAATTTTAATCACTTCTTGAGTTCCTAAGTTGACTTTGAAAAGAGGAATGCCATTTTCAAGAGTAATAATTTCCGGCTCAGGAATATTTATTTTTTCTAGCTTAGGAATTTTTGGGGATATAGTTCGGTTAAGCATTTTTTTGTGCTTGGTATCTTAGAATTGAACAATTATTTTTCACTAGAATTTCGCTTGCAATGGTCATAATATCATCGCAGGTTATTGAATTATATAGATTTTCTTGTTGGTTGACTAAATCAACATCCCCAAGCATTTCGTAGTATGCAAGGTTAAGCGCTTTATTTCCAATGCTCATTTCGGAGAATACTAAAGATGCAAATGCTTTGTTCTTTACTTTGGCTAATTCAGCTTCTGTAACTTCCGTTTTAGCAGTCTCAAGTATATCGAAAACGGCCTTTTCTGCCGCTTCGATTGTTGTTCCGTTTACTAATTTGCCTTCAACTACAAATAAGCTTTCGTCGAGTTCTCCCATCATATAGGCTCCTATATCGGTAAATAACTTTTGCTCTTTTACGAGTTTTTGATACATTCTTGATGATTTCCCTCTCGACAAAACATCTGATAATAAGTCGGTTGCGTAAAACTTTTCGTCATACCGCGAACAACAATGAAAAGCCAAATAAAGATGATCGGTTGGTACGTTGTTTCGTATATTTAACTCACGTACTTCTGTTTGTTTGGGTTCTTTAGGTAGATTTCGCTCAGGAATTTTTGCAGTTGGAATAGGGGAGAACCATTTTTTGCAGAGTTCTTTTGCACGTTCTATGCTGCAATTTCCAGCAATTGTCATTACTGCGTTGTTTGGAGCGTACCACTTTTCGAAAAACGCTTTCACATCTTCTAGTGTGGCATCTTCAATATGTTTTGTTACTTTTCCAATGGTTGCCCATTGATATGGATGAACTTTAAACGCAAGCGGTCTAAGCTTTAGCCATACATCACCGTAAGGCTGATTTAAGTAGCGCTGTTTGAATTCTTCAATGACCACATTTCTCTGCACTTCAAGACTTTTTTCTGTGAAAGCTAAACTTAACATGCGATCCGATTCAAGCCAGAACGCAGTTTCAAGATTCGTAGCCGGAATAGTAAGGTAATAATTGGTTATATCGTTGTTTGTAAATGCGTTATTTTCACCGCCAGCTAATTGTAGTGGTTCATCGTAATTGGCTATGTTAATGGATCCTCCAAACATTAAGTGTTCAAATAAATGTGCAAACCCGGTTTTTTCGGGATCCTCATCGCGTGCGCCTACTTTATAAAGTATATTTAGTGCAACTAAAGGAGTGCTTTTATCTTCGTGAACAATAACGGTTAGGCCGTTGTCGAGCGTAAATTTTTCGTAGTGTAACATGTTATTTAATCTGCATTAATGGCAGCAATTTGTTGTTTAGTTTTTATGAAATCATTCCAAATTTCGGCTACTATTTCACTTGCCGGCATTAATTCACTTATACTTGCAGAAACTTGTCCGATTTCTAATTCTCCTTCTTCAAGATCTCCTTCAAACATGCCTTTTTTAGCTCGCGCTCTGCCTAGTATTTCTTTTATTTCTTCTGCACTTGCACCTCGTGCTTCAGCTGCAGCAATTTCAGCGTAAAACTTGTTTTTTATTAGTCTTACTGGTGTAAGGTTTTTCATCGCAAGGAGCGTGTCTCCTTCTTTTGTTTTTAGAATCGTGTTTTTAAAGTTTATGTGGCCCGACGATTCAAAACTAGTAACGAATCGCGATCCAATTTGTACGGCTTCCGCACCTAATGCAAAGCAGGCCATCATCGCTCTGCCATCACCAATTCCTCCCGCTGCAATAACAGGGATTTTAACAGCATCTTTGATTATCGGAATTAAACATAATGTTGTTGTTTCTTCTCTTCCATTATGGCCGCCAGCTTCAAATCCTTCTGCTACTATTGCGTCAACTCCTGCCGTTTCAGCTTTTAATGCAAATTTTGTATTTGCAATAACGTGCACTACTATGATCCCATGATCTTTCAAGTGTTTGGTCCATGTCGCAGGATTGCCAGCGGAGGTGAATACAATAGTAACTTTTTCTTCAATAATAGTGTCAATATGTTCCTTAATATTGGGATATAAAAGAGGTAAGTTTACTGCAAATGGATTTCTGGTGCTAGCTTTACATTTTTGAATATGCTCTTTTAAAACTGCTGGATACATCGAACCAGCACCAATAATACCTAGACCGCCGGCATTACTCACAGCCGAAGCTAATTGCCAACCGCTGCACCAAATCATACCTGCTTGTATGATGGGATATTGTATGTTGAATAAGGTTGTGATTCTGTTTTTCATTTTTATTGTATTAATAATTCATATCGTGCCTTTATTCGGGCAAACATTTCTCTTACAATAAACCATTTTGGTGTGCCGTTCGGATTTCCTTCAGCAATAATTCCTTCGGCCTTTAATCCTTTTTTTTCGGCTAACCATAATGCCCTAAATAAATGTTCTTTCTGACTAATAAGAACAACTGGATTATGTTTAAAATGTTCGTCATACATTTGAATTGTTTCGTAGGTATCGGCACTGCCATTGTCAAGTATCATTGATGAAATATCAACTCCTCTCAATAATAAATCTTTTTGCATGTCGATTGCTTCGTTATAATGAGGACTATCGGCAATTCCGCTTAAAATTATTTTTAATTTCGGATGTATTCTGTGAAATTCGGCCGTTTTTCTCATTCTACCTAGAAAGAAATAATTCGGATGGCGTGCGTTAGGGTAGTCTTTTCCCGCTCCTGGCACCAATAAGTAGGTTCCTTCCTTTACCTTAGCATTAACATCAATTAAGTGACTTCTGCCGCATAGTTCAAAACTGAAATAGTTAAGAATAATAACCAAAAGAAGTAAAATAGTAATTGTTAATGCTAATCTAACCAATTTCATTCAACGAAAGTAATCTAATGAGATTATAAATGAAGATGTAAAATGATCTTAATAATTTTGATTTCAATAGCCCATTGTTAATTAGTTTCACTTTTTACAAGCCTGTTATTTTTATTCGAAGTAAGTAATTGAAAAGATATATCCAATTGCTGCGCTACTTCTCTTGAATTTGTTAATTTTACCAACGCATTATGAAAATAATTATCCCTGTAGCCGGTATTGGTAGTAAGCTTAGGCCTCATACTCATACTCAACCAAAAGCATTGGTTCCAGTAGCCGGTAAACCAATCTTGTCGCATATTGTTGATTATTTGATCGAAGGGGGTAATAAGGAGTTTATTTTTATTATCGGATATCTCGGAGATAAAATCGAGGATTATGTAAGAACAAAGTATCCTTCTTTAAAGGCTTCATTTGTTGTTCAGGAACCACGCGAAGGCACAGGGCATGCCGTATGGTTGGCGCGTGAATTAGTTAAAGATGGTGATGAACTTTTAATCGTTTTAGGGGATACTATTATTGATTATGATTTGCGCACATTGTTGTCGATGGAGTATTCGGCATTAGGTGTTAAGAAAGTGGATGATCCAAGACAATTTGGTGTAGCCGAAATAGATGACAAAGGATTTATTACAAAGCTTGACGAAAAGCCTTCAATTCCAAAGTCGAATTTGGCTTTAGTAGGAATTTATCGAATGATAAATGGAGCAAAGTTGATGGAATCATTAGATCATATTATTAGAAATGATATGCGCCAAAATGATGAATTTCATTTAACGATGGGCATTCAACGCATGGTTACTAGCGGAGAAAAAATAGGTACTTTTCAAGTGGGCAATTGGTTCGATTGCGGTGGTAAAGCAAATCTTCTAGAAACAAATGCTACTTTGTTAAAACGTGATGTTGATGTGAATAAACAGCGTTATCATTACAACAATACCATTGTTATTCCACCTGTGAGTATTGCTCCAAATTGTGATATTAGTGATTCGATTATCGGCCCTAATGTTTCGATAGGTGAAAATACAATCATCCGACATTCAATTCTTAGTGATTCGATTATTGGATCTTATGCACAATTAGAAACAGCAATTCTTCATCAGAGTGTAATAGGCAGTGATGCTTATTTAAAGGGATTGAGCCAAAGTTTAAATATTGGCGATAGTACAGAGATTGATTTTAGTTGATATTAAAATAAAACACAGAATCTATATATTATGATTAAGAAAGATACCCGTATTTTCAGCCTTATCAATAAGGAATTGAAACGTCAACGACACGGGATTGAATTGATTGCTTCTGAAAACTTTGTTTCGAAGCAAGTTATGCAAGCAATGGGATCTTGCTTAACAAATAAATACGCTGAAGGCTTGCCAGGAAAACGTTATTATGGTGGCTGTGAAGTGGTAGATCAAGTGGAGCAAATTGCGATTGATCGTGCAAAAGAATTGTTTGGTGCTGTATGGGCTAACGTTCAACCGCATTCTGGTGCGCAAGCAAATGCGGCGGTGATGTTGGCTGTGTTAAAACCCGGCGATAAAATTATGGGCTTCGATTTGTCGCATGGCGGACATTTAACTCATGGTTCTCCTGTTAATTTTAGTGGAAAGTTTTACCAAACTTGTTTTTATGGGGTAGAGAAAGAAACGGGCCTAATTAATTATAATAAATTAGAAGCAACAGCTAAAAAAGAAAAACCACAGTTAATTATTTGCGGTGCTTCAGCGTATTCTCGCGATTGGGATTATGTACGACTTAGAAAAATTGCAGATAAAGTGGGCGCCTTGTTGTTAGGTGATATTTCACATCCCTCAGGATTAATCGCAAAAGGCATCTTAAACGATCCGTTGCCTTATTGTCATATTATTACCACCACTACGCATAAGACATTACGTGGTCCACGTGGCGGATTGATTATGATGGGCAAGGATTTTCCTAATCCGTTCGGATTAACAACTCCCAAAGGAGAAATAAAATTAATGAGCGCGCTTTTAGATGCTGCTGTGTTCCCTGGTACACAGGGTGGTCCACTCGAACATGTTATTGCTGCGAAAGCAATTGCCTTTGGTGAAGCATTAACTGATGAATATTTGAAATACACTATTCAGGTAGTTAGAAATTCTAAAGCGATGGCTGCTGCGTTTAATGAAAGGGGATATCAAATTATTTCTGGAGGAACCGATAATCATATGATGTTAATCGATCTTCGAAATAAAAATGTAACAGGAAAACAAGCTGAAAATGCATTGGTATTAGCCGATATTACAATTAATAAAAATATGGTTCCGTTCGACGATAAAAGTCCGTTTGTTACAAGCGGAATACGTGTCGGTACGGCCGCCATTACCAGTCGCGGAATGAAGGAATCTCAAATGAAAACCATTGTTAAATTCATTGATAAAGTGTTGATGAATAATGATAATGAAAAGGTCATTTTAATGGTACGTGATGATGTTAATAAATTCATGGAAAAATATCCGTTGTATTAAAATATTTTAGAATAAAAATTCGTTGCTTTTAATTGCAATCTAATCGCTATGAGATTTAAATATTTCGCAATTCTTCTGTTGGTTTTTTTCTCAACTGTTGTATTTGGGCAATCGGGTGGAAACAATTCATTTGGGTTTCTGAATCTTGTTAGTCCTGCTCGTTCTGCGGGATTAGGTGGTAATGCAATTGCTACTCATGCCGACGATGTTTCATTGGCACTGCAAAATCCTTCGCAGTTACTTTCTAATATGAATCGTCAGCTTTCTTTCAGCTATGTGGGACATGTAGCAGGAATTAAATTTGGTGATGTTATTTATGCGCATCACTTAAATAAATTCGGAACTATTGCTGGCTTTTTACATTTTGTGAATTACGGAACGTTTAAGGAAACCGACGAAACGAGCCTTGAAATTGGAAGTTTTAAAGCCAGTGAAAATGCAGTTGGATTGTCTTGGAGTAAAGCTCTCGATAGTAACCTCTATATTGGTACTACGTTGAAAGGAATATTTTCAAATATGGGTTTAGGAAATACTTCTAATGCAATAGCTGCTGATGTAGCCCTAACGTATTATGATCCCCATAAATTATTTTGCGCCACTTTGGTCGCAAAGAATTTCGGCACACAATTTAAAAAATATGATGGTGCTGAAAAAGAAAATCTTCCTTTTGAAATTCAAGCTGGCATATCAAAGAAATTATTGAATGCTCCTTTTCGCTTTTCTTTAATTGGTCAGCAGATGCAGAAGTTTGATATTACTTACAAAGACCCTAATCAAAATGGAATAGATCCACTTACAGGTGAGAATAAAGTGGAAACTATTTCATTCAGCGATAAACTTATCCGACATGCTATTTTGAACGTGGAAATACTAATTACTAAAAACTTTAATGTGCGTTTCGGATATAATTTCTTGAGGAGGAAAGAACTTGCTTTGTCAGAAAGAAAAGGACTTGCAGGCGTTACAGCTGGTGTTGGATTTAAAGTTAGTAGATTTCAACTTTCGTATGCAAAAAGTGTTTACGTTCCTTTTGATGGAAGTAATCATTTTACAATCAGCACCAATTTCGGCGATTTCGTTAAAAAGTAATTAGTTGTAGTCTTTTAATGCGCGTCCAATTTCACGTTTAGCATCTGCTTGTTTAAGACTTTCTCGCTTGTCGTAAAGTTTTTTCCCTCGCGCTAGTCCAATTTCTAATTTGATTAAGCCTCTTTCACTTTCGTAAATTTTAACAGGAATAATCGTAACGCCTTTCTCTTTTGTTTTGCCAAATATTTTTCGTAGTTGATTTCTATGGAGAAGTAGTTTACGATCTCGCTTCGGATCATGATTCGAATAAGATCCATGCTCATAAGGCGAAATATGTAGATTTTTTATCCACAATTCTTCTTCGCGGAAATAACAATACGAATCAGATAGGTTAGCTTTTCCTTCGCGTATTGCTTTTACTTCAGTGCCTGTAAGCATAATGCCCGCCTCCCAACTTTCGGTAATGAAGTAGTGGAAGGTAGCTCTTCTATTTACGATATTGATTTTACTGTTTAGAGGCGCTGACATAATTGGTAAAGATAGTGTTTCAACGAACTACCAGAATCGGAATGTTTAATTTATGACGAACAGCATCAATGGTTGAACCTAGAATAATGTCTTTTAAGGCTTTGTGTCCGTGAGCTCCCATTACTAGCAACTCTGCATTAAATTCTTTTGTTAATCGCGGAATTTCTTTCCTCGGACTACCATATCCCATTTTCACCTCGCACTGATAACCTAAACGTTCGAGATATTCTTTATACTTTTTAAGATTTTCTCGGTCGAGCTGGCTTTCATAATCTCTAGTTTCTCTTCCTAGTAGTAAGGCTGCTGCAGTTTCTGAAATATGCATTAATAGATAGGATGCGTCTTTTCCTCCTTGGTGCAATGCTTGCGGTAGCACTTCTTCATCGGTTTTTGTGAAGTCAAGTGCAATTGCAATGCGGGAAGGTATTTTAGCTGCATTTTCGTCGAACGATAAAAAGTCGCCATGCGGTATTGATATTTTTCGTCCAGGTGCTGATACTAAAAGAGGCATAAAAGTAATATATAATAATATTAATCCACTTATTATGGTAAGGGGTATTACAAAAAACGGAATAATATTGCTATCGGGATATGCTTTTTGCCATTCCGTAATTTGATCTACAACGAGCTTGATGTTTAATCCAACAATTATTATAGCACATAACCACGAGGCGAATTGCACATAACGAGGAATAACAAATTCCTTCATTTTATCTTGATCGCTAACAAAATGAATAAGTGGAATTACGGCGAAACCCAATTGAAGACTTAAAATTACTTGTGATAGAATTAATAATTTTCCAGTTCCGCCTTCACCCATATAATGAATGGTAATGAGTGCAGGAGTGATGGCAACAAATCGTGTTATTATTCTTCGTATCCACGGAGCAATACGTAGATTTAAATAACCTTCCATTACAATTTGCCCAGCTAATGTTCCGGTGATGGTTGAACTTTGTCCAGCACAAATTAAGGCAATAGCAAACAATGCCGGAGCTAATTTACTTCCTAAAAGAGGTTCTAATAATCGATGCGCATCCATAATGTTTGCCACATCAAATTTTCCGTTGCTATGAAATACAGATGCGGCAAGGATTAGTATCGCCGCATTTACGAAAAAAGCCATATTCAATGCAATACCGCTGTCTATTAAATTAAATCGTATCGCCGTTTTTATTTCTGATGGAGTACGTTCAAATTTTCTAGTTTGCACTAATGCCGAATGTAAATATAGATTGTGTGGCATCACAGTAGCTCCTATAATACCGATCGCAATATATAAAGCAGCCGAATTGGGTAATGAAGGAATAAATCCGCCCGCAATTTCATTTACAGATGGATGCGCCATAAACATTTGTACAATGAAAGCTAAGCCTATTATGGCTACTAACGAAATGATAAACGCTTCCATTTTTCGAATCCCATAATGCAAAAGAAATAATAGGAGGAAGGTGTCGAAAGCACAAATAACTACTCCCCATATTAAAGGAATATTAAATAGCAGTTTTAAACCGATTGCCATTCCCAATACTTCAGCTAAATCGCAGGCCGCTATAGCTATTTCTGCTAATATATATAAATAGTAATTGATGTATTTAGGATATAACTCGCGAGATGCTTGGGCCAAATCTCTTCCTCTAACAACTCCTAAGCGCGCGCTCAAGCCTTGTAGCAGTAATGCCATTAAGTTCGACATTAATAAAACCCAAATTAGTTTGTATCCAAATTGGCTTCCTCCAGCTATATCGGTCGCCCAGTTGCCTGGATCCATATAGCCCACACTTACCATGTAAGCAGGTCCGATAAAAGCTAAAAGTTTTTTCTTGAAACTCATGCCTGGTTTAATGTTTACCGTTCCATGAACTTCCGAAAGCGATGAATTATTAAATGGCTCCATGTGTTTTTACTAATATGTTTTTTGATACATCATAACTCAAATGAAATTTATCTTTATTTACTTTTACAAGCATACTTTTATCGAATTCCATGATTTCGGCTATACTAACCGTTATACCCGGTTTTAATCCGTATTTAGCGAGATGCTTTAGAAAGGCAGAGCTATGTTCACCAACGCCAGTTATGGTGTACCTTGATCCCGAGTCTCCTTTACTAAGCGACATCTGATTATTGATTTCTACCTTTCCTGTTTGATCCGGAATCGGATCGCCGTGTGGGTCAAATTTCGGGAAGTCGAGATATGCTTCTAGTCTTTTAATTAATTCATCACTGCTCACATGTTCTAATTCTTCCGCCATCATATGAACCTCATCCCAATCAAAATTTAATACCTTCGTTAAGAATACTTCCCATAATCGGTGTTTGCGAATAATATTTAAGGCCACTTTTTCGCCCTTTCTTGTAATCTTTACTCCTTTGTATTTCTCGTAATTGATCAATTCTTTTTCTGCTAGTTTTTTTAGCATGTCGGTTACCGATGCCGATGAAGTTGACATTGAGGTGGCAATGGATGAAGTATTAATCGAACTTATCGACAAATTTGAGAGGTGATAAATGGCTTTTAAATAGTTTTCTTCTGTTTCGGTATGTTGCTGCATAAGGTTACTATAAAAATTAATTTAGACAAATCTAAAAATAAAATTTGATATGTTAAATGCTATAATTTATTAATCTTGCACTTATGTACAAAAGGCTTATTCGTCCATTCTTGTTTCTGTTCGATCCTGAAACCGCTCATCATTTGGTTTTCAATTTGTTAAAGGTTTTTTTTAGGATTCCTCTAATGTCTTCTTTTATAAAAGGCATGTATGTTTATAAGGGTAAAGATTTGTCGAAGTTGGTAATGGGCATTACTTTCCCGAATCCTGTTGGATTAGCGGCTGGGTTCGATAAAAATGCAATGTTATTCGAGGAATTGAGTTGCCTAGGCTTTGGCTTTATTGAAATTGGTACTTTAACTCCTAAAGCGCAGCCTGGCAATGATCTTCCGCGTATGTTCAGGCTTCCGGCCGATAAAGGCTTAATTAATCGAATGGGATTTAACAATGAAGGCGTTGAAAAAGCTGTTGAAAGATTGAAACGGCAGTCGGGGAAGGTTATTATTGGTGGAAATATTGGAAAGAATAAACTTACACCGAATGAAATTGCGTTGCAAGATTATGATATCTGCTTCGAAACTTTATTTCCGTATGTCGATTATTTTGTTGTCAATGTAAGTTCACCAAATACTCCTGGCCTTCGTGAATTGCAAGATAAAGAACCGCTTACTGCTTTATTGAAGCATGTTGTTTTGTTGAATACTAAAAAGGAAAATCCGAAGCCTATTTTATTGAAGATAGCTCCCGACTTAACGAACGAACAATTAACCGAAATTGTACAAATTGTTAAAGAAGTAAAACTAACAGGTATTATTGCTACTAATACTACTGTTTCGAGAGAAGGGTTGAAAACAGCAGCCGCGTTAATTAATGAGCAAGGTGGCTTAAGCGGACTTCCTGTTAAGGCTAGAAGTACAGAGGTAATTCGTTATTTACGTTCATTGGCTGGCAAGGATATGGTGATTGTTGGCGTTGGGGGAATTTTTACTGCTGAAGATGCAAAAGAAAAACTAAATGCCGGTGCCGATTTAATTCAGGTGTATACCGGTTTTATCTACGAAGGACCTGGAATGATAAAAAGCATTCTTAATGGCCTTTAAATTTTATTTCAAATCGCCTTTTTTATTAACTTTGCAACCTAAATATTACACTTTTTAATTAAGTATTATTATCATAAAAAAAAATGAGAAAATTAACAGCCATTTTTGCTATCGCAATCTTAGGATTAGCATCTTGCGGACAAAAAACAAATACTGTAACAAATAGCTTCGGAGCTAAAATTGATGAAACGGGATCAATCGGAATGGATTCTCTTGTAGCCATGATGAGCACATCAAATGGTGAGATTTCTGGATTGAAAGTTACAGGAAAGATTACTGAATGTTGCCAAACAAAAGGTTGCTGGATGAATGTCGATAAAGGTGATGGAAGTGGTATGCGTGTTACGTTTAAAGATTATGGTTTTTTCGTTCCTAAAAATGCTGGTGGTAAAACTGCTGTTTTTACAGGAAAGGCTTTTATGGATACCACATCAGTAGAAGATCTTCGCCATTATGCAAAAGATGAAGGATTATCGGAAGTAGAAATTAATAAAATCATAGATCCGAAAATCGAATTATCTTTCGAAGCTGACGGTGTAATTATTAAATAATTTAAAACACACATATGACTGAAGAGCCCGTTGTATTCAACGGGTTCTTGTCGTATTAATAAGCCCGATAAATCATGAAAATTATCGAATGTCCTAGAGACGCTATGCAAGGGATTCACGATTTTATCCCTACTTCATTGAAGGCGGATTATATCAACCGTTTGCTGCAAGTGGGTTATGATACTATTGATTTCGGAAGTTTTGTTTCGCCAAAAGCCATTCCTCAGTTAAAAGATACCGCGGAGGTCTTGTCAGCACTTAACTTGAGCCAAACTTCTTCAAAACTGTTGGCCATTATTGCAAATTTTAGAGGGGGAGAGGATGCTGCTAATTTCGATGAAATTAATTATTTGGGATTTCCATTTTCTATTTCTGAAACGTTTCAACAACGAAATACCAATAGTTCTATTGATCAATCGTTGAAAACAGTAGAGCAGCTGCAATCGCTTTGCGTGAATAATAAGAAAGAATTAGTTGTTTATATTTCTATGGCGTTCGGAAATCCTTACGGTGATTTGTGGAATGAGGAAATTGCTTTTAATTGGGTGAATACTATTCAGCAACTTGGAGTTAAAATAGTAGCGATGTCTGATACGGTAGGCGTTGCGTCTGCCGATGCTATTAAAACGATTTTTGGTCATTTAATTCCCGCACTCCCCAATGTAGAATTTGGTGCGCATTTGCATTGTACTGCCGATAATTGGAAAACTAAAGTGGATGCAGCTTTTGTGTCGGGATGCCGTAGATTTGATGCTGCAATTAAGGGCTGGGGGGGATGTCCGATGGCTGAAGATGAGTTGGTTGGAAACCTTGCCACAGAAAACCTAATCTCTTATTTAAATGAAAATAAATGGAGTGCCAACCTAGATGAAGCTGCATTTAATGATGCAATGTTGTTTTCAAATTCTGTTTTCAACACTTAAAATGCAACATGTAATCGTGCTCTACGTTTCAGTAAAGATTATTACTTTCGCTTATACCAAACTATGAATATTTCTTTCTTTATGCGTTTATTTAAATTGATGGCAGTTATTTGTCTGCTGTTGGGGTCTTATTCTGCCTTTGCTCAGGAAGATGGCTACCTTGAAGTTGTTGGCTCGGTTCAACAAGAGAGTAAAGGTCTTGAGGGTGCAGATATTAAAATTTTTAAAGGCAATGAAAATGTTGATAATGTGCTTTCTTCTGCCGGAGGAAAATTTATTATTAATCTCGAATTAGGTCATGATTACACTATTGTTTTTTCTAAAAATGGCAGTTTTACTAAATCAGTAATGATCGATACCAAGGTCCCAGATAATTATAAAAAACAAATTTTTAGCTTTAAATTTAAAATGGATTTGTTTAAAGCACCAGAAGGAACTGTACCTAATGAAGCTGAAAAGCCCGTTGCTAAACTTTTGTTTAGCGATGATTATGAGGATTTCGACTATGATGCTGATTATTCAAAAACACGTAAAACTGAACTTGAAAGCGTTAAGGTGAAAATGGCTGCAGAGGCTTCAAAGCAAGAGGCTGCTAAGAAGATTTTGGTTGATAAGGCCCGCCAAGATTCAATCGCTGATGTACGTGCTAAACAATTGGCTTTGCAAAAAAATCAGGCAGAACAAGAAAAAATGCGTCAGGATTCCATTGCAAAAGAAACGATTCGTCAACAACAAATTGCTGCCGCTACAGTGGCGAAGCAAAATGCCGTGAGGGATTCAATTGCTGCAGCAGAACAGAAAGCAAAGGCGTTAGAAACAGCTCGTTTAATTCGCGAGCAAGCCGCAAAGGATTCTTTAACAAAAGTAGTAGAGAAATCCCGTCAAGATTCGCTTCTTGCCGTGAAAGAGAGAATTCGTATCGAGCAGGCCACTTTGGCAAAATCTCGTCAGGATTCAATCGATAATGTAAAAAAGCAGCAGCTAGCACAAGCTTTAAAAGAAAAAGTAACTCAAGACTCAATTGCTAGAGTGAATGCTCAATTACAACAAGAACAATTCGCATTGGCTGCGCGACAAAAAGCAATCGCCGATTCGTTAGAAAAAGTTCAGGAAAAAATAAAACAAGATTTTATTGCTGCCGCAAAAGAGCAATCTCGTCAGGCCGAATTCGCTCGTGTAGCGCGTGAAAAGGCCATGTCAGATTCATTAGCTATTGTAAAAGCAAAAGACGAATTATTGGCTAAAGAAGCCGCTAAAGAGAATGCTCGTAAAGTTGAATTGGCAAATGCAGCAAGAACAAAAGCGATTGCTGATTCTATTGCAACGGCGAAAGAACAAGTGCGTATAGCTGAAATTGCTAAGCAAAGTCAAGCTAAATTTACTGCAGATTCCTTAGCCCGTATGCGTGATAAATCTCGTCAAGATTCATTGACAATGGTTGCCGAGAAAAACAGAGTGGATCTTTTAGCTAGAGAGACCAGAATAAATGCAATGAAAGATTCTCTCGCAACAGTGAAACGAAAGCTGGATGATGAAAATGCTAGGCTTGCTATTGAACAAAAGCGTAAGGAGGAGGAAGCTCTTGATGCAAAGAAAATGAAAGATATTGAAAACCAGAAAAAAGCGTTGGCTTCAGGTGGTACTTCTCAAGTTCAACCTAAGAAAAATCCAAGCGATATTAGTGTATATCGTATTGATTTCGACAAGCAATTTATTCCTGATGGAATTAAAGATGAAACTATTACTGAACCGAATAGAACAATTATTCGAACCATTGTAAAATCGAAAGATATACAGGCAACATTCTTAAAAGTAACCTATAGTTATGGTGGTGTGTTTTATTTTAAAAATAGTGTAAGCATGTCGGAAAGTATTTATAGTCTCGAATTGCAGAATTTGAGAAAACTACTCGAGAATAAATAATCTAGATAAAAAAATCCCCGAATTAATCAGGGATTTTTTTTTATTTGCTAAAGGGCCACTGAATACTGCGCTTCGATTTGATTAAGTAAACAATCGTACCGCTAATGATTACTATTCCGCCCGAAATCATAAATTCTTTTCCTGTAGATATAAAAATGAATCCCCATATTAAAATCGCTATAATAACAGGCAATGGATAAAATGGCATTTTAAAAGGTAGCACAATTTGCTTTTTGCGGCGAAGAATAATTAAGCCTACTGCCTGACCAATGAATTGTATTACAATCCTCATCGCTAGTATGGCCGTTATTACTTGCGAAAGTTTAAATAATAAACTAAACGCAAAAGCTGTAATTCCTAAGCCTAATAATGCAATGTGTGGGAAATGTCGAGTGGGGTGAATCTTTGCAAAAACTTCGAAAAATTCTCCTTCTTTCGCTGCAGCATAAGGTACTCGCGAGTATCCTAACATTACAGCAAATAAACTAGCAAAGGCAACCCATAATATTAATACCGTGGCTAATAAAGCAGCAGTATGTCCATATAATTTTTCGAAGTAGGTGCTTACTACAAATTCCGACTTCGCTGCTTCATTCCAGGGTATTACACTTACTACACTCATGTTCATCGAGATATAAAGGACAGCAATTCCTAAAACCGACAAAATCATGCTTAATGGAATATATTTAGTGGGATTTTTAATTTCTCCTCCTAAGTGGCAAACATTGTAATAGCCTAAATAACTATAAATTGTTTTAACCGATGCGGCCCCTAGTGCAGCCGCGAATGCAGCATTAAGTGTAAAGCCATCGTTGATATGTTTCAATGGTTCTGTAAAATGTCCGTTGCTAATACCACCATAAATAATCCAAAGCATGGTAAAGATAACGCCGATCCAAAGTAAAATACTGATCTTTCCAATGGTGTCTATTTTTCGGTACAGCAATAACGTTAGTACAATAACGATGCTCCCCGAAACAATTCTAGAGGTAATATCATTTAACGGAACTAGAAATCCGAAGTAATGGGCAAAACCTATCGCTCCGCTGGCCACAACTAATGGCGCTTGAAGCATCGTTTGCCATACATATAAAAAAGAAAAGAGTTTACCCCACGATTTTTCTCCATAGGCAGCCCTTAAAAAATTGAAACTTCCTCCAGCTAAAGGATATGCCGCTCCTAGTTCTGACCATATCATAGCATCGACTATGGATAAGAAAGCACCCGCTAACCATGCATATAGAAACCATGGACCACCCATCAATTGTATTACAATTGAAAGTACTACAAACGGACCTATCCCTACCATGTCGATCATATTTATGACCGTACTTTGGAAAAGTCCAAGTCTTCGTTCTAACTGAGGTTGTTCTGCTGAAGCCATTTGCCCGAAAATAAACAATTAATTCAACTAACATTCTCGGTTAAAAACTTTATGAAATATCTACACTATTTTATTGGTTATGAGCTGTAATTTCTTGTCATTTGTATATAAATTCCTAGGCTATGTTATTAGTATGCGATTCAGGTTCTACCAAGGCAGATTGGTTGTTATATGATGGTACAACCGTTAAAGGTCCCTATAATACGATGGGTTTTAATCCATTTTTTCATTCTTCGGAGTTGGTTTTCGAAACATTATCTCAAAATGCGGAAATGGTTTCTTTTGCAGTTGATGTGAAAGAAGTGAAGTTCTTTGGTGCTGGTTGCTCGAGTGCTGAAAAGAAGGAGCAAATAGCAGTTGGATTAAGAAAATTCTTTACTAATGCCGAGGTTTTGGTTGATCATGATTTATTAGCTTGTGCATACGCAACGTGCGGAAATGAACCCGGAATTTCTTGTATCATTGGAACTGGCTCCAATTCTTGTTGGTTTGATGGTGTTAAAGTGCACGAGCGTAATTATGGAATGGGGTATATCTTAGGAGATGAAGGTAGTGGAGCACATCTTGGTAAAAAATTACTGACTCACTTTTTGTATGATTTACTTCCAACTGAGGTGCATAAAGATTTCGTTGACTCTTACCATCTTACTAGAGATAGTATCAACGATTTTGTTTACAAAAAACCGAACCCAAATGTATGGCTAGCTTCTTTTTCTAAGTTTTATACAAAGCACAGAGAAAATAAATATATCCACGAATTAATCATGAATAATTTTCGTGATTTTATGACTTTATATGTTTGTAATTACCCCGATTTTCAAAAGGTGAAAGTTTATTTCGTTGGCTCTATTGCGTTCTATTTCGAAAAGGAATTATACGATGTTGCAAAGGAATTAAACGTAACGATCGGAAGTGTTGTAAAGCAGCCTATAGATGGGCTGATGAGGTACTATGTCAGTAAGTAATATTGTTTACTTAAGCTTTACTCCAGATCCTATAAAGGGTTCCGCATTTCCACCATTTTTTATGATGTCTCGAACTATGGTTGATGAAATTGGGGAATATTGTGGTGCCGATAAAAGAAAAATAGTTTCTATACCACTTTCTAAGTACCTATTCATTTGTCCAATCGATTTCTCGAATTCAAAATCAATAGATGTTCTTAAGCCGCGTAAGATAAAACGCGCATTTATTTCTTTGCAATAATCAACCGTTAATCCACTGTAGGTTTTTACTTCTACTTGGCTATACTCATTGAAACATTCTTTAATCCATTCCATTCGATCTTGCAGTGGAAACATATAGCTTTTCTGTGAATTATGTCCTACTCCAATTATAATTTTGTCGAATAAATCTAGCGACCTAATTACAATATCTACATGGCCTATAGTAATAGGATCAAAGCTTCCAGGGAATAATGCGATTTTTGACATAGTAGTAGATTGAAGTTTATTTTTTTTACTCTCTGAAAAATGAAAAACTAACATGCCCGTATTTTCGGGTGTCATTGTAATGTGCTAAATTACTTAAATCGTTGCCTGATGCATGCTCAAGTATAAATACGCCACCTGGCTTTAATAAATTTCTTTCAAAAACAATTTTTGTAAGTTCTTCTGCAGGCGTTTCTGCGTAAGGAGGATCGGCAATTATAATATCATATGGTTTTAGGGCTGTCGACAAGAATTTAATTACGTCTGCCTGTATTACGGATAATGCGTTATTGTTATTAAGTAGCACTGCCGTTGTTTTTATGTACTTGCAGCAACCTCCATTCATATCAATACTCGTAATATCACCGCATCCTCTCGATAAAAATTCGAAACTTAAACTTCCAGTTCCCGCATATAAATCCAGACAACTTATTTTGTTGAAATTATATGTATTATTAATAATATTAAACAGACCTGTTTTAGCAAAGTCTGTGGTCGGTCGAACAGGTAATTGCTTTGGAACAATTAGTTGTTTTCCGCGAAATTTTCCGCTTATAATACGCACAATGATTGGCTAAATAATAGGTGATATTGTGAACTGCTGATATTGCTAAATCCATACGAATAGTCAATATTGTCAGGCTTTTCTCCGAGTGATATGTAGCGTATGTATTTCTGTGCTACTAACCACGATGATGAGTTTCTGTCTATTTCTCCGTAAACCATTACCTGATTTACATCCGGACTTAGTTGTAATTGTTCCATCACATACAATAGATAGTAAATAAAGTCTTCTCCAGTATGTTGCTCAAATGTATTGCTAAATAATAATTCGTTGCCTTTACATACAATTACATCCATTTTATGTTTGCGCACATTTACTACTAAAAATGGTAACTGACGGTGTTTGTTCATCATCAATTGCATTTCTATAAAATTTGATTTTGCATTAAATAAAAGCGCTTCTTTGAATATTTCTCGTGTTTCTTTTAGAAATGCTTGAGGCACATTGTAAATCAAATGAGAATCTGCTATTTTTATGTGATCTTCGTAAATATTGTCAGTGGCTTCCGGTCTGCATATAAGATTCAGTGCTTCTGCCATATGTTCTTTACTAAATAGTGGGTCAGGAATGAATGTGCTGCAATTGCTGTGCAGCCCGAATATCACCTTCTCCGCTTGAAGATTTCCTAAGATCTCGTCATGTTCAATGATGGATTTGAGTAATCCTGTTGATGTTCCGCTTCCTTGTATGATGTGATAGTCTTTCATCACAACTACTTTTCTTCTCGCAAGATCGAGAATGAAATAGCAGAACTGATGTTCGTCAACCGTCGCAACGAAGGCTGCTCGCTCCGTCATTCCGTGCTCATACGATTCGTCTACAACTTGGTGCTTAAGATTGATCTGTATTATTTCTTCTTCCATGGATGGTCCAAAAATAAGGAATTCCTGAATGGTCTATTTTTGTTGTTAAATATAATTCTTTATTTGTGAAAGGTGAAATGGCCGCCAGAGTGCGCTCTCTCTTATATGATTCGTTATCAGTCATCCCTACCCAGGGGCAAGAGCGCTTTATTGAGGGCTTTAGCCGATTTGCGGAGGATTCTGATGGAGGAATATTCGTTTTAAGGGGATATGCCGGTACGGGGAAAACGACTATGATGTCGGCCGTTTCTAATGCTTTTCAGAATATTGTGTTACTTGCACCTACGGGAAGAGCCGCTAAAGTGTTGTCAGGTTATACCGGTCGCCCGGCTTATACGATCCATAAACATTTATATATGCCAAGCATGACCTCCGATGGAAGAATGTCGTTGCGTCCTATCGAAAACAAGTTTAAAAAAACTTTATTTATCGTTGATGAGGCTTCCATGATTCCCGATGCAGCCATCGATGATTCTGGTTCTGCTTTCCCCGGTGTAAACTTACTTTCTGATTTAGTGAGTTATGTGTATAGCGGCCCAGGTTGTAGGTTAATGCTAGTGGGGGATACCGCTCAGCTGCCTCCCGTTCATTTTGATCATAGTCCCGCTCTAGATGTAAATCATTTGCGTTACCGATTTCGGCGTGAAGTGTATGAGTCCGAACTAACAGAGGTGGTAAGGCAACAACAGGATAGTGGAATTTTATCAAATGCTACTAAAATTAGGGCAAATATAAATGAAGAAATTCCGGAAATTTCATTGGCTATTAACGGGTTTTCCGATATTCATCGAGTGAGTGGAGTCGATTTAATCGATTTGATGCATGATGTTTATCGTGAATATGGTCAAGAGAATGTGCTGGTGATTACTCGTTCTAATAAATCGGCAATTCAGTATAACCGATTAATTCGTTTTCATCAACTTTGGATGGAAGACGAGTTGGGTGCTGGTGATAGTTTGATGGTGGTTAAAAATAATTACCATTGGTTAAATGCCGAACATAAAGCAGGTTTTATTGCCAATGGAGACGTGATTTCAATACGGAAAATTCATCGCTTTGAGGAAAAGTTGGGATTCCGGTTTGCTTTGGCAACGGTTGAAATGATAGATTTTCCTGACGAACCCGCCTATGAAGCCTATTTAATAATGGACACACTTTCGAGTGAAGCTCCGGCCATGACAAAGACGCAGCAACAATCACTTTTCGATAACTTACATGAGCATTATACTTTTGATGAACCCGATAAACGTCGCCGTAATGCACTAATTCGAAAAAATCCGTATTACAATGCTCTTCAAGTGAAGTTTGCGTATGCCGTTACTTGCCATAAGTCGCAAGGTGGTCAATGGCCCGTTGTTTTTGTAGATCAGGGCTATTTGCCTGACGATCAGGAGGGGGTGGAGCAATTACGTTGGTTGTATACTGCTATGACGCGAGCTTCCAAACAACTCTATTTATTAAACTTCAATGAAAAATATTTTATTGAAGATAATGATTTGTAGAAATTTCGTTGATATTTTATTCGTTTCTATTCTCTGTATATTCTGCGTTGCTTTATCTTTATGCTCTCAATTTAGAAGCATTCATTTGGAATTTATGATTATTCAGGTTGCCGATTTATTTAAATCTTATTCTAGTCTACCCGTTCTAAAAGGCATTCAAATGTCGGTTGCAAAGGGAGAAATTGTTTCAATAGTAGGAGCTAGCGGTGCCGGAAAATCAACGTTGCTACATATGCTAGGTACACTCGATCAGCCAGATTCGGGAACATTGAAAATTGCAAATATTGAAGTGTCTCGTTTGAAAGGTAAAGAGCTGGCTAATTTTAGAAATAAACATATCGGTTTTGTATTTCAATTTCATCAGTTACTTCCCGAATTTACAGCACTCGAAAATGTTTCGATTCCTGCTTTAATAGCTGGTAGAAGTAAAGCGGAGGCGGAGAAGGAAGCAGAGCAGTTATTGGAGCGAATGGGATTGAAAGATAGAATAGATCATAAACCTTCTACCATGTCGGGTGGAGAACAACAGCGCGTAGCAATAGCTCGTGCTCTCATTAATAAACCTGCATTGATATTGGCCGATGAACCTTCAGGAAATCTCGATTCGGCAAATGCACGTGAATTGCATCAATTGTTCTTCGAATTACGTAAAGAGTTTAATCAAACTTTTGTAATTGTTACTCATAATCCTGATTTGGCTGCAATGGCCGATAGGATGTTAACGATCAGTGACGGAATTAT
The DNA here is from genome assembly GCA_903881665.1 of uncultured Bacteroidota bacterium. Taxonomy (GTDB): domain Bacteria; phylum Bacteroidota; class Bacteroidia; order AKYH767-A; family OLB10; genus CAINEC01. The sequence continues at coordinate 9,190 of CAIRUC010000030.1, read as the reverse complement.
TCTTCATTGATTTATTATAAAAACTAAATAGCTGCTGTGGGAATTTCACTGATAACTGAGTTGCCTTTCGGATTTACGGTTTTCTGCTTGTTGGTAGGGGCTGCTTATTCTTATTTGCTTTATCGTAAGGAACAATTAATGATGGACCTTCCGAAGTGGCAAAGTCGCTTAATGTCGGGTGCTCGATTTACTTTGGTTTCTTTATTGTGTTTTTTGTTGCTAGGGCCAATGTTAAGAGTGGTTTCTCGTGAGGTCGAAAAGCCAATTGTAGTACTCGCTTTGGATGCTAGTAAATCAATAATTAATAGAAAAGATTCTGTTGATGTAATTGAAAAATATAAAACTAGTATTGAAAAAGTAGCATCTCGTTTAGGTGGTAATTATGATGTGAAATTATTGTCGTTTGGTGATCATGTACGCGATAATTTCGATTTTTCTTTCTCCGATAAGGAAACGGATTTCTCAGGCTTGTATAAAGACCTAGATACGAAGTTTGCAAATAGAAATGTAGGTGCTATTGTAATTGCTAGTGATGGATTGTATAACGAAGGTAGTAATCCCGTTTATGGACCAGATCGTTTAAAAGTTCCCGTGTATACTATTGCCTTTGGAGATACAACTATCAGAAAAGATATTGTTATTTCGAAGGTAACCGCAAATAAAATGGCATTCTTGGGAAATAATTTCCCAATAGAAGTTTGGATCGATGCTCGCCAAGCGGCAGCTTCTTCTTTAACTTTGAATGTTTCTGAAGATACTGCCAAATTATTTTCACGATCAATTTCTGTTTCCGGAAATAATTTCCATACATCAGTGCCCTTATTTCTAGATGCAAAAAAGAAAGGGATTCATCATTATGTCGTGGCAATTACTCAACTCGATGGCGAAGTTACGTACACCAATAACGTACGCGATTTTTTTGTTGAAGTAGTCGAAAATAAACAAAAAATATTGATTGTTTCCGCCGCTCCAAATCCTGATGAAAGTGCAATTAAAAATGCTATTGAAGTAAGTCCGAATTATGAGGTTTCGATTACGAGTCCTTCCGATTTTACTGGTCGAATTAATGACTATAGCTTGGTCGTATTACACGGACTTCCTTCTCAACGTGTGGATGCTGTAAGTCTCCTACAGAAAGTGAAAGCGGCTCGTATTCCTATGTGGTTTATTCTTGGCGCAAATACTACTGTGAGTGATTTTAATAATGTTCGTGCAGGTATGCAAGTGGCAGATAATAGAGGATCCTTGAATGATATGCAGGCCGTTCCTGCAGTCAACTTCTCCTTGTTTACGATGAGCGATGATTTGCTAAAACAAATTGATGAATGGCCGCCACTAAAAGGTCCTTTCGGAATTTATTCATCTAACGGTAACGCCTACACGTTATTTAATCAAAAATTAGGTGCGGTTGTTACTAAGCAGCCATTACTTTCATTTGCAGATGCCGATGGTGTTAAATACGCAGTTTTAGCAGGTGAAGGGTTATGGAAATGGCGATTAGCCGATTTTAGTTCGAATGGTTCTCATGATCGTTCAAATGAACTTATTTCTAAAATTGTTCAGTACCTCAGTGCGAAGGAAAATAGAAGCCCTTTTCGTGTAATTGTGAAAAATAGTTTTAAAGAAAATGAGGCATTGGTAATTGATGCCGAACTATATAATCAATCAGAACAGCCAGTAAATGAACCAGAGGCGCATCTCACTATTTTTAATGCTAAAGGAGATCAGTTTCCTTATGTTTTTTCTCGTACTGAAAATACTTATTCATTGAATGTAGGACAGTTTTCAGTTGGTAATTACAGGTATAAAGCGGAAGTAAAACTCGGCGATAAGTTGTATGTTCAACAGGGTGAGTTTAGTGTTAATGCTTTGCAAATGGAAATTTCAAATACCGTTGCCAACCATCAGTTGCTGTATGCTTTGTCGCAAAAATCAGGGGCCATTTCTATTCTCCCAGGCGATGAAGATAAATTAATAAATGCGTTGAAATCAAGAGAGGATTTAAAACCAGTTTCGTTTACTCGTAAAAAACTAGAAGATCTTGTGAATTTACCTTGGGTGTTTTTCTTGTTGATACTGCTGCTTACAATCGAATGGTTTATTCGAAAGCGAGCAGGGTCTTATTAATTAATTAACTTCCAATCTTTACCGGATTTCCTAAAAAGTAAGGTTTCTTTTTGAGGAGATAGAGGTCTATCACAACCATTGCTCTTGCAAAATATTCGCGTATTCTTACTTTTAATGTAAAGTCATCTGGCGGATCTACTGCGTTATATGCTACCGCATCGATATCGTTAAAACGAGCAATGTAAATTGCTCGCTCATTGTGAAATTCTTGTGAGATGATAGTGAACTTTTTTAATCCGAAAACTTTTTTAGCTCTTACTACCGAATCTAAAGTTCTGAAACCTGCAAAGTCCATAATAATGGAGGTGTCTGGAATTCCAGCTCGCATTAGTTCGCGTCGCATTTCACGTGGTTCATTATAGCTGAAAAATCGATTGTCGCCACTTACTAAAATATATCTGATTTTGCCTGAGAAGAATAGGGCAGAGGTCGCCTTTATTCTATAATAGAAAAAAGGATTAGGTGCGCCATTAGTTAGGTGACGACTAGTGCCTAATAATACGCCGACTTTGTTGGCTGGTATTTTATTAAGATCACTAAAGATATATCCCTTTGATTCATTTTCTACTGAATTATTACATTGCCTAGTTATTATTGTTAGTATAATAAATAGCAGTAAAAATGAATATTTAAACCATTTTGATCGAATACATTGAGCAGCTATTTCTTTGAAGGAAAAAATAGCGACTCGTATTTTAGTTGTATTTTGTATCGTCATGATGGTTTTTAACTATCCATTATTTGCTAATTTAAGCATCTTCAATTAAATCGCATTATGTTTTTTTTAACTTACTCAGGTACATTTGTTTAATAACTCATTGTAATTATATCTTTTACATCTGAGGGGGTAATGTCTTTCTTTTCGCCAAGTGCATTCCATCCTCTTTTTTCAAAGGTGGCTGCAATTTTTTCTGCAGTGCCTTCGTACGCTTGCGTGCATTCAGATAATTTTATTGGCATTCCTAATTCTTTAAAATAAACTGTTGTTTTGGCAATTGCTTGTGTTGCTTTTTCTTCGATACTGCCTTCTGTTATTCCCCATACGCGTTGGCCATATTGAGCTAACTTTTCTTTTTTATTTTCAAATTTATATTGGTAGTAGCTAGGAGCTATAATAGTTAACGTGCGAGCATGATCAATTCCAAATATGGCTGTTAATTCGTGAGCCATCGTATGTAATGCCCAGTCGGTAGGAACTCCTTTTTGGATGAGTCCGTTTAAGGCCATCGTACAGCACCACATAAAATCACAGGCTGCCTTATAGTTACTTGTGTCTTTCGTGATAATAGGGGCTATTTCAATTAGCGTTTGCATAATACTTTCCGTAAATCGGTCTTGGAGTTTTGCTTCGATTGGGTAGGTTATGTATTGCTCTAAAGCATGTGTGAAAGCATCAATTATTCCGTTTTGAATTTGTCGAGGAGGAATCGATTTAATTACTTCAGGGTCTAAAATTGAGAATTGCGGAAATAAGCCTGGGCCACCCATGCCTAATTTCTCTCCTGTTTCTTTTCGTGTAATTACCGCACCCGAATTCATTTCTGATCCTGTAGCAGGAAGAGTAAGCACTGTGCCAAATGGCATCGCAGTTTCCGTACGAATTTTGTTTTTTATTATATCCCATGGTTCAACTCCGTTAAATAGCGCAGCAGAAGCTAAAAATTTAGTGGCGTCAATTACTGAAGCGCCACCTACCGCAAGTAGATACGTGATTTTTTCTTTTTTTATGAGCGCTAATGCATTTAGTAAAATGGCATATTCGGGATTTGCTGGTATTCCTCCAAATTCAAGAAAATTAATTTCTGATAGTGCCGAAGTTACTTGTTCGTATATTCCATTTTTTTTAATGCTTCCTTCACCGTATAGCATTAGTACTTTCGCTTCTTTCGGAATCTCTGTGCTTAGTTTAATAATGGTGTTTTTTCCGAAAATTATTTTCGTTGGATTTTTAAATTCGAAATTATTCATGATACTTTTTGACTTTATTTTTTTTGATTTATGGTGAGGTATATTTTGATAAATATAAATACAGTTAATAATAGAATACCTCCTGTTTCAACTTCTATTGGAAGTGCTCTGTTTATTACACGACTTCTTAATGCAAGGACAACCATTAATATAATTAACGCGAAGATGGCTGTGACAGATGATGATTTCAAGCCCTTCGCAATGTTTAGTTTGTGGCCACTTTCTCGATACTGTCCAATTTTAAAAGTGAAATTCTCGATTTTATAAAAAACTAAATGTACGCGACCTGTCATCATATATTGCATCAATATTTTAACAAAAATGATCCAACTTATAAATATAACAGGATGAAGGGCCATTGTAATTAATGAACTGATCATTAGGTAATCACTAAGCATCAACGGATTTGAACTTAGCGACATAATTCCACTGCTGCTTTCTGCCTTTTCTTCATCAATCGTTGCGTAATACCAGGTTTGTAGGATCCAGCCAAAAGCCAAAAACCAGCTTGAAAACCAAGTCAGAAGTGCTGATTTTAAATGGAATAAAATGCCGAATTGGGAATAATATGCGCCAATAATTGCTGTAATTGAGCCAATTATCCACAAAATCAACCTACTGCTTTTGGCCATTTGTACTCTATGGTCGTTTGTTTTATCGTTGTTCATTGAAAATTACAATTCTTTATTTGTTCGTATTGTTTTTTAACTATATTTCGCATCGTCGTTTTGACAACATCAACAATTAACTAACATTTTCGCGTTATGGCGAATTCGAAAAAAGTGATTAAACCGGCTAAGAAGTCTTCACCTTCAAAGGCTGCTCCGATAAAAAAAGCAAATGTTTCTAAGAAACCTGCTCCTAAATCGGTTGCTATAAAGGCAAAAGTACCTACAAAAAAGGAAGCTCCGGTTGCAAAGAAGTCAGTTGCATCAAAGAAAGTAGCTGCGAAGCCTATTGTTACTGCTAAAGTCTCTTCTAAAAATGTTGAGGTAAAAAAATCAGCGCCTGTTAAAGCAACTGCAAAAGTTACTTCGGCACAAAAGTCAGCACCCCAAAAACCAATAACTAAGTTAATTGAAAACTCTGTCAATAAAAAGCCCGTCGCAAAGGCTCTTGCTGCTGAAAAGATTGTTGGTAAACCACCAATTTCTATTAAGGTTAATGTGAAAGAAAAAGAGAATAAAATTGTTTCGAAAAAGGCGGTAGTAAAAGTTGCTTCATCCCCAAAGAACGATAAAAAAAGCACTAAAAATAGTACACCTCCCGTTAAGGAAATTAAGCAAGATAAAAAGGTTGAAAGACCCGACGATAAATTGGATCCTTTGCACGTAAAGGCCGCTAAGGCGATTAAAGAGTTGGAAGAAACAATGGATCTTAATAAGGTGCGACCTCGCATTCAGGCCGGCACAACACCTACACCTAAGCCTGTTGTAAGGTTTAAAGAGCCGCCTTTAAAACTAATAGAACCTATTATTACTAATAAGGTAAAATATTCTCTAGAATTCGAGTTTCGTTCATCGCCTAAGATTTTATTTAATTGTTTAAGTGACTCAAGTGGATTAGCTGGTTGGTTTGCCGATGAGGTTCGAACAAAAGATCGTATCTATACTTTCGTTTGGGAAGGTGGCGAATCATACGCTAAATTGGTTGCAATTAAAGACCAACAATTGGTGCGATTTCAATGGTTGGATGATACCGATGGAACCTATTTTCAGTTCGAGATAAAAGAAGATGATATTACTTCAGATATTGCATTAGAAATTACAGATTTTGCAAACCCAGGAGATAAGGAAACTTCCATCCGTTTATGGGAAACACAAGTTCAAAATCTAAGGATGTTATTAGGTAGTTTGTGATTTTTATCGAAGTAGATTAAATAGCAAGAGGGCTGCTTCTGTAACTTGAGTAGGCAGTTTTTCAGCATCTTCGAATGAAATTTTACGAGCGATTTTTAGGTAATTCGACTTCCTTATTTCTTGACTCAAATTAATTTTTTTATCGTTGAGGGGTACATAATTTTTTTCATCAATAATGTGCATCCATTCATCAGCGTTGATGCTGATAAAATAGTCACTAGGAATTTCGTGTAATCGTTGCGTTATTCTGTCTGCATATCGTTTAAATGTTTCGCCCGACAAATGCAGCGTGATCGAAAAACAATGCCCCCTTAAACATAAAGTTCTGAGTGCTAAAAATCCGTCAGCTTCAAAGCTTCTCGGAAAATCTATGATCGTCCATGGATACCCTAAAAAATTATTCCCCCTGGTAGTTTTCGCCGCCGACTTTAAAAGCGCTGAATTGGAGGGCAAAACATCTTCTAGTTTGGCTCTGATTTCATTCGAACACGATTCTAAAAGTGATTGCACTTTCGTTTCGGCATGTATCAAGTCCATGTAAAACTGCTTATTGTTCAAAATTTGAATGGTTCTTTCGTCGAAGTAGGGCATAATATCGGGTTTTGATGATGGTCCGCAATCAAACTTAGGTTATTTTTGCAACGTAATACTACAATTGATTGGTGAAAAAACTTCATAAACTGGTTCTCAGTTCATTTATTGGACCTTTTTTCCTTACTTTTTTCATAGCGCTTTTTGTGTTGCTTATGCAATTCCTATGGAAATACATCGACGATTTGATCGGAAAGGGGCTCGATGGCAATGTCATAGCCGAACTGTTATTTTACACCTCAGCTAACTTAGTTCCGTTGGCATTGCCACTTGCTATCTTGGTTTCGTCCATCATGACTTTCGGTAACATGGCCGAGCATTTCGAAATTACGGCAGCAAAAGCTTCTGGAATTTCCTTACAGCGACTAATGAAGCCATTGTTTTTTGTGGCTGTAATGATTAGCGTTACCGCCTTTTACTTTTCGAATAATGTGCTTCCTTATACAAATCTGAAAATGGGGTCGTTGTTGTACGATATCCGCCAACAAAAACCTTCCATGTCGATTCGAGAAGGGGTGTTTTATAACGGCATTGATGGGTATAGTATTAAAGTGGGGCAGAAGGATAAAGATGGACATACCATTCGAAACGTAATGATTTATGATCATACCGATCACGAAGGCAATAAAAAAGTGGTAATTGCCGAATCAGGTAAAATGGAAACATCTGCCGATCAGAAGTTTCTAATTCTTACTTTATTTAATGGTAAAAGCTATGAGGAGCAAAATAAAATTAAGTATGGTGTCGATTCACACCCGTTGATGAGAAACGGATTTAAAGAATATAAAATTCGATTTGATTTATCTTCGTTTAAATTGAGCAGAACAAATGAAGATTTGTTTAAAGGCGGTCATCAAATGATGAATATGTCTCAGTTAAGTTCAAGCATCGATAGTTTTGAAATAAGCAATATTGGTCGAATGGCCGAAATTGATAATAACTTAAAGCCTTATTGCTTATTCTTACGTGATTCTTCCGACTTTCTTCTGAATATGAAAAAGACAGCTCCAATCAAAAATGATTATTTTATTAGTGGAAGTCGTGATGTTATTTATGAAAATGCTTTAAATCAAGCTCGTTCAATACAGGCCTATATGAACGGAACCAAAGAGGATATGGACGGGAGAAATTATCAAATAGCAAAGTACAAAGTTGAATGGCACCGTAAACTCACATTATCGGCGGCTTGTTTTATATTGTTTCTCATTGGGGCACCATTAGGAGCAATTATTCGTAAAGGTGGTTTGGGGATGCCTTTGGTCGTTTCAATCATATTCTTCCTTACTTACCATGTAGCAAGTATCACTGGCGAGAAAATGTCGAAGGAGGCAGTAATTCCTCCCTTTAAAGGGATGTGGTTATCGTCGGCTATTTTGTTGCCTGTAGGAATATTTTTAATTTATAAAGCAACGCATGATTCGGTTATTTTTGATGGAGATGTTTATCGTAATTTCTTTCGAAAATTTTCAAAAAATAAAAAATAATAGTGGCGAATATTCTTCAGCTTTGTGTTAAAGTCCCTTATCCACCTCACGATGGAGGTAGTATTGCCATGTATAATATTCAGAGAGCAATAACTGAAAACGAGGTTACATTAAAGGTGCTTACTTTTAATACTATTAAGCAGATGGTCGATTTGAATGAATTCGATGAGGATTATAAAACAATGACAAGGATAGAGGGTGTTTACCTCGATAATAGAATAAAACCATTTGCTGCAATTTTAAATTTATTTACAAGTGAATCGTATAATATTATCCGTTTTATTCGTCAGGAATTTGAACAAAAATTAATTGAAATTCTAGTGAATGAAGAGTTTGATGTTATACAATTGGAGAGTTTGTATATGGTGCCTTATATCGAAACAATTCGACGATATTCGAAAGCGAAAGTCGTTTTGCGAACGCATAATATTGAGCATTTAATTTGGCAACGTTTGGCAATGAATGCAACAAACCCATTGCGCCGTTGGTATTTGAATTTATTATATAGACGATTGAAGCATTATGAAATAGGGGCATTAAATAGGGTAGATGCTATTGCCGCTTTAACGAGAGAAGATAAGGAGCAGTTGATGGCGATGGGTGCAACTGTTCCTATTCACGTGGCTCCTATTGGTGTCGATTTGAAAAATTATCCTTGTTTGTCAATGCCAGAAGGCAATATGTTGTTTCATCTAGGAGCAATGGATTGGCTTCCAAACCAAGAAGGTATTAAGTGGTTCTTGCAGGAAGTATGGCCTAAATTAAGCGTCGATAGGCCTGAGGTTCGCTTCAAATTTGCCGGAAAGAGAATGCCTCCTGCATTTTTTAATTTCAAATCTGATCGTGTATCTGTTTCCGATAAAGTGGAGTCAATAGAATCTTATTTTGCCGATGGAAAATTAATGGTGGTTCCATTGTTTAGCGGAAGTGGAATGAGAGTGAAAATAATAGAAGGTATGGCCTTCGGAAAAGCAATCATTACTACTTCAATTGGTTTGGAAGGTATTCCTGCAATCGACGGACAAGAAGTTATTATTGCCAATACCCCAGATGAATTTATTGCTAAAATTAAGCATGCGTTAAGTCACCCCGAATTGTTAATTTTGATAGGTAATAATGCCCGAAAAATGGTGGAAACGAAGTTTTATAACCGAAAAATTG
>CAIRUC010000029.1 GCA_903881665.1 uncultured Bacteroidota bacterium | reverse complement strand
GAGCAGGCTGAACTTTCAATTTTTGAGTACATCGAAACTTTCTACAATACAAATAGAAGGCACAAACAACTAAACAACTTAACCATAAAAGAATTTAACAAACTAATTAATAACAACTTGAAAAATGCTGCTTAAGCTTCGCTAAATTTTGTCCACTTTTTGTTTGGAATTCCAGTATTAGCTTGTTTTGATTGTAAGGACATCCTGCCTCAATTCTTGTTTTTTTCAATAAATTTGCCTTTCAACCATTTCTATGAAATTCTCTTCTTCTCTTCATCGTATGATCCGCACAATCGTTTTGTCGTTTGTTGCTTTCGCATTCCTGATCCTTGCCGGCTGTGGAGGTGATAATAAAAAAACGGATAAAAAGGCGGTCACCGTAAATGATACTACGGCTATTGGGAAGTTAATTGCGGAGGTGAGTGTGAAAATCGGACAAGAGCCCGGTAATGCTGTTTTGTATCACGAGCGCGCTAAGCTGCATATGCAGCGCATGGATGTCGGCAATGCTTTGCTCGATATGGGTAAGGCTACAGAGCTGGATAGTACCAAATCCGATTTTTTCGTGACTTTGGGTGATGCTTATTTCGCTTCCGGTAAACCGGGAAAGGCGAAAGCTGCTTTAGAGAAGTGTTTGTCGCTTGATGCAAATAACAAAGACGCTTACCAAAAGTTAGCCGAGCTGTTTTTTTATGCAACCCAATACAAAGATGCTTTAGGTAACCTCGATAAAGTAATTAAACTCGACATTAACAGCTCTAAAGCTTACTTCATGAAAGGGATGTGCTACCGCGATATGGGTGATACTGCAAAAGCAATATCTAGTTTTCAAACAGCAATAGAGCAGAAAGCCGATTACTACGATGCATTTCTTCAAATCGCGATGATGCACCATGCGCGTAACAATAAATTGGCTTTGCAATATTACGATGCTGCAATTCGTGTGAATCCGAAGAGTACCGATGCTTTCTACGGCAGGGGATTATATCACCAAGAAGTTGAACACGATTTCGATAAAGCGATTCAAGATTATACCAGCTGTGTGCAGATAAATAAGAATGCCATTAAAGCGCATTTTGCCTTAGGTTATGTACACTACGAATATTTGAAAGTGTATGATCAAGCCATCAAGCATTATACCGATGCTATTAACGTAGATCCTAACTACGCAGAAGCAATTTATAACAGGGGATTATGCTACGAAGCTTTAGGTAATATCGCCGCTGCCGCTCAAGACTACCGCCGAGCTATCGATGTACGCAAAGATTATCCTTTGGCGAAAGATGCGTTGGCACGAGTGGAGAAATAATTTGCTAATTTGCTAGTTAGATAATTTGCTAATGTTGTTCCCATATTGTTTTTCGGCAATATAGATATTCAATTTTCAATTTCGAATCAAATGAGCTTCGCTCCATTATCACATTATCACATTATTTCATGCTCAACCCAATCCTCTTCCTCGCAATATCTACTTCCAGCACTTTTACCATCACTTGCTGATTTAGTTTTACTACTTCAGAAGGATCGGTGATGAAGCGGTCTGCCATATTGCTGAGATGCACTAGTCCGTCTTGTTTTACACCAATATCGACAAAGGCTCCGAAGCGTGTAATATTGGTTACGATACCCGGAACACGCATTCCGATTTCTAAATGTTCGGGTTTGGTTATGCCTTTGGCAAATTCAAAAATCTTTATTTTACTGCGTGGATCTAGTCCCGGTTTTGCCAATGCTTCTATGATATCGTTGAGCGTAGGTAAACCGATTTCTTGGTTGATGTATTTCTTTAAGTCGATGCTTTTTCGGATTTCTTCTTTATGTATCAGATCTTCCAATTTAACACCTGCATCTTTGGCCATCTTTTCTACTAGCTCATAACGTTCAGGGTGTACCGAAGTATTGTCGAGGAGGTTTTCACCTTCACGAATTCTTAAAAATCCTGCACATTGTTCAAAGGCTTTGTCGCCGAGGCGTGGCACGTGCTTTAGCTGCTTACGCGATCTAAACGGTCCTTGTTCTTTGCGTAACGCAACAATATTTTGGGCTAACAAAGGACCAATTCCAGATACGTAGGTTAACAAATGTTTACTCGCCGTATTTAAATTTACTCCTACAGAGTTCACTGCTCGTTCTACAATTTCATCGAGTCCCGTTTTAAGCATCGATTGATCTACATCGTGCTGGTACTGTCCGACGCCAATCGACTTCGCATCAATTTTTACCAACTCCGCCAATGGATCCATCAATCGTCGCCCGATAGATACGGCGCCTCGCACCGTCACATCGTACTCAGGGAACTCATCTCTTGCAATCGGCGATGCCGAATAGATCGATGCACCTTGCTCACTCACCACATATACTTGCAAGCTTTCTTTGAAGCGCAAACTCTGAATGAAAGTTTCAGTTTCTCGTCCCGCCGTACCATTTCCAATAGCTATTGCTTCTATTTTATAGATTTCACAAAGCTGCAAGATTTTAGCGGCGGCCTGCTTTGTTTGCGACTGGGGTGGGTGAGGATAGATCGTCTCATTATGCAGTAGGTTACCTTGCTTATCGAGGCAAACACATTTACATCCCGAACGATAACCGGGATCGATAGCCAATACCGTCTTTTGTCCTAGAGGAGCTGCCAATAGCAACTGCATTAAATTATTTGAGAAAACGGCAATCGCTTCTTTATCGGCCTTTTCTTTCTGGCTATTAAAGAACTCGGTTTCGATGGACGGAGCAAGCAAACGATTATAACTATCGGTTACGGCTAGCCGAACTTGCTCTGAACTTGGCGAATAACCTTTAACAAAACGACGTTCTAATACTTGAATGGCTTTCGATTCATCTTCGGGAGTGATGCCTATTCGTAAAAATCCCTCGTTAGCTCCACGCATGATAGCTAAGAAGCGGTGCGAAGGACAACGAGCCAGTTTCTCGCGACTATTGAAATAATCTTTATACTTCGCAGCTTCTTCGGTTTTCGATTTAATAACCGACGAAGAGATGACACCTTCGCGCTGAAATAAATTTCTGATTACATTACGCGCATCGGCATTTTCGTTAATCATTTCAGCAATGATATGTCGAGCGCCTTCAAAAGCATCTTCAATAGAAGTTACTTTATATTTTACAAACGACTTGGCTTTATCGTTCAAAGGACCATTATGCTGTTCCATGATATATAGGGCCAACGGTTCTAATCCGTTTTCACGGGCAATAGAAGCCTTCGTCTTACGCTTTTGCTTGTAGGGTAGGTATATATCCTCGAGTTCGGTGGCTGTACGACTAGCAATTATTGCGCTTCGTAATCCATCGGTTAATTTACCCTGCTCCTCGATAGCCGCGAGAACCGTTAATTTTCGCTTCTCGAGCTCCTCATAAAGCGAAAGTAGCTTCTTGATTTCAGAAATTTCAACCTCATTGAGGCTGCCTGTTGCCTCTTTACGATAGCGTGCAATAAAGGGGATGGTAGCGCCTTCTTTGAATAGAGCAATTGTTTTTTGAACAGGATGAAATTCGATGCCCGTTTCGAGAGCAATCCATTTTATCAAATCCGACATCGTGAAAAAATATTATACAATCGTAATCTCGTTATTCTTCACCAGTACCTTATCGCCCTTACGCAACTTCGCGCGCTTGCGATACTCAACGGCATCATTCAATTTCACTTCGCCGTCATCCACCAACTGCTTAGCATCGCTGCCTGTATCGGCAATACCTAAAAGCTTTAAAAGTTTAATTAGTTCAATATACTCTTCGGTAAGAGCGAACGAATGGGATTGAATTTTCAATGTAAAAGTTTTTTGCAAAGATAGCGAAGAAAATTGGTTCGTCTCGACTCAACTCATCTCGATGACCTCCGCTCGACGACTGCTGCGCAAAAAAAGTAGCGATGTGTTGTTAATAATCCAATTAAACAATTGCTTAAAAATAAGTGCTAGAATAATTTTGCTAGATTAATTTATGCTATAAGTAAAGATGAATTGCAAGCCTGGAGTAATGTATATCTTATTGTGTGAAAGAGGATATTGTTAAGTAGGCAGTACTGTTGATTTGAATAGGCGTATGACAGAGCATTTTTCCGGTATGGGTACAAATTTTACCAAAAGGAATCCTCCTTTAGAATTAGTATATGTAAAGTATTTTAATAGAAAGGGTATAGCTTTTAAAAGAGAAAAAAAATCAAAACTGGTCTAGAGCTAAAAAAGAAGCACTAATAAAAGGTGATATCAATGAATTAAAAAGAAAATCTACCTGTATTAATGAAAACTCATCTAAGAACAATTACATAGATAACAGGATTTCAAATAAATGAATTATCGACTTAATAAATTAGCTGCCAGTAGGAATTGCAGACGAATAATTGAATAGCAATAATTGAGTCTTTCGAAATTCGGTCACGGATATTGTTTGAGCTTGTCGAAATATCGAGCGGTGGTCATTGAGAAGAGATGAGCCGTTACCCCAAAAAAAATCCCCCTAACGGAGGATTTTTTTAAACGAAGTCTAAGTGAATTATTTTACTGAGTTAAGGATTGCTTCGAAAGCTTCAGGATTGTTCATCGCTAAATCAGCAAGTACCTTACGGTTGATATCTACATTGCTTTTATGGATAGCTCCCATGAACTGAGAATAAGACATCCCGTGTTCACGAGCTGCTGCATTAATACGCTGAATCCATAATGCGCGGAAGCTGCGTTTTTTGTTTTTACGATCGCGGTATGCGTATTGTAAACCTTTTTCGACGGTGTTTTTGGCAACCGTCCATACATTTTTACGTGATCCCCAATTACCCTTGGCAAGTTTTAAAACCTTCTTGCGTTTTGCCTTTGAGGCCACATGATTGACTGAACGTGGCATAGTGTTTAGATTTTGGTGTTAGCGTCCTTTTTCAAGAGGAACTTAGTTGCTAATGACCGGGTTAATAAATAATTTTTTTTTTTAAGATCTCAAGTTACGTTGCATTTAAGCAACTCCTAACATACGTTTTACGCGGAACTCATCAGAAACGTGTACCAATCCTGAAGCAGTTAAATGACGTTTCCGGTCAGTGTCTTTCTTCGTTAAGATGTGGCGTTTGTACGCGTGCTTACGTTTGATCTTTCCTGTGCCTGTAAGCTTGAATCGCTTCTTAGCACTGGAATTAGTTTTCATTTTCGGCATTGTAGTGATATATTATTGACTTCGTTTTTTTTTATTCAGTTTCCTCTTCTTTCTTAGCCGGTTTAGCCGGTTTTTTAAGATTTGGAAGTGGAGCGAGGTGTATAAACATCCTGTTTCCTTCTAATTTCGGTAGCATTTCTACTTTACCATATTCCTGTAATTCTTGAGCAAATTTCAAAAGGATGATTTCTCCTTTTTCTTTGTAAGCGATCGCTCTTCCTCGGAAATGCACATACGCTTTCACTTTTGCTCCTTCTTCAAGGAATTTAATGGCATGCTTCACTTTGAAGTTGAAATCGTGTTCGTCGGTGTTTGGGCCAAAGCGTACCTCTTTCAGTACTTGCTTGGCAGCCTTTGCCTTCGTTTCTTTTTCTTTCTTCTTCCGTTCGTAGAGAAATTTTTGATAATCTACGATTTTACATACGGGAGGGTCAGCTTGAGCAGCTATCTCAACAAGATCGAGTCCTTTATCGACAGCCAACTTTAATGCCTCTTCGATAGATACTACTGATGGCTCTCCGCCTTCGCCTACTAAGCGAACATGCGTTGCGCGAATCTTGTCGTTGATTCTGTGTTCCGCTTCCTTTTTAACAGGACCGCGGCCTCTGTTTCCTCCAAAAGGACGGTTTGATGAAGTTGCTATGGTGCTACTGTTTTAGTGTTAAATTACTTATTACTAGGCGTCTAGCATTTGTTGAATCTCTTTCGTTACTTGATCGATGAATTCCTGAATAGTTAAACTACCTTGATCTCCTTTGCCATGCTGACGAACCGATACGGTATTTTCCGCTTCTTCTTTTTCCCCGATAATTAACATATAAGGTACTTTTTTAATCTCAGCATCGCGAATTTTCTTCCCGATTTTCTCATCACGGTCGTCTACGAGGCCGCGAATATCGGAATTTCTGAGCAATTGTGAAACTTTTTTTGCGTATCCGTTGAATTTCTCTGAGATTGGAAGGATTGAAACTTGCTGTGGAGCAAGCCATATTGGGAAATTTCCCGCATAATGCTCAATCAGGAATCCTATAAAGCGTTCATGTGTACCTAGCGGTGCACGGTGAATGCATATTGGCGTTTCCATCTCATTGTTCGAATTACGGAACGTTAATCCGAAGCGCGCTGGTACAGCAAAGTCTACTTGGTTGGTTGCCAATGTGAACTCGCGTCCAATGGCACTCCACACTTGTACGTCGATTTTCGGACCGTAAAATGCTCCTTCATCCGGCACTTCAATGTACGGTATCTTGCTATCGATCAATACTTGACGCACCATATCTTCGGTCTGTTTCCATAATTCCGGATTGTCGACGTATTTTTTTCCTAATTTTTCTGGTGCATGAGTAGAGAAGCGCATTACGTATTTGTCAATGCCGAATACTCTAAAGTACTTAAGATACATCTCGTTAACAGCATTGAACTCGTCGGCGAATTGCTCTCTTGTGCAGTAAATATGGGCATCGTTCATCTGTAATGAGCGTACACGCATTAATCCGAATAATTCCCCACTTTGTTCGTATCGGTAACAGGTTCCGTACTCCGCTAATCGAATAGGGAGGTCTCTATAACTCGGGTTTAACTCTTTGAAGATTTTATGGTGATGCGGACAATTCATCGCTTTGAGATAGTACTTCTCTCCATCACATTCCATTGCCGGAAACATACTGTCTTCGTAGTAAGGAAGGTGACCCGATGTTCTGTACATGCTCTCTTTTGCCAAATGCGGAGTTCGCACTCGACTATATCCTGCTCGTTGTTCGGTTTTTTTTGCTAATCTTTCTAATTCCTCAATCATGATTCCGCCGTTAGGCAACCATAATGGTAATCCTGGACCAACATCATCGTCGAAGGTGAAGATTTCCATCTCCTTGCCAATCTTGCGGTGATCGCGTTTTTTGGCTTCTTCTAACATGGTTATATATTCATCAAGCTCCGACTTTTTAGGGAAGGTAATACCGTAAATACGAGTCAACATTGGATTGTTGCTATCGTTTTTCCAATAAGCACCCGCTACGTTAGTAAGTTTGATGGCTTTGATATATCCTGTATGCGGAATATGCGGTCCGCGACATAAGTCGGTGAAGTTTCCCTGAGTGTAAAGCGTAATTCCGCCGTCTTCAAGGTTGCTTAATAAGTCTAGTTTGTATTGGTCGGATCTCTCGGTAAAGTAGTTAAAAGCATCGCCTTTGCTGATTTCTTTTCTCACAAATGCATTGCTTTGCTTCGCTAATTCCGTCATCTTGTCTTCAATCTTTTTAAGATCGTCGGCAGAGAAGGCTTGTTCTCCAAAGTCAACATCATAATAGAATCCGTTTGATACTGGAGGACCTACCCAGAACTTTATGCCTGGATAGTAGAATTCGAGAGCTTCTGCCATCAAATGAGCAGAGGAGTGCCACATCGTGCTTTTTCCTTCCGCATCGTTCCAAGTTAGTAGTTGAAGTGAAGAATCTTCTTCTATTGGGCGATTTAAATCACGGACGTCGCCATTCACTTTTGCAGCGAGTACACTACGGGCTAGTCCCTCACTGATCGACTTTGCAATTTCCATCGCTGAACTTCCTTTCGGGTAATCACGCACGGAATTGTCAGGCAGGGTAATTTTAATATTCATAGATTTTTTCGAAGAGTTGCAAATATAGTTTGCTTCGAGCAATAACAGTAGAGTAAATTTGGTGATTTCATTACATTTTTTGTTTGTTTTCGATTTTTATGCGAAAATTAGCGATGTGCGAGCCGTTTCTGTGTCGTAACATCGATTTATAGGATGAAAAAAATAGGTTTAAATTTTCGTATTGATAGTTGTTGGATTATGTTCTATACTTGCAATTATGTCGATTTATAATCCAAAGTCATTCACCTTTTTCGAAGATGTTTATGCTGTGGTTCGTTTGATTCCGAAAGGACGAGTTTCCTCATACGGCGCTATTGCCGCTTATTTAGGTGCAAAAGGATCTTCGCGTATGGTGGGGTGGGCTATGAACGCTGCGCATAGTATTAAACCGAAAGTGCCAGCGCATAGGGTAGTAAATAGAAACGGTTTATTAACAGGTAAACATCATTTTGGTATAAACGATGAGATGCAAAAATTATTATTGAAAGATGGTGTTGCTGTTTTGAACGATAAGGTGGTAAATTTTAAAGAAATTTTTTGGGATCCGATGGTAGAATTATCAATCGAAGATTGATCGCTTAGTGACAAGTTTTTGTGCTGTCGAGTTTTAAAATGCGCACCGGATAAAATTTCGAAATAGGGGCATTTTCCGTTTCCGAAACACGGTTGTCGAGATGTCCCGTTAACTGAACCCATGTCGGTTGACCTTCTTTAATTCCTTGCGATTTTAAGAGCGAAATGAGGGAGCTGTAATTGTTCGTTTTTGCAATTCCTAGTCTGCGTTGCGCAATACAGAAATAGAAGTTTGCATCGTTTTTCCCAAAGCTGATTAATCCTTCAAATTTAAAGTCGCCAGGAAGGTCTTCTTCTTGTTCAATGTCTTTTTCAAAAACGTCGCTAATTAGATTGCTAGGTATTAATCCGAGTGGATCGCGATAGGATAGGTTACTGTCCGGTTTTATCGCAAAGTATTGTTGCGTTAAGCCCGACCCATCCAGCATTAAGAGCGTGTCGGAAAGTACTTTCCAGCATCCAATTTCAAAGAACTTGGTTGCGCCTGAAGATGAATTCACTTGAGTTCGCACATAGGTGCTATCGTTATATAAATGAAGATTGATGTATTGTTTGTATCCTCCTGTGAACTCTACTTGTCCTTTCCAAAGGCCAATTAATCCGGCAGCGGACTGTGTGTTTTTTGTTATCGTTTTTTCGTCGTCTAAAATCAGTTTTTCTGCCGATTTTATTTTATTGTTATTACATGCGCAAAGCGATATGAGACTTATCAATACAAAAACTATTTTCTTCATGGCTCAAATTTATTTTATTCGGAGTGAATAAAGTATTTTTACGAAAATAATTTTTTATGCAGGTTAATCTTGTTTTGTCGGGTGGAGGTGCCCGTGGTTTCGCTCATCTGGGAATGGTAAAAGCGCTTATTGAGTTAGGTTTCGAGCCTAAAGCCATTAGCGGCACAAGTGCAGGTGCGATGGCTGGTGCATTCCTTGCCGCTGGTTATGCTCCTGATGAAATAGTGGAACTGTTTATTAAAAATAACTTCTTTAAAATGTTAGGAGGAGCCTTTAATAAAGGATTACTGAATATGGATAAGATGGAAACCTTTTTTCAGTCGTCACTTCCATCCGATTTCGAGTCGCTGAAAATTCCGCTGAACGTAAATGCAACAGATATTTTAACTGGTGAAGTGGTTTGGTTTAATGCAGGGTTACTGATAAAGCCTGTGCTATCATCGGCATCAATTCCTGGACTATTTAAACCCATTTTCTACCAAAATAAATTATTAGTAGACGGTGGGGTTATCAATAATTTACCTGTCGAACCTTTTGTTGGCAGTCCGCTGAAAACCATTGGAATGCACGTAAATCACGTAGGGGTTATTCGGCCACCTTCTACCACATGGTCGGTAATTGAGCGTGTATTCGAATTGGGTGTATATAGCAATGCCGAACATCGCCGTAAAATGTGTGATATTTATCTAGAACCTGAAGCACTATCCTCGATTAAAATTTTTGATTATCAAAAGGCTCGATCCATTTATCAAATAGGATATGATCACGTGATGCAAAGACGTGATGAATTGTTGTCGCTCATAAGTTAGAACGGTTATCTTTGCGGTCTTATTAAATAGTTAGTTCCCATCTTTATGGCAGAAAATATAGAGTTCAATAAGAACGAAGATTATAATAAAACGCTACTAAGCAATATGCGTCAGCGATTGGTAAAAGTGGCTGAAGGAGGAGGTAAGAAAAATGCCGCCAAACAACATGAAAAGGGCAAGTTGTTGGCTCGTGAGCGTATCGATTATTTGCTAGATAAGGATAGTCCCCGTTTAGAAATCGGTGCCTTTGCTGCCGATGGTATGTACGAAGAGCAAGGAGGTTGTCCTTCTGCTGGAGTTGTGGTGATGTTAGGATATGTTTCTGGTCGTCAATGTTTGGTTTTAGCCAACGATGCTACAGTTAAAGCCGGAGCTTGGTTTCCAATGACAGCTAAGAAAAATCTTCGTGCACAAGAAATATCTATTGAAAATAAATTACCTATTATTTACCTTGTAGATAGCGCCGGTGTTTATTTGCCAATGCAAGATGAAATTTTCCCTGATAAAGAGCACTTTGGACGTATGTTTCGAAATAATGCAGTTATGAGCAGCATGGGAATTATTCAAATTGCTGCAATCATGGGTTCCTGTGTGGCAGGAGGTGCTTATCTTCCTATTATGAGCGACGAAGCTATGATCGTGGATAAAACAGGTTCGGTTTTTTTAGCTGGATCTTACCTTGTGAAGTCGGCCATTGGCGAAGATATAGATAATGAAACCTTAGGAGGCGCAACTACGCAATGTGAGATTTCGGGAGTAACCGATAATAAATTCACCGATGATAAATCATGTCTCGATTATATTCGCCGAGCGATGGATAAAATTGGACGATTGCCTAATGCAGGTTTTGATCGCGCTATTCCAGCCGCACCTAAGTTAGATGCTAAAGAAATATATGGCATTCTACCTGAAGCGCGCGATAAACAGTTCGATATGCATGAGATTATTTATCGTTTAGTAGATAATAGTGAATTTGATGAATACAAAGAAAATTACGGTCAAACTATTTTATGCGGATATGCTCGAATAGATGGATGGGCGGTTGGAATTGTAGCGAACCAGCGTAAGGTAGTAAAGAGTAAAAAAGGAGAGATGCAATTTGGTGGAGTCATTTATAGCGATAGTGCAGATAAAGCCGCTCGATTTGTTATGAATTGCAATCAGCGTAAAATTCCTTTAGTGTTTTTGCAAGACGTAACTGGCTTTATGGTAGGATCACGTTCTGAACATGGTGGAATCATTAAAGATGGCGCCAAGATGGTGAATGCGATGGCGAACTCGGTGGTTCCTAAATTTACATTCATTATCGGTAATTCGTATGGAGCTGGAAATTATGCAATGTGTGGCAAGGCTTACGATCCACGATTAATTGCTTCATGGCCAAATGCTCAATTGGCAGTAATGAGCGGTGCATCTGCAGCGAAAACCTTATTGCAAATTCAAACATCAACTTTAAAAGCTCAAGGAAAAGAAATTACTGAAGCTGAAGAAAAAGAATTATTAAAAACGATCACTGATCGCTATAATAGTCAAACATCACCTTATTATGCAGCATCAAGACTGTGGGTCGATGCAATTATTGATCCTTTAGATACACGTAAGTGGATTTCTATGGGCATTGAGATGTCGAATCATGCACCTATCGAAAAACCATATAACGTTGGTGTAATTCAAACTTAGTATATACAACACCGTTATGGCAATATATGAATTCAACGGTTATAAACCGGTCATTCATCCCACTGCTTTTGTGCATCCTCAGGCTGCAGTTACAGGCAATGTAATTATTGGAAAGGATGTTTATGTGGGACCCGGAGCAGCTCTTCGTGGCGATTGGGGTGCTATCATAATTGAGGATGGTTGTAATGTTCAAGAGAATTGTACGTTGCATATGTTCCCAGGACAAACCGTTCATCTGAAAAAAAGTGCTCATATTGGACATGGAGCCATAATTCATGGGGCATTGATTGGAGAAAATGTGCTTGTGGGAATGAATGCAGTAGTAATGGACAGGGTAGTTGTCGGCGCTAATTCAATCATCGGCGCTTTAAGTTTCGTTCCAGAAGGAATGCAAATTCCCGAGCGTAGTATTGCGGTAGGAAATCCTGCGAAGATCATTAAAACCATGACTGATGAAATGATAGCATGGAAAACACGAGGAACTGAATTATACCAACAGCTACCTTCTGAATTATACAATACTTTAAAAGAATGCGAACCTCTTAGTGAAATACCTGCCAATCGACCTCAACAACAAGAAATCTACAAAACTTGGATGAACACAAATAAGTAATGAAACCACTATACCAAAAACTTGGGCTTACAAATGAAACGGTGGCTGCCGTAGTAAATCCTCCAGATAATTATTTTATTTTATTAGGAGGAACAGTGGGGCTTCAAAAAGAATATTCATCGCTTAGTGTAGGTCGATTTGATTTAATTCATCTTTATGTGAATTCAAAAGAGGAACTCGAAACTTTATTGAAAGAAAGCGTCTATAGCGTTTCTCCGTGGGGCATGATATGGGTTAGCTGGCAAAAAAAAGATAAATATACCAAGACAGATGTTACTGAAGAACTTATTCGTAAAGCTGCATTGCCATTAGGATTGCTTGACATTAAGGTAACTGCAGTGGATAGTACTTGGTTGGCATTGAAACTAGTATTTCGTAGAAAAGGTGGAGCGAAATTATTCTAATATTTTTAATTAGATTTGAGGAAATCATCCGTTATAACCAATGCGTAAAATTATAATTCTTATAATTCTTAATTATCTGAGTAGTGGGATTGCTAACGCGCAAATTCCTGTTATTCTTCGTGCTACTATTTCTGAACAAGAAGATACTACGGGTTGTAATTTTGTGAAAGAACTGACTCGAATTTCATATGAAGCAATTATAAACGGGAAGGCAAAGCTTTGGGATTCTCCAGCAAAAGAAACGCTAATATACCCTTCAAGCTTACAAGCAATTGAAAAATCAACGGATACTCATTTTTTGAGTCAAGAAGTAGTTTTTATTTATGAAACGTGGACCAATACTAATCATGATTTGAAAAGCAATACACAAGGATTTTTATTTTCGAACAAGACAAGTAATGGAGAAGAAGTAGCGTATGGATATGTAGAATATGATGATCTTCAAGAAGCTTGTCTGCGATATAGGATTAATACGAATGCAAATGG
Source organism: uncultured Bacteroidota bacterium (assembly GCA_903881665.1). GTDB lineage: Bacteria > Bacteroidota > Bacteroidia > AKYH767-A > OLB10 > CAINEC01. The sequence goes on along the minus strand of CAIRUC010000029.1, from coordinate 50,057 downwards.
GAACTATAATGCTAATTTAGCCAATTATATTTATTCGAAAAAATACAACTATAAAATACTTCAGTTTGCCGGAAAAGTGATTGATAATGCATCTGATTCTAGGAAGATAAAAGAGGAATATATTAGCACAAATAAATTCAACGCCACAGCATTCAGTGCTACCGAAATTCCACAGAAAATGGTGGTCTGGTCGCTCGATTTTGCATCAACATTGACCGGTGCAAAAGCCGATAGTTCAAGAAAGTTAGTGTATGCAATAACCAATTATCTTTCCGAAAACGAAGAGCAACTCTTTAATTTAGGAGGCGATAAAATACAGAATATCCTTCCAAGAGGAAAGTGGAAGATTACACGTATTCAGGTAAGTGAACTTTGGAAAAAAATAAACGATGTTGTGGGGTATGATCCCTCCGGAATAATTATTTATATTAATGACACCCCGCTGAATGAAATTATTTACAGAGACATGTTGAAGTTTGATTTGATGGTCGGAGATAAGAACTGGATTGATTATATTAAAGAGAAAAATTTTGCATTTAATATTATCAGTGTGAATAATCAAGAAGTAGTACGTACACAATCGTACATTTATCAAAAAGCGTTACAAACTTATGAATGGAATAGGATTACTGATTTCGTTAAATTCTACTAATGAAATAAATAAAAAACACATAAATAAATATTGCTAACTCGTGAATTATTGTTGTAGAAACCTGTTGTAGTGTTTTGCTTATAATTCGAAATTACCAATTAATACCATATTAAAATGACTAAGATTAAATTCGGAACCGATGGCTGGAGAGCTATCATTGCACAAGATTTTACAGTTGAAAATGTAGCTCGTGTTGCTGAAGGAACTGCAAAATGGCTGTTGCAAAATAATACGAACCCTTCTATTGTTTTAGGTCACGATTGTCGATTTGCTGGAGCATTGTTTTGTGATACCATCGCAAAGGTGATGTGTTCGATGGGAGTAAAAGTGTCGATGTCGAAAGGGTTTGTATCAACGCCAATGATTAGCCTTGGCGCTATTCGAATGAAAAAAGATATTGGTATTATTATTACTGCAAGCCATAATCCTCCTGAATATAATGGCTTTAAATTAAAGGGACATTATGGCGGCCCGTTGCTTCCTGCTCACGTAGCTGAAATCGAAGATTTAATTCCTGATGTATGTTCGATAAATCACGCATCGATGGATGTCGAACAGTTTGAGCAAAATGGAATGTTAGATGGTGTTGATCTTGAAACGATGTATTGCGATCATGTGAAAGCTAATTTTGATTTAGATGCAATTCGTAATTCAGGATTAAAATTAGCATATGATGCTATGTATGGTGCTGGTCAAAATGTGATTAAGCGTTTGCTGCCTGAAATTACAATGTTACATTGTGATTATAATCCTTCATTTATGGGACAAGCTCCCGAGCCTATTCATAAGAATTTGATTGAGTTTAGTAATTTAATTATAAATACAGGTGATATTGATTCGGGGTTAGTTACCGATGGTGATGCTGATCGTATTGGATTTTATGATGGCAATGGGAACTTTGTTGATTCGCATCATCTCATTTTATTGCTAATACATTACCTTCATAAATACAAAGGTCAAACAGGAAAAGTTTGTACTGCTTTCTCCACTACTCCTAAAGTTGAAAAGCTTTGTAAATTTTACGGAATTGAAATTGAAACCGTGAAAATTGGATTCAAATACATCGCTGAAATTATGATTAAAGATGATGTATTGTTAGGTGGTGAAGAATCGGGTGGAATTGCTATTAAAGGGCATATCCCTGAGCGCGACGGAATATGGATGGGATTAACCATTTGGGAGTTTATGGCGAAGAGCGGAAAAACACTTAATGATCTTATTCAAGAAGTATATGAAATTGTGGGACCATTCTCTTTCGAGCGTAATGATTTGCATTTGAAAGAAGAAGTAAAGCAACGTATTCTTCAAAATTGTATCGGAGCAAAATATACTCACTTTGGAAAATATATAATCACACGCGTGGAAGACCTCGATGGGTACAAATATTTCTTTGAGAACGGTGATTGGTTGATGATTCGTGCGTCTGGTACTGAGCCTGTATTGCGTACCTATGCTGAATCAAGTACGAAAGAAGCTGCTTTTGATATTTTAAATGCAGCAAAGGCTGATTTGTTGAATTAGTAGCGTAGCAATCTATGCACGCTATTGTTATATACATTAAGAGAGTCGCTGTATTCGTTACGGTGATTCTCTTTTTTTGTTTTTCGGCTCAAGCACAAACCGATTTACTTAAGTTTTGGGATAAAGCCGATGTGTATCATTCGAAGAGAGGAAGTGTAGTTGTTTTGTCTTCATCGGTAGCTTATACAGGAGGGATGTGTGGATTGTATAGTTTGTGGTATAAAAACTACCCGCAAACATCTTTTCACTTCTTTAACGACACGAAAGAGTGGATGCAAATGGATAAACTCGGACATGTTGGCTCGGCTTATTATATTTCTCGGTGGAGTGGTGATGTATTGAAGTGGTCGGGAGTGAAAAACAGGAAAGCGGCTTTGGTGGGCGCGGCCGTTGGATATGGATTTCAATTGTCGATAGAGATCATGGATGGCTTTAGCAAACAATGGGGGTTTTCGGTAGGCGATATTACTGCAAATACGATTGGAGCAGGAATATACCTTTCGCAAGAATTGTTGTGGCAGGAGCAAAGGATAACAATGAAAATGGCCTATCACGGTACGAAGTATCCGAAGTATAATCCTAATTTATTAGGTTCGGCTTTTCAAGAAAATATGATGAAAGATTACAATGGACAAACGTATTGGTTGTCGGCAAATATTAAATCGTTTTTACATAAAGAATCTAAGTTTCCTTCTTGGTTGAACATGGCTGTTGGAATAGGAGCAGAAGGAATGGTTGGCGCAGAAGTAAACTTGAATGAATATAACGGAAAGGCAGTGCCGAACTTTTATCGCCAACGTTTTTTTTATTTAAGTCCTGATATTGATATCACTCGCATCAAAACAAAATGGGGTGCAGTAAATGCACTCAAAAAAATATTCGGATTTGTCAAAGTTCCCGCACCAGCACTCCGCCTTAGCCAAGATGGTAAACTAAAAGGGTTTCCTGTTTTTTTCTAACCAATAAGTAGTCTTTTACGCGGAAGGATTAGCACATTAGTAAATTACTTTTTCCTTTTCTTCTTATCAGGATCCTCATGAAAATAATATCGCACATCAAATGTAAAATAATCGCCTTGCAATTTAGTTTTTCCGCATGAAGTAAATGGGTCGTTGTAGTTGCGTGTAGGATAGTATTCAATAAGCGTATTGTAGATGGATTTCATCGAACGATGATAACTAGTTCCGAAATAAATGGTTCCACTTTTCGTCGTTCGGTATTCGATCCCGATATTTGCTAAAACGCCTGCATTTATTTTTGTGTTTCGCGACGAATAGTGCAGAAATTCACTTTTGTAAGTTAGAATGTCTGATGGGAAAATATCAACGCTCGCTCCCATGGCAACATTCATCCAGAGTTTTTCGTCAAGTTGGATAAATACCAAAGCACTTAATGGTACTTCGTACCCTATTATGGAAAATGAACTGTTGTCGGAATAACTGCTATCGCTTAAAACCATGTCGAAATTTCTTTTTACATAAAGAATTCCTGTTTCTCCTGAAAGTTTTTTCGTAATTCCTTTTCGTATCAAAACACCTGCGATATATCCTGAGCTTTGCGAAAGTTTGTAGTTGATGTTTTTATCATTGAATTCCTTTGGCCCCGTTCGCAAATACATGCTAGGGAAAATTGGCTTATAGCTAAATCCGAATTGAGTAGTATTTATCTGAGCAAAGAGTGCAGAGGTAAATAAACAAAGAAGCATAAGTGCACTGAGTGTTTTTCGCATTGCTACAAAGTTCGTGAATTCTGCTGAATATTATTCAATTTATTTGGTCAGCAGAAAAGTGATTTTCGAGAACATGGGCTCTGTTTCTACTCTGCTGCATATTCCATAATTGAATGTGTAACTACTGTGTTTGCCATCGGGCAGAATTAAATCGTATTGATGGTTTTCGTAGCTCTTAACTTTAATCCACTTGCCGTAGCTATCGGAATAAATTTTCTTGCGTTGGTTGGGTTCATCAAAATATAACATGCAAACATTGTAGTCAATTGTTTTTTCTTTTAGTTTGCTTCTTCCTGTTAGCGAATAAACATCGTACTGGCTTCCGTTCCATGTTGTTCGCGTGTCATTCTGAACTTTTCCGTTAATGGTTTGTTTATTTGAAGATTTTATTAATTTCCCTCTATGGAATTCAGCAGTGCTTTTATATTCTATCAGTAATGATACAATTTTATTAACGGTGATCGTGCTTTCAATAGTGTAGCTAATGTGGTCCTTTTGCGTTGTTTTAAGCACTTTCATGGTGCCTATTTTCTCGTCTTTCATCACTATGTCGTAATTCAATTGTTGTGATTGTGCCCACAGCTGAACAGGAATTACTAGTAGGAGAAAGATAATTTTTTTCATCGTCGGTCAATAATTGACTTTATAAAAATATAGAAGTCGTTACAAGCAATTAGCAGCACCTTGTCTTATTTATTAACCGTTTTATTAGTATATAACTTTTTTCTTTTTCTGCCAGATGATTAATTGAAATTTTACAATATTTAATCTTAATTGTTATAGGTAAGTACTTACGTTACGTATTTCGTTTCTTTGCAGACATTTATCATTTTATGGTTTCCTCTCTACTTGTAAGCAATTTCTTCATATTCGAGTTGATTCTATTCGTATTTTTATATCCGATGTTAAAATGTATTCATTTGCCGTTTAGTCCCAAATCAATTCTCTTGATCTTGGCTATGCTTTTTATGGGTTTTGAGAATGCTAATTCACAGTGTATCAATTCGTTTCCGTATTTTCAAGACTTTGAAAACGACAATGGTGGTTGGATGCCAAGTGGATATAATTCTGATTGGGCATGGGGGATGCCTCAAAAATCACATATAACGAATGCGGCTAGTGGTTCAAAATGCTGGCTTACCGGCGGATTAACATCTTCATCATATTTAGGAGGTGAAAAATCGTACATTGTAAGTCCTTGTTTCGATTTTTCTTCATTAGTTCATCCTTTTATTCAATTTAAAGTTTACTGGGATACTGAGCGACAGTACGACGGAGGAAACTTGCAATATTCCTTAAATAATGGGATTTCATGGATTAACGTGGGTAGCATCACTGATCCTGTTGATTGCAGAAATAAAAACTGGTATAATAGTGCAAGTATTGGAAATTTAAGCGGATTAGCTTTTCCTCAAAGTGGATGGTCGGGGAATACACAAGGGAATAATGGATCTTGTATGGGAGGAAGTGGAAGTGCAGCTTGGTTAACCGCCTCTCATTGTTTGAATGATTTGGTGGGAGAAGATTCGGTTAAATTTCGATTTACTTTTTGCTCAGGTACTGCATGTAATACGTATGACGGGCTCGCGTTCGATAGTTTGTTTTTAGGTGAATCGCCAATTCCAATTCCTGATTTTTCCGTTAATTGCAATGGCGACTTGTCGTTAACGGTGACGGCTAATCCAAATACATGTGCAACATTGTATTCATGGGATTTTGGCGATTTAGGTTCCATTGGAAATTATATAAATGGAATATCTGTCGATCATACTTTTTCGGGTCCGGGATCATATGTAGTAAAAGCTACTGTTGTTTCTCCTTGTATCGGAATAAACATTATTGAAAAGGAAATTTCATTCCCAGATGTTTCTCTGCAATTAGGTGATGTTACTTGTAGTGAAGGTAGCGATGGATATGCATCTGCAATCGTTTCAAATATTTTAAGTCCATCGTTTATATGGTTGCCCTCTGGAACAAAAATGGATTCATTGAAAAATATTCCTGTTGGTGATTATGCATTAACTGTGTTGGGAGGTGCTGATGATTGCGCCAAAACTATTCCGTTTTTGATTCAATATGGGCCAAATGCTTTCCCTGATCCTGAATTGGGGGCCGATCAATTTATTTGTCCAGGACAAACTTTATTACTCAGTCCGGGATTTTTTTCTTCCTATTTGTGGAATACAGGCGAATCATTGGCTACAATAAATGTTGATAGCGCCTATTCGTATATGGTTACCGTTAGTAATGTTGTAGGATGCGTTGAATCCGATACCATTGTTATTGAAATTGGGTGTGGTGCTAATATTTGGGTGCCCAATTCTTTTACACCGGATGAAGATGGGGTCAATGATTTCTTTAATGCTGTAGCGGTTGATATTCCTTACTTTTCTATGACCGTTTTTAATCGTCTCGGTCAACCCATTTTTCATAGCGATAAAATAGAAATTGGCTGGGATGGCAAATGCGATGGTATTGATGCTCCAGTAGGAATGTACGGATATACTTGCAATTATACTTTTAGAAATGGACAGAAAGGAGTGAAGAGAGGAAGTTTTTTATTGCTTCGTTAATTTCGCATAATAGCCACGAACAGATTCCCGAGAAAAGAATTCCCATTGACGCCAATCCCTGTAATGATTTAGTTAAATTTGAAATAGGCGATAGCCTATCAAGGTTGGTATTACTCTTTGCTACCGTATATTTTAACATGGAATGATAGTAGTTGGGTACCTTATTATTATCGATAGGTGAGAAACATCATTTTATTGGTAATTTAATTTGTTTTTTAATTAATTTAGCAGTGTGAATTGGTATTCTAATATTATCGAATTCCATTTTCTAATTCCGAAAATTCACTTCATCCGACAATTACAGTATAGTTTAACTATTTATAACTTAATATTAATTTAAACACTTCATTAATTAGTACTTTTACCTGGTAAAATAGTTTTCTGATTTATGTCGAAGATTCATTTCTTATATCTGCCAATTGTTATTGTTTGTGTATTTATTTCATCTTGTGAAAAATCAGATAAAGAAATAAAGGAAGTCGCTCTACCTTTGTTTTATATTCCTGATGGCTTCCCTAATCCTTCGGGACAATTGCAAAACAATCCCGTTACTACTGCGGGCTTTGCATTAGGTCGTAAGTTATTTTATGATCCTATTTTATCAAAGGATAGTACCGTTAATTGCAGTACCTGTCATCAACAGTTTGGCTCTTTTTCGCAAGTTGATCATAGTTTAAGTCATGGAGTGAATAATTTATTGGGCACCAGGAATTCGCCTGCTTTAATTAATCTAGCATGGCATAGTGAATTCTTTTGGGATGGTGGGTCAAATCATATTGAAGTCCAGCCTATCGCTCCAATTACTAATCCGGTAGAAATGCACGAAACATTGAGCAATGTAATTTATAAATTAAATCGATCATCAACGTATCCGTCCCTCTTTCGATCGGCTTATGGTAGTGATACCATTACCTCGCAGGGGATTTTGAGAGCATTAGCGCAGTTTATGTCGTGTTTAATATCCGCGAATTCTAAATATGATCAGGTGCGCAACGGAAAAGCTTTTTTTACTGCTACGGAAGATAGTGGATATACTATTTTTAAAAGCAAATGTACATCTTGTCATAAAGAACCTTTACTAACTGATTTGACTTACCGAAATAATGGTTTGGATGCTCACTTTGCTGATGCTGGTCGCGCAAGAATTACAACACTAGCTACCGACTCAGGGAAATTTAAAGTGCCGACATTAAGAAATATTGTATTGTCGTATCCTTATATGCACGATGGGCGATTAAATACATTAAGTAAAGTGATAGATCATTATAGATCAACAATTGTTCTAAGTTCTACCATCGATCCCTCATTATCTAGTGGAAATATGTCAATTACCGATGCTGAAAAGGCTCAGCTCTTAGCCTTCCTAAGTACTTTAACAGATCAAACTTTTATCACCGATAAAAGATTCTCCGCACAATAAAAAATGAAAAAAGTAATATTGTTAATAGTCGCATTCGTGTTCGCGAAATCTGCCGTCATGGCTTGTGATGTATGTGGCGCATATATGGGTATCATGCCTAATGAAAAGAATAATTTTATTTCTGTTTATAATCGCTATCGTGCATTTAAAGGCGATTATTTTACAGGCTCCAATAAATTGTTCCCCGATGGCTCGTATTTTAAAACAGAGCATGCCGGACATAATACTGCAGGTATTTCAATGTATGAAGTATTTAGAGTGACCGAACTCAGAGCGCGGTATTTTGTTCACCCACGCGTTGAATTGAATATGATCTTGCCTTACGCTACAAATAAAGAAGTAGTAGGTTCTTCTACTACTATTGCTGACGGATTAGGAGATCTAATTTTAACTGCAGGTTTTCATTTGTTCGACGATAAAATTTCCGGTGATTGGAGACACCGATTTATTGTTGGGGCAGGGGTGAAGTTGGCTACAGGCAACGATCGCGATAATGGAAACGGGCAACGTATCACCATTCTTAATCAACCTGGAACAGGGGCAAATGATGCGATTGTTATGGCAACGTACTTAATGGGTTTTAATCATTGGGGATTAATGTTGAACGGAATGGGTAAGTTAAACGGCACGAACGCATTTAATGAGCGAATTGGTAATAGCATCGCAGCCGCTTCATGTTTGTTTTACAAAATTGATGTCGGTTGTGGATTTCAAGTAATTCCTTCCCTAGCCCTTAATTACGAAAATACCAAAGGAGAATACTTAAAAGACGTCCTTCAAAACAGAACTGGTATGCAAGCTTTATTAGGTGGTGGTGGTATTCAAGTTGCTTACCGAAAGTTTTCGTTCGATATAATGGCGCAAGTATCTTTAGATGAGCCTCCTTCAAAAAACAGTATGTTTACCACATTTAGGATGGTTACTGGATTGACGTATAGTTTCTCTCAAGGGAAATATATCTTCCATCGAAATGATAGGTAATTGATTTTTTTAGAATATCCTTTTCCTTTTTGTTCCTTTTTACTGCTGTTTTTGTAGTACTAAACGCAATTCTTTAATATTGCATGTAAAATATCCTGAAAATGAGAAATTTGTTCCCTGCTCTAATTGTAATTAGTTATATTTTAATTGTTTTTACGGGCTGTAATAAAGCCGACGATCAATCGGCTAGCGGAACAGGGGTTGCCTCCGGTGTGGCAAAAATAGTATTCAATAATGTAGTGGGAAGTTCGTCGTTAAATTCAACTGGTGATTCATTGTACACCAATTCGTCAGGTGAAACTTTTTCGGTAACAAAGTTTAAATATTATGTTTCAAACTTTTCCTTAATTAAAAGTGACGGAGCAACGTTAACGTTGCCTGCTGCTTACTATTTGATCGATCAAGGTGGAAATACAGGTAGTAATAGATTAATAAGTAACATTCCAGTTGGCTCATATAAAGGCATTCGATTCTTAATTGGCGTAGATAGCGCAAAAACGGTTCAAGGAGCTCAAACGGGAGATTTAGATCCTACATATGGAATGGTTTGGGACTGGAACACTGGATATATTTTTGTTAAATTAGAAGGGCTTTCTGCTTCGGCAGGTACAGTTGATAGCGCCTTTGCTTATCACGTCAGTGGCTACCGAATATCAAATAATACATATGCGCTTCATTGGGTAGATATTTCTTTTGGTACTCAACCGTTCGTGATCACTACAACAGGAACGCCTGAATTGCATTTAAAGGCCGATTTGTTAGAGTTTTTTAAAAATCCATATGATTTGTCAATCTCCGATAATCCTATTGTTACTTCTAGTGGAAGTGCTGCTGTAAGCATTAGTAATAATTATGCTGACATGTTTATGTTTGATCATATTCAAAATTAATTCGGCTTCAGAAACGAAGTGCTAATGCTTTACAATTGTTGCCTAAGGATATGATTTTAATACTTTGTTTGTTGAATACCTCTATATATATATTGATTTTATGAATTTTATTTTTTTTATTTTCATAGCTAGTTTAACTATATATTATATAATAAAAAGAGGGTAATTAATTTTCATGAAAGCGACATTGCTATTAACATTGCTATGTAGATAAGTGCATTACTCACGGTATGTATTAACGAAGACTTGTGATGTAGCTTTGAGAAACTCCAGTACATGAAACGTGTCGTTAGTTCATCCATCATTTCTGTTGTCATCTTATTGTTGGTGGCAGGTGGATTCTTGTACTATCAATATTACCGTGGCGAATCATCTAAAGCTTTTGATGCTGTTCCGGCCGATGTAGCATGGCTGATTTCAGTGGATCCCTCATCTGGTAATTTACAGCAGTTAGCGAGGACTGGTTTTTTCAAAGAACACGACTCGCTACCAGTATTAGATGCGTGGTATAATAGTTTAATGCGCCTCGATTCTGTAATGGTAAACAACTCGGTAATGAAGGATATCTTTAAGGATAATCCGTTAATTATATCAGGTCATGTTACGGGGCCCAATAGTTTTAGCGAGTTGTATTATATCCGTTTGGTTGGTGCTAATCCAGATGGGGAAGCCGATAAATTAGTGAAATCGCTATTGCATGTGCCTGGTGATATTCAACTTCGGAATTATAACGGTGTCGATATTCGTGAATTAGCAACTGTTGATGGTCAGTCGTTTTCATGGACCGTTTCTAAGGGCTTGTTTATTGGAAGCTTCACTCCTTATTTAGTGGAAGATGCCATCCGCCAGCAACGTTCTGCAAAGAGTTCTTCACCGGCAGCTCGTTTATTAACTTTTACCGATGGGAAAGACAAGAGCTTATTAGTTGCCATTCGATATTCTGGATTTTATAAGTGGGTGAGTTCTCAGTTAAATGTGCAAGCCGGAATTAAAATGGATGCATTGCAAAGAGTGGGAGACTGGACGATTGCTAAAATGGACCTTCATCCTAATCAAATTTCATTTCAGGGAACAACAATTGTGAACGATAGTGCTCAATTTCTATCGCTTTTTGCGGATCAAAAAAGTGTTCCTATTAAAGTAACTTCAATAATGCCTTCTCGAACGGCTGCTGCAGTAGTTTGGGGCATTAGTGATCCTCAACTTTGGTTAACAAACATTGAGAAGTATTTAAATAAAAAAGCTTCTGGTCCAGATGAAATAAAAAAGAATGCCGGCTATCGTAAATATTTTTCGGGATGGATTGGAAATGAAATATCTCTCATCGTTACACAACCTGTATCGAGTGGTAATGATAATCATTACTTCACTGCCATAAGTGTAAAGAATGAAGCTATATGCAAGAAGCAACTCAATGATTTATCGGCAACCTGTTCGGGTGGGATAAATTCAGAAGAATCTTATAATGGATATACAATTCGTTACATTCCCATTCAGGATGTATTGCCAGCTGTTTTCGGACCATTATTTGGACGAATGAATCGTTGCTATTACACTATTATAAATGGATATTTTTTGGCTTCAAACCAAGTTTCTTCATTACGTGGATACATAAACGACATTAAGACAAATAATATGTTGAATAATGATCCGCGTTTTTCTTCATTACTAAGTACAGTACCTCATCAAGGTAGTTTGTTCTTTTATGGAAGTATACCTCAAAGCGAAAAAATATTTAGAAGTGTTGCGGCGCCTCAATGGGTGAGTTGGTTAGCGAAGTATAGTGAGAAATTGAAAAGTTGGAACGGCCTGGTATTAAATATTGCTAGTAAAGATGGGGTGTTTAATACGAATGGATGTTTAGGATACTTTGACGATGGTGTAAAAGGACCTCAATTGGTATGGAATACAAAATTAGATACAACAATTGCAGCAGGTCCGTTTATTCCAGCAAACGCTGGCGATTTGATATTTGTGCAGGATGAAAACAAACAATTATATGCAATTGGTAGAGATGGTGTAGTTAAATGGAAAAAAGAGCTTGAAAGTACGATTAAGGGTCGTGTAAATGCAATTGATATGTATGCCACCGGCGATCATCAATATTTGTTTAATACCGGAGCTTTTATTTATCTAATTGATTCAAGTGGTGAATCGGTAAGTAACTATCCTATTCGTTTGCCTGCAGGTGCTACAGCAGGTATGGCGTTATTGCAGATAAACACTGCTGTTGATGGCCAATACTTCATTCCTTGCGCTAATATGCGTTTATACGGCTATTCATATACTGGTAAGCCATTAGAAGGTTTTAGTACGGTTAAGTTACAAGATCAAGTGGAAATGCCCGTTTGGTTGTCTGCTATAGGGCCAGTAAGTTACCTTACTATAAATGATCGATCGGGGAACTGTTTTTTTGTAGATAAAAAAGGCGTTAAGAAATTTACGCTGAAAGAAAAGTTAACAGATGTGAAAGCGGATGCAATTTTTCCTCCTACTGATTCATTAAGTCTTTTTACTTGGACTAATTCGCAGGGGGCTTTTAAAATAGCTAAAGCGGATGGTCAAACCGAAGAATTATTCAACTCACAACAAGTTGACGTTTCAGCTATATTGCCAATTGATGTGAATGGTGATAACGAGAATGATTATGTTGTATTTAGTCCGGGTGAAATACAGGCAACAACCGTTGATGGCGTTGTGATATTCAAATACAAAGCAGATGCAAGTGAATTAACAGATGCTTCCATTTTGACTTTAAAAGGCAAGTCGTTAATTACCTTCAGAGGCACAAATGATAACCGCTTTTATCTTTTAAATAGAAATGGTACGGTGTACGAAGGATTTCCTCAAGCAGGTTTAAGCACACCAATAATGGTGTCGGAAAGTGAAATGATGTTTGTGGTGAAATCAGATGAGAAAAGCCTGAGTTTATATCAGATTGATTAAAATGTTACTTATTATATTGCGATACTTATTACAATGCATCAAAGCACTTGTAAAGCGTATTGATAAACTTTTGCTCTGCTTTTGATTCGTATTCATTAGGCGTAATCCAAGATTTATTCGTAATGGATTTAATGTCTAACGAGGTTTGAGTCTCAGAAACAGGCTTAATTTCCAACTCAATTTTAATCGATGGCTTTAATAGCGTTTTCTTAGTACTCGCTTTAATAATCCCAGCACTTTGGTTCGTTTCTTCAATAATAAAATCGCGCTTAACAAGCGCTTTCAAGCTCACTTTGTATACAGCGTTTGAATCGTAGAAGAAGGATATTTTGCTCATAGATGATTGCCCTCAACAAATATAATAAACAAAATCCAAAAGTGCTACATTTTAAATGGGAAATTTTGTCCTTTTAAACAGATTGCTAGTTTGTTTGAATAAAAAAAATCCCGAAACGAAAGTCTCGGGATTCCTTTTGATCAATTATTTTCTTATTTTATTTCTGATTTACCTCAAAGTCAACTCTGCGGTTCATTGAATTTAATTTGCTTGCCATAGGGTCCTTTTCACCCTTACTATCTGTTGATAAACGTGCGGCATCAATGCCAAATTCATTAACTAAGATTTTCTTCACATTATCAGCGCGGCGTAATCCTAACTTTTGGTTTTCATCATCGCCACCTTTTAAGTCGCAGTTTCCTGAAATAGTAATTTTAAGTTCAGGATTCGCTTTCATAACCTTCGCAATAACTAAAATGCGATCATGGTACATCGATTTTACAGAAGCATTTCCAATTTCGAAGAATATGCTAGGTAAATATCCAATGCCATTTTTGCCGTTTGAGCTTGAACCTGATAGGCCATCTTTGCCGAATTCACCTGCTTTAGCTAATGTAATTCCTTGGAAGTTTACTAAAGACCCTTGAGGAGTTCCTGGTTCTAAATCGCGGCTATCAGCAACACCGTCACTATCTGTATCGGTTTCCGAACCATTCGCATCTACTTTCGCTCCTTTTGCAGTGAAAGGATCTGAATCTTTACTGTCAATAACTCCATCACCATCTGTGTCAACTGCAGTTCCGTCGCCGTATACTTTCGAGCCTTCTGGTGTGTTATTGTCTTTGTCGAATAAGTCAGATACTCCATCTTTATCCTTATCACCAGAAAGGATATCGATCTTTTCTTTCATGTCGGCAAGGTCGTTGTAAACAACTTCCATTGGATTTACCCATTCCATCGGTTTGTTTTTGTTTCCGAAAGTATAGTTCACTCCAACGTTTAACATCAAATAATTATCATATTCTGATAATGTTTTGATGGTTGCATCTACGTTATCAGTAAATGATTTTCTGTATTCGAAAGCCATTCCAATATCAACTTTGTTTATTTTGTATTTGAACCCAATTGAAGCGGGAATCATAAGTTCGGTAATGTTTCCCGACTGACGCAATAATCTGCTTGATGCTGAATCTTCTCTTACGGTAGCACCGAAATTGAAAATTCCAATTCCTAAGGTCGCTACCATGTGAAAGTTTTTATTGCGGTCGAGGAAGCTAATGTTTCCAAAGTTGTACGTCATTTCTAACGAACTCTCAAACATTTTGCTATCCATTACTTCATTGATAGGGGTTTTTGACAAATGATTCGATGTGCCAAATGCTACCGGTTGAAGGGTTAACGTATCTAAATAGTCTGCGTCGTGAGCACTAAATTTGGATACCATTCCGCGAGCGCGTAACCCAATAGAATGTGTTATTTGGTAGTGTACCTGAGCTCCAAATGCAGGTTTCATTTCTGCTTGTTCTAAAAAACGATTGTTGTTTTGCTTCCCTTTTAAAAGGTCGCATAACAGGTGACTAAAGCCAAATGTTACTCCTGCCGATACTCTATCGTATTCTTTTGCCTTTGGAAGTCCGTAATTTGTTTTGATCGATTGAGAAAACAACGGACCTGCAAAACATACCAATAGGACAAATGGTAAGTGCTTGATTTTCATTAATATAGTTTTTTTTGGTGATTTGATTATGCAATAATAATTAAAAGTTAGTTAATCGACCATATTTCAGTACTTTAAGTTATCTTTAATTGTGTTTTTTATTCTAAGGCTTAATTCTTTGTAACCCTTTGGGATGAGATTTCTGAACAAGATCTAGTAAATACCTTAAGTGGAGGGGATCTTCTACAAAATCAAGTTCATCACTATCAATGATGATGACCGTGTCGGATGGGCTGTGTTTTAGGTGCTGCAGATATTGAGCAGTTACCTTATCTAAGTAATCGCCAGGAATCGTTTTTTCATAGTCGCGGCCCCTTTTTGAAATGTTATTCAATAAAGCTGGCGTGGATTTATGAAGGAAAAGAATAAGTTCTGGTTTCTTTAACGATTGATTAATCATTGTGAAAAATCGGCGGAATAAATCGAGTTCATGATTGCTTAGATTAACTTGTGCAAAAAGCATCGATTTTTCGAATATATAGTCGCTTATTAGTAAATTATTTTGTGTTGTACTTAATTCTTGTTGTGATTTTAATTGTTGATACCGTTCGGCTAAAAACGACATTTCTAAGGGGAATGCAAATCGATTGGGATTCTCGTAAAATTGAGGTAAAAAGGTGTTCTCTGCAAATTCTTCTAACGCCAAATCAGCATTAAATTTTGTTGACATTATTTTAGCTAGAGATGTTTTCCCTGCTCCAATGTTTCCTTCTATTGCTATGTATGAATATGGTAATGAGGTGTTCATGGCTCAGCGTAAATTATATAATGTTACTTCACTTTCATCGCGGCATTGTTTAAGCAATTCTGAATTGCTTATTTTGAATACAGGATGCATATAGTTAAAGGCAATTTCACAGAGCGGAATTAAAGTAAATCTGCGGCTTTGTATTTCCGGGTGCGGAATCACTAATTTTGATTCGTTTATGATAATTGAATCGTAATATAAAATGTCTGCATCTATTGTTCTGGGTCCCCATTTTTCAATTCGTTCTCGTCCCATTTTTTGCTCAATACCCAATAGTATTTTTAAAAGGCTTTCGGGCGCATGCGAGGTAGATAAATGAATTACTTTATTGAGGAATGACGACTGATCTGTTTTTCCCCATGCAGCCGTTTCATATGTATTTGAGGTATGTATTACCTTCCCTGCATACTTATTTATCAATATTTCTGCATCATCGAGCATCTTCATCCTGTTGCCAAGGTTACTTCCTAATAAAATGTAAGCTGATGATTGCATAATGCAAAAATAAGATTCGATTTCTTTATTTAGATTTGTGCCATTGTTTATTTTCGTCTGATCTTAGGTATCTCGATTAGTTTATTCATTTATAGTCATATTACTTATTAACATCTTAACTTAATTGAAAAAGTCATTCTCCGCTCTATTATTGGTGATAATCCTTCTGCAGGGTGGCGGATTTATGTTTTTGTTGCTTTTTCAACAAATGGCGCTGAAAGCTGAGATGCATGCCGAAATTAAAAAGGGTTCAATGAAGTTCGATCACTTGTCACTTTCATTGTCTGATTTCCATAAAGCATTAGTTGACGAAGGTGAACTTTTGTTGAATGGGAAGATGTATGATATTAAAACGAAAGTAGTTAGAAATAATCGGGTTTTATTGGCGGTAGTGAACGATACGAGGGAAGAAAATGTTATTCAAGAGATGAAAGATTTTTTACACCGAAGTTGTCGTAGTAATAAATCGTTGCCTGAGAAAAGTGTGCAACTCTTTTTGTTGAGTTATATTGGAGCTTCGCATACAGGGTTTCTTTTTTCTGATTTTTGTACTGATTTATCATCAACTGATCATACTATATTTTTTATAAATAGTTCCGATGAAGTTTCTACTCCTCCGCCTAAATTAATCGCTTAATATTTTGCTTTATTCACTTCGTTTCCACGACGTGATGTACTATTATGTCTAATTAATTTATCAATATGAAAAAAAATACATTATTAAGTTCAATTGTACTTAGTTCAATAACTTGTGCTTCTCTAGCACAAACTTCAAATAGCGATACTGCAGTTGCAACGAAAATTTCTTTGAAAGAGGTTGTTATTTCAGTGAACAAAACGGAAGAGTCGCGTAAATCTGTTGCGCAAGAAGTGAAGGTGTTAACCGCTTCTGAAATAGAAAATGCTCACGCTCAATCAACATCCGATTTATTAGCAAAGCAAGGTTTGCAAGTTCAAATGAGTCAGATGGGTGGCGGTAGTGCTACTTTGCGTGGATTTGAAGCAAGCCGTATCGGTTTAGTGATTGATGGTGTTCGTTTAAATAATCTTATTTATCGCGCCGGACATTTACAAGATATTCTTAAAACCGACAATAATTCACTCGAAAGAGTTGAGATTCTTTATGGACCTGCTTCTACTATCTATGGTAGTGATGCGCTTGGTGGTGTTATTCACTTGTATACAAAAAAACCGATGTTGGCAGAAGCTGATGGCAAAGCTAATATCAAGTTGAATGTGTTGACGCGTTATTCTTCAGTGAATAAGGAGTCTACTTCCCATTTCGATTTTAATTACGGAGGGAAAAAAATCGCGTCAATGACTTCGTTTACTTATTCTAATTTCGATGATTTGATGGGTGGGAAAAACCAAAATCCTTTTTATAATGGATCATATGGTGAACGTCCTTATTATGTTGAACATATCAATGGCGTTGATTCTCTTGTTAAAAATAGTGATCGCTATCTTCAAGTGGGAAGCGCATATGCTCAATATGATTTGGTAGAAAAGTTATTGTTTCAACAAAATCAACATGTTTCTCATAGTATAAATATTCAGTATTCTAATTCAAGCGATATTCCTCGTTATGATCGATTGACTGATCCGAAAGGAAGCGGATTAAATTCTGCTGAATGGTATTATGGACCACAAAGACGATTGTTAACGGCCTATGATTTAAATATTAAAAATGAATCTTCCTTATTTCAGCAAATTCATTTCGGCTTAAATTATCAATCATTAGAAGAGAGCCGCCATAGTAGAGGGTTTGGAAGTAAAAACAGAAGCAATCGCATCGAAAATGTTGGAGTAGTAGGGGCTAATCTCGATTTGCAACGTTCAACTAAAAATCATGTGGTTCGTTTCGGATTAGATGCTCAATTGAATGATTTGAAATCAACAGCCAGTAAAGAGAACATTGAAGATGGTTCAACAGTTAGTCTTGATACACGATATCCCGACGGAAAAAATAATATGAATAATTATGCTCTTTATTTTTCGCATACTTGGACAATCAATGATCAGCTAACTTTAACGGATGGTATTCGCGGAGGCTATGCAACATTGCATTCAACATTGGTTGATACTGCTTTGTTATTTCATTTACCGTATACTAAAATTGATCAAAAAACGCCCGTACTTTCAGGAAGTATCGGATTGATTCATTCACCTTCTGATGATCTCAAATTATCGTTGTTATTATCAACCGGATTCCGTGTGCCGAATGTTGATGATATGTCGAAAATATTTGAATCAGAAACGGGAAAGGTGATCGTTCCTAATGTGGATTTGAAGCCTGAAAAGACGATCAATTATGAGTTAGGAATTACTAAAATCTTTAATGGTAATTCGCGTTGGGAAAATACCATGTATTACACTACTTTCAAAGATGTAGCCGTAGTAGATACATTTACATATAACGGAAGTGATTCATTAATGTACGACGGATCGATCAGTAGAGTGTATGCCAATCAAAATAAAGAGAACGCATACATCTTCGGATTTTCATCTAATTTTATAAGTAAAGTAGATGATCATTTTATAATGTCGTTAGGATTGAATTACACGTATGGAAGAGTAAAAACGGATTCGTCGGATGTTCCGCTCGATCATATTCCTCCTTTCATGGCAAGAACTTCTTTTAGCTATACAAATAATAAATTCAATGCTGACTTCTTTATCAATTTCAGCGGAGCTAAATTATTGAAGAATTATTCTTTAGGCGGAGAGGATAATGAGCAATATGCAACAGAAATCGGAATTCCGGCCTGGTTTACACTTAATCTTCGATTAGGATATCAATTGTATAAAGGCATTTCGGTAAATGCAGGTATCGATAATATTTTCGATATTCAATACCGCACTTTTGCTAGCGGAATCAATGCTCCAGGAAGGAATGTGTTTGTTTCGTTGAAAGGTGCTTTTTAGAAGAAAATTTAATTATTTTTAATAAAAAAAGGTCTCGTTAATAATGCTAACGAGACCTTTTTTTACTTCATTTTATAGCGTTCGAAAATGAAATCTATAGTTTTTGTTCCTCCGTTTTCATCTGCTCCGCTAATACTTGCTTTCATATGGTTTATATCGGTGAGCCAATATTCGATTACCTTTGGAAAATCATGTGAGTTGTTGGTGAATCGCCAATAGGATTCTTCTTCTTTTTCCAACATAAACGGCGTTGATTTTATTTTACCTTGCGTTCGTAGGCTTGGTATGTAAAAAGTCATTCCTCGGATTATAGAAATTTTTAGTGCTTCTGATGGAATAGTGTCTCCTTTCTCGTTAATAGTGGCCCCACTACCAATCATTAAATGCGGATTAACATACATCCAATTCTCAAGCACTTTTTGTTGACCACTAGTACCAACCCAAGTGCCTGCAATTTTCTTCAGCCCTACCGTAAGCTGATTTTGGGCTTTGCTAATTTGTGTGAATGAGCTAAACAAAATAGCAAAATATAAGGTCTTCTTTTTCATGAATTCAATTCTTTAGCTGATGCGAAAGTAGTTATTTGATTCACCACATCCGCGCCCATTGCGAAATTGATCTATTCTTAGTGTCACTTAGTAGTAGAAAGAAAAAAAAACACCGCATAGACCTTCATCTATGCGGTGTTTCATGAGTTTCTTGAATTAATTATTTTCTTCTCCCGAAAATTCTCAATAACATAAGGAAAAGGTTAATAAAATCGAGGTACAATGATAATGCTCCCATTATTGATGCTTTTTGATAATTTTCTGTGTCGTCGGGAGATATTCCTGCGTAGCCTTTTATTCTTTGAGTATCGTAGGCAATTAATCCTGTGAAAATTAAAATACCTAAATAGGTGGTGATCCAATAAATTGCTTCACTTTTCATGAACCAATTTGCAATAGATGCAATTACCAGCCCTATTAAAGCCATCATTAAGATAGACCCGAATTTAGTTAGATCTCTCCCAGTAACAAATCCTATAATAGCCATTACGCCAAATGTTGCTCCCGTAATAAAGAAGGTTGATGCTATTGACTCCGAGGTGTAAACAGTAAATATGGTTGATAAGGTAATGCCTGTAAGAGTTGCATACAAAACAAATATAAAGGTAGCCACAGCTGCCGATAGTTTATTTACGAAGATGGCCAACGAGCCTACTGATAAAATTTGTGCAATAAACAAAACTATAATAATCATAGTATTGCTAAAAATCAATTGCATGATTTCTGCATTTCCTGCTATTAAGAATGAAATTCCGCCAGTAATGATTAAGGCAAGCGTCATCCAGCTGAATACTTTTGCCATGAAACGCGTTTGTGCAGTTGCAACGGCTAATTGTTGTTCGGTAAACTCTTGTGACATGTTTTTCTATTTTTTCGTTATAAATTAGAGAGGATAAAGTTAGTCATTTTTGTATAAAGGTGTAATCTAGCCCCACCGCCACTGATTCCGTGATTTCGGTTTGGGTAGATAAAGAAATCGAATTGTTTATTGTTTTTAACGAGTGCATTCACAAAATCCATTGAGTTTTGCATATGTACATTATCGTCGGACGAGCCATGTATCAACATAAAGTTTCCTGTTAATTGTTTAGCGTAGGTGATAGGTGAATTCTTGTCGTATCCGTCGGCATTTTCTTGTGGCGTTTGTAAATATCGTTCTGTGTAAATATTGTCGTAATATCTCCAGTTAATAACTGGTGCTACGGCGATTCCTGTTTTGTAAACCGTATTAATTTTCGTCATTAAGAGAGAAGTCATGTATCCACCAAAACTCCACCCCCAAACACCAATGCGATCTTTGTTGACGTAGGGTAAGTTCTTAATATAATTAGCAGCCGATACTTGATCTTCTACTTCTAATTTGCCCATGTCTTTATAGATGCAATTGGCAAAATCAATACCTCGACCAGGCGTGCCTCTATTATCGACGCTCACTATAATATATCCTTTTTGAGCCAGCAATTGATGCCAAAGATAATTTGGCCCGTCCCAGTCGTTGGTAACTGTTTGTACTCCTGGACCACCGTAAACATTAAACAAAACGGGATACGTTTTTGTGCTATCGAAATCAGGTGGCAAGATCATCCATCCTAATAATTCTGTTTGATCGGCGGTTTTGAAAGAAAAAAAGCGTGATTTCCCAAATTGAAATTTCTGCATTTCGGCTCTCATATCGCGGTTGTCTTGGAGGATGCGTAAAATATTCCCTTTATTGCTATTAAGAGTGCACGTATATGGATTACCAAACGAAGAGTAGGTGTCTACAAAATATTTGCATCCTGCACTAAACTCAGCATTATGAACACCTTTGTCGGGTGTTAAATTCTTTTTCTTGCCTTTAAGTGTAATTGAATATATGTTTTTTTCTGTGGGACTGATTTCCGTACTTTGGTAGTAAAATGTTCCTGTGCTTTCATCAAATCCGTAGTAATGTGTTACTTCAAATTTGCCAGTGGTTACCTGTTTTAATTGAGTGCCGTTTAAATTATATAAATAAATGTGATTATAGCCATCTCGAGCTGATGTCCATATAAATTCTTTTCCATTTGATAAGAAGGTAAGGTCATCGGTAATTTCTATAAATGATTTGTTTTCTTCTTTTAATATAACTTTCGAGCTACCATCATTGGCATTGCAAAGTAAAAGCTCTAAAACATTTTGATGTCTATTACTGCGCTGAATGCTTAGCGTATTTGGATCTTTGGTCCATTGAATACGCGGAATGTATTCGTGTTCGGTTCCGGTTTCCACTTTAATCGATTTTTCTGTAGCAAGATTGGCGATATAGATGTCAACCTTGGAATTGGCTTCTCCGGCTTTAGGGTATTTGTATTTTTCTTCTCTAGGATATAATTCGCCATAATAGGTAAGATTAAATTCTCTTACATGACTTTCGTCAAATTTATAATAAGCGATTTTTTGTCCGTCAGGCGACCATTGAAACGCTACATCCATGCTAAACTCTTCCTCGTAAACCCAATCGGTAGCCCCATTTATGATCTCATTCTTTTTTCCGTCAGTAGTAATCGCTATTTCTTTACCGTTTGCTAGATTGAAATAATATAAATTGTTTTCTCTCACATAAGCCAGCATGTCGTTTTTAGGCGAAAATGTGCAATACATCATTTTGCCATTTTGTGAAATCTTGGTAATTCTCCCTGTTGTGCGGTTTAGTACAAAGTAGTTTGATCGACTAGAATGTCGGTATATTGATTCGGTATTGGCCGAGAGGAGTACTAGGTTTTCATCAGGGCTAAACCTATAATTCGAGAATACGATGGTGTCGTTTCCGCTTATAAGTTGGTCTGGCTTTACTAATGTATCTATGGCTTTTCCCGATGAAAATGAATATTTTACAATTGAAACCCCTGCCGACCCCGTTACCGTGTTTGTATAGAATTCCCCATTCTTCATTGAACTAAATCCACCTTCTGTTTTGGCAAATAATGTAGCGCTTGCCCAAATATCCTCGAGATGAATTGTGCCCTGTTGAGCCTGTACGGTGGATGCGGTAAGTAGTAGTAATCCGCAAAGATTTTTCAAATTATATTTAATCATATTATTTTAATTTATGGGTATAAACCTACAAATTTTATATTAATTTTTGCAAGACTACAAATAATAATTACCTTTGTATAAATCTTTATTTATTAATGAAACGATTTTGTTTTTTGTTGGCTTTTTTAGCCTTCTTTTTAAGCCAGTCAGTGTATGCCCAAGTTAATGAGGGTACAATAACCTATTCGTTGGATTTTCCTGAACTCGAAATTCCTGCAGCACAGAAATCATTGTTGCCATCCGAGGCCATTGCTTATTTTAAGGGTGGAAATTACAGAAATGAAATCACAGGAGGAATGGGGATGAAGTCGATTACAATTAGTAATGAAAAAGAGTCTGTAATGCTTCTTGATATAATGGGCAATAAAAAGGCCATCAAGAATGTTATTAAGAAGGATTCAAAGTCGAATCGTGTGAAAATTACCGACGAGAAAAAACGTATAGCAGGATATGACTGCCAAAAAGCGATACTCTCTACCGGAGATGGCGAAATTGTAGATGTTTGGTTTACAAAGGATATATCCGGAGGAGGTTCTTGGGGTGGTTCATTTGGTGAAATTAATGGCGCTCCTTTAGAGTATATTATTGATAATAAGGGAATGAAGATCAAAATGACTGCGGTGAAAGTAAGTGCAGAGAAAGTGAATTTGAATGTATTTGATATTCCGGAAGGCTATAAAGAAGTTTCGGAAAAAGAGTTACGTAATAGTAAATTAGGAGAGTAGTAATTGTTTTTTTTTTTAAGAAAGTTTAGTCATGAATTTAATTTTATTATTCTGTATATCGATTATTATGATTGTTTTCAGTATTGGTGTTAAAATAAGTACTAATCCAGCTCAATTAGGTAGTTATTTCGCCTATCGCACTAAAAATAGTATGCGAAGTGAACATACATGGACCGACGGCAATAATTACGCGGGTAGATGCTTAATGTTGTCGGCTCCGTTTCAAATAATTTTGCTCGTTGCATCGGAAGCATATTTGCCTACGCATCCTAATCGAATATTTGTGCTGTTAGTAGCGAGTATTTTTATTTCCGTGGTAGTTACTACCTTTTTAACAGAAAAGCGTTTGTCGCGAATGTATTATAAAGACGGAAAAAGAAAGCCATCCACTTTTTGATTGATTAGTAATTGACTTTTTATGCTATTTTTATCCTGTAAAAATTAACAGGATGATAAAAAAAATAATTCTCGTAGTTTTCTTTGTTTTCTTCGGTCAGCTGCTTGCTGCTCAAGAGTATAAATTAACTTTTAATGAGCCTCAAACACATTATGTTTCGGTTCAAATGACTGTGAAAAATTGGAAAGGAGGTGATCTTGAAGTTCATTTGCCTGTTTGGGCTCCTGGTTCATATCTTGTTCGTGAGTTTTCTAAGAACGTTGAAAGTTTTTCGGCCCACGATAAAAGTGGAAATAAACTAAACGTTGTGCGTAACCGAAAAAACGCTTGGTTAGTGAATGCGGTCAAGGGCGATATTACCATTTTATATAAGGTGTATGCTTACGAACTTACCGTTCGCACGAGTTTTGTTGACGCCGATCATGCGTATTTAAATGGGACTAGCATTTTTATGTTTGTGAAAGGGTATATGCAATATCCTTGTAGTGTTGAAATAGTTCCGTTTTCAAAATGGAATACAATTTCTGTTGCCCTTGATCCTGTACTTGAATCGAACCCTTGGATGGTCAAGGCCGATAATTATGATGATTTGGTTGATGCACCATTCGAAATAGGAAATCATAAAGTGTTGAAATTTATTTCATCGGGTGTTCCTCACGATGTGGCCATGTTTGGCGATGCTAATTATAATGCCGAAAAATTAACAGCTGACATGTCACGTGTAACGGCTGAATGCGCTAAAGTGTTCGGCTCCCACCCATGCAAAAGGTATTTGTTTATCGTGCATAATTTAAGTTCGGGTGGTGGCGGACTTGAGCATAAAAATTCAACAACATTACAAACTTCTCGAAATGGTTACGGATCAGAATTAGGCTATACCGGATTTTTGAATTTAGTGGCTCATGAATATTTTCATTTATGGAATGTGAAAAGATTGCGTCCTGCTGCATTAGGGCCTTTCGATTATGATAATGAAAATTATACGAATATGTTGTATGTCTCAGAAGGATTTACAGCTTATTATGATGATTTAATTACTCGTCGTTGTGGTTTTTATAGCAATGATCAGTACCTCGAAAAAGTGGCTTCCGGATTTTCTTATTGCATGAATCAATTGGGAGCATCTATTCAATCTTTAGGTGAGTCGAGTTTTGATGCATGGATAAAATTTTATCGTCCTAATGAAAACTCGGGAAATAATTCGGTTAGCTATTATACGAAAGGGGCAGCAGTGGGGGCTGTTGTAGATATGATGATTCGAAATGGATCGGCAGGTAAATATTCGTTAGATGATGTAATGAGAGATATGTATAATACGTATTCGGTAAAAATGAATAGAGGGTATAGTGATGCTGAGTTTATTACTATGGCTTCAAAATATGCTCAGATTGACATGAATGATTTCTTTGGTAAATTTGTATATGGTACCGAAAATATGTCGTTTGATTCAGCTTTAAAAGCCGTTGGATGCGATATCATTAATGCTAATTTGAATTCTCAAAAGACGTATTTAGGTGTTACCTTATCTTCTAATAAAACCACTGTAGCTTCGGTTGATCGAAATTCTCCTGCATGGTTCGCTGGAATCAATGTGAACGATGAAATAATAGGGATCGATCAATATCGCTTTGCGGATGATATTTCTAAATATTTGAATTCCTATAAATCAGGTGATATTATAAAAGTATTGGTGAACAGGGGTGGACTTCTTCGTTCGTTAGATGTTAAGCTTGCAAAATCTCCTTTTGTAGAATACTTTATTTCACCAAATAAAAAGTCTGATGATGTATCAAAAAGTAATTTTACTAAATGGTTAGGTAAATAAATATATTTTAATATAAAAAGGGTTGTATCGGATTTAAAGATGACCCTTTTTATTTGCTAAGAATTACAAACTCTGTTCTTCTGTTTAGTGCTTTCCCTTCTTCATTGTCATTACTTGCTACGGGTTTGTTTGCGCCAAATCCTTTGAATGATAATCTGCTTTTATCGATTCCGCACTGTGATAAAAAATCAAATACAGCCTTTGCTCGATCTTCTGAAAGTTTTAAGTTGTCTAAAGCATTTCCTGAATTATCAGTATGTCCTTCTATCGTAAATTTTAACGACTGATTCAATTTAAGGTATTCAGAGAAATCGGTGAGGATGTTTTTGTCTTGCATATTTAGTTCAGAGGAATTCGACGAGAATAAAATATTATTCAGTTTGTAGCTCTGTCCAATTTCGGTTTTCTTTAACTGAAGATTTACTTTTTGCGGAACATTTAAGGTGCTGTCATCTTTCGAAAAATAGGCCGAGTTGTATGCATATCCTTGTTTTTTTACAGTAAGAATGAAATCGTCGTTGAACGCTACAACAGATGCATATTTACCAGTAATGGTATCATAAGACACATCATAGTTGCGTTTCCCTGAAGCGTTCTTTAATTCGATTTTAGCTGAGGCAATGGCTTCTTTATCTCCTTCAACTTTTCCTTTTACGAATAATACTTTTTCGGGTCGCACTTTTTCAGGTAAGTCGAATTCGTAAATATCATAACCTCCAATTCCTTTTAAGCTATTGGATGCAAAATATCCTTTTTTACCATCGGTACTTACAAAAAAACCTACTTCGTCGGCTTCGGTATTTATAGGATATCCTACATTTATTGGCTCCGACCAACTTCCGTCGTCTTTCCATTTACTCATGTAAATATCATAGCCACCCATACCAGGTAATGCATCCGAACTAAAGTAAAATGTTTTATTGTCGGGATGCATAAATGGTGTTTTTTCATTTCCCTTTGTATTAATAGGCGATGGTAACGGTTGCGGCTTACCCCATTTTCCTTCCTCATCTTTTTTAGTCACGTATATATCACTTGTCATGCTGATGGAGTCTCTAAAGCTTGCAAAATAAAGCGTCTTTCCGTCAGGGGCCACACTAGGCTGACTGTCCCATAATTTAGGATCATTAATAGTGTTTCCTACGCTCGCTGGTTCTGTCCATTTTCCGTTTACGTCATCACTTGTATAGATATCAAAATTACCCGATTTGTTTACAGTGAAAAACAAGTGTTTATTGTCGATAGTAACTGAGGCTCCTCCTTCATTGCCATTGATTGCCTTGTTGAACGGAGGAGGCATTGGCTCGCCTTTATTGAATTCACCGTTGAGATTAGTGGCCATCATAAATTTCTCTACATTACTTGGATAAAGCGATCCTTTTTTGACTTCATCAAATCGTCGGGTGAAAAAACAAATTTCTTGATCGGGTGATATAACGGCTAAATATTCCGGGTCTCCTCCCGATACATTTTTTAATGGAACAGGATTAAATGGAACTGGATTCGACATGATTTTTGCTCGTTGTATTTTTTGTGCCGCATCTAAACCATTTTCTTCTTTTACTTTATTGAAATCGAGGAATGATTGTAAATTAAGGATGGCTCCCTTGTAATTTTTTGTTTTATATTGATAGTTGCCTAAACGGTAATATGATTCTGCGCTTGCATCAGCACAAATTTCTATCAATTTCGCATACGCAATAGCCATATTCTCATCGTCGTGTGCTGCGAATGCAGCATCTCCATACAACCACCACGCATTTCCATTTAATGAATCTGCTTCTATCGATTTCAAAACAAGGTCTTGGATCTTTTTATACGGAGCTCTCGATTTTTTGGCGTCTTTAGCATCCTCGAAATAGTTGTTCGATTTTTTAATGGCCGACTCTGGGCAATGGGTTTTGTTTTGCCCCTGTGCCACCATGGCAATGGAAAAGAATACTGCCATTAAACCGCCTATTACCTTATACATGTATCTCTAACGTAAATGAATTACAAATATTGATACTATTCCTGCTTTCTTTTTGCTGTTGTTATAAAGTCTTTCAACAAGGTTAGGTGCATAAAAAAGGCCCCCTACTAGGAGACCTTATCAATGATTGGGCGCATTTTATTGCTTTGTAATTTTTATTTCGTTGCTTGTTCCGTTTGCTTTTAATAAGCGCGCTATGTATAATCCTGTGGGAATATTTCGTCCCATTTCAACTTTATGATTGTTCTCGGTAATTTTTACTTGCTCTACTGTTCTTCCTGTAATATCGGTTATGATTAACGTGCAAGCATCTTTTAAATTAGGCGATAATGTAAATGTTATGCTGTTGCTGAATGGGTTAGGATAAGCATTGAGGAACCCTTTGTTTTCATTCGACTCAGATATTCCTACTGTTTCGTCAATTTTGAAATTGTCTAATCCACCCTCTACAATATTGAAAACAGGACCAGGGTCACTAATGTTTACAATCAGTTGCATGTTATTTGTTAATGGGATGTAATTGCTTAGTAGGAAGTTTTGATTTACCCACTGGCTTTGCAATGGCTGCCCTGCATACGTGCGTTCTAAGAGTACTGTTGTAGCTCCATTTGAAATATAAACACTCATGGTATCATCAGGTTGTCCATTTGTTATTCCTCCATTGTAGAACCAACGCGCATAAGATAAGCGTGGGCTTGTATACAATGTTCCATCGAATACAGGTGATGTTAATATGGTTGCTCCATTGTCAACATCGTTATCCCATGCACCACCACCTCCATTGTCTGTTACATAGGCCATATCTCCGCAGTCGCCTGAAACATCATTACCAGGATTCGCAATAACTGAATTATTAAATGTAGCAACCGGAATGGCACGCTCCCAAAGATTTCCTGAAGGACCTGAAACAGTCCATCCAAAATCAAGCGAAAAATCATCGTAATAGCCCGGATTCAAATAGATGGTTAAAGGAGTAGAAGTTACTGCTTGATTGTTGCAATTGGTTTGAAATCCCCATTTACCTGCACTAATGTCATACGTGCCACTATAAAAACTATTTAACGAATATTGTCCTGTAGCATTTGTTGTGGCAGCAACATCAAATTGTGTATTATTGAAATGAATAGTGGCATTCGCTACTGGAGCTCCAGTTGTTGAGTTAATAACGGTGCCAATAGCCGTAAAAGTAGAAAAATTGATGAGCTGAACATTTAGGTTTGTTAGCACTCCGTTTTGTAATGTTACTCCTGTAATTGTTTTAGTAATATAACCTGGTTTTGAAAATTCAATATCGTAAGTTCCTGCTATTGCTGAGCCGGTTTTGTAATCCCCATTAATTTTAGTTTGCTTACTGATTGTTGTAGCGAGTATGTTTATGGTTACCCCGTTTAAAGGCATTCCACTTATTGAATCAGTTACATTTCCTTCTAAATAACATCCTCTTACATACGTAGGAGTTAGTACATAAAGCCCGTTGTCGATATCAGATGCCAGTAAATTTCCAGAGGGTAAATAAGGATAAACACCCCAACAACCATTATAGCCATCGCCAGATCCTTGTGGATAGGTATCGTAACTACCTGTAATGATCATATTATCAGGTCGACTAACATCTACAATCGCAATCCCGTCTTTGTACCAACTAACAACTTCGAAATCATTTAATGTATGCGTATTATGAACGATAGATCCTGATCCAGGAGCAAGTTGAATTCTGTTGAGTTCGGTAATGTTATTTAAGTCGGAAATGTCGTATGATGTAAGATACGAATCACTAACTTCATCAGTAGTAAATAATATGTTTCCCGCATCATTTAACCACGAATTATGAGTGAATAGGCTAGGTGTGTTTTGGGTAGCAATAGTTATGGGATTTGCCTTGTTGGTAACGTCGATAACAGAAAAGTATCCATCATAAATATGACAACCATAAAGAGTGTCGTTGCGAACATACCCATCATGAATATATGTTCCTGATGTATGGCCTGTATATGTAGGATTCCACGGATTACTTAAATCTAAAATCACAGCAGATCCGTTCAGTACGTTGCATCCAAAAAGGTATGCATATCCAGCATCAATATGTAATGCATGTATGGTGTTTAATTGGTTATTAATAGCTCCATTTCCTTTGTAATATTTCATCGGTACGGAATCAGGAAGATAAGCTAAATTTAAAATTTGCAATCCGTTGCAGCATCCTTCCGTTGTTACATATGCATAATTCAGCCATGTTTTCACTTCTCTCCAATCGCTATTCGTACCCGCAATATTGAATTTAATTACAGGATTTACGGGGTCGGTTACATCAACAATCGATAAGCCATTGTAAGTTCCAACGAGTGCATATTCGTTGCCTGAACTGTCAACGTATCCTCCTATATTTGCAAGCACTACCGAATAAGGTAAATGCGATCGCATAGTTACATTAAGTTGTGCAAAGGAGCATAAACTAATCATCAAAAAAACGATTAATGTATAAATTTTTCTCATCTAATTTAAGTTTATATTGGTTGTTTTGGTGTTACGAAAGTATTAGAAAAATAATTACACACCAAAAACAGTTGGTGTGTTTCTTAATTAAGCGCATCTGCCTTTTTAAGTTGATATTTTTTTCATTAAAAGATCTTTGTAAGAACTTCCGATTGGTAAACGAATTGTTTTTAACTCAAGTTCATTTCCTGAAATTGATTTAATAGCATCAAGGTTTACAATATACGATTTGTGGATTCTCATAAAGTTGATTGAAGGTAAATTGCTTTCAAAATATTTCATCGTATGTAATGTGACGATCATTTTTTCGGCCGTAAATATTTTTACATAGTCTTTCATTCCTTCTATATAGTCGATATCGCTAAAGCGAATTTTAATGAGTTTTTGATCGCTCTTTACAAACATATAATCCACTTTCATGGGTTTTGCTTCTGGTATTGGAGTGGGAGTAATGGCTTTTATACGTTCCACTGCTTTGTTTACCCCTTTCATAAAACGTTCTAGTGAAACTGGTTTTACTAAGTAATCTACTACGTCTAATTCATATCCTTGAAGCGCATAATCAGGGTAGGCTGTAGTGATAATTACCGCCGGCGCTTTTCGTAGTGATCGTAAAAAATCAATTCCTGATATTACAGGCATTGAGATGTCGAGAAACATTAAATCGATATGTTCTGTATGTAAAACTTCGAAGGCTTCTAGTGCATTCGAACATTTTTTTACCATTTCAATTTCTTTGATATTCCCTAAATAGCGTTCAAGCACTTCTTGCGCTAAGGGTTCATCATCAACGATAATACATTTTAATTTAATCATGATAATTGAAGTGATAAGTTGATTTCAAATATTTCTTCTGTTTCAGAAATTTTTAGATGATGTGAGTCTCCGTAAATTAAGTCGAGTCGTCGTCGAACATTTTGAAGTCCAATCCCCTTCCTTTTCGCTTCTTCAGCGGTATTGTCTTCGTCGTTTTGGCCTTTAGAGTTAATTACATTTAACGAAATGTTTTGATCGTCTATGGTGAATTTAACGTCTACAAATCCGTCGTTAAATCTTCGCTCGAGTCCGTGTTTAAATGCGTTTTCTATAAAGTCAATAAATAATAGGGGTGCAACTTTTTGTTCGTTGAATTTCCCAATTGTTTCGAATGTTATTTTGTATTTATCTTGGTATCGTATTCTTTGTAAATCAACGTAATTTTTTGCAAAGTCAACTTCTTTTTTTATATCAACTTTCCGCTCATTTGCTTGGTATAATACATAACGCATAATATCAGATAACTTTAAAACTACTTCCGATGCTTTCTCCGAATTTTTTAGCGTTAAAGAGTATAAGTTGTTTAATGTGTTAAATAAAAAATGCGGATGTATTTGTGATTTAAGGGCATTTAATTCTAGCTCTAATTTTTCCTTTTGTAATTTAAGTAACTCTGTTTGGGTGATGAAAGCAATAAGGGTGTACTTTAATGCGTACGTAAGAATTACAACTATCATTCCTTCCGATAAGTCAAAATTAGGATGTATTCTACTTAAAAAACGTAGCATGTTTTCGCGCATTCCTTCTCTTGGAAGCGACATTAATAGGCTATAGTTGCAAAATGAATAGAGATATATCAGTGTTCCAATGCTAATGAAATGTACGAGGTAGTGTTTTTTGTTCAGCAGTTTAGGTACCAATATATAGAGGTGTATGTAAACAATTGGTGCCTGACATATAAAAATAATACCGATATATAGGATACTCCAATTCCAACCCCAAAGATCCTTTATGTCGTACATGGTTCTCGACAACCATACAAACCAAAATAGGGTATGTAGTAATATGCTCCTCAAGAGTGGATAAGGAAGTCGGTGGTTGTAATGTTCTAGTAAGCGGTCTATCATTAACTCAAAGATAAATTTAAGATGGATGATTCTGCTCTAATTTCGCTCAAATATACTTTCTCACCGACCAAATTAAGGTAACCTACGATGGCGCTTTTTATAGCTTTTTAAGTGTTTTATCCGAAATTTAGTACGAATGGTCTAAATGTTTTGCTTTGTTAGTGATTGTTTTATTACTTCGGGCCACAAATAAAACGGATCAATGAATAAAATGAAAATGTTAGCAGGCTTCGCCATTACTACCGGTGCGGCTTTAGCTCTTGCTTTTATGGCTGATCAAACTTCTTTGAAGGGAATTGACTTCGATTCTCTTGATAAGACGACGCGGCCTAATGATGATTTTTACCATTTTGCTAATGGTAATTGGCTGAAAAATAACCCTATACCGGCTGATCAAAGTCGTTGGGGGAGTTTCGATGTTTTAGCGGACGAGAATAATAAGAAGATCCGACGAGTGGTTGAGGAAGTTGCAAAAGACTTAAAGGCTCCCGAAGGATCACTTCATCAGAAATTACGCGACTTCTATTTGTTGGCAATTGATTCGGTAAAAGCTGAGGCGCAAGGAATTTCTTTTATTAAACCAGATCTAGATAGAATTTCAAAATTAAATTCGAAAATTGATATCGCCAGAAGTATGGCTGAGTTATCGGCTAAAGGCGTTGATAATGCTTTCGGTTTTTATGTGGGTCGCGATTTAAAGAATAGCAGTGCTTATGTACTTTATATTTCTCAAAGTGGACTCGGATTACCTGATCGTGATTATTATTTGAAATCAGATGAGCGTAATGTTAATTATCGCAAGGCCTATGTTGAGCACATGACGAATATGCTAAACATGATTAATTATGCGAATCCGAAGCAAGCGGCAGCATCTATTCTTGCACTTGAAACCGAGTTGGCGAAAATTTCTATGTCGCGCGTTGAGATGCGAGATGAAGAAAAAACATATAATCCACGTACCTACGCTGAATTAAATAAAATTACTTCATCATTCGATTGGGATGTATATACTAAAACAAATTCGATTCCCACCGACGGAAAAATTATTGTTAATCAACCAGAATATTTTAAAAGCTTTAGCACGCTATATGATTCCGTTTCGGTTGAAACTTGGAAGGCCTATTTAACTTGGCATTATATCACCACGTTTGCTAATGATTTAAATAGTGCGATGGTGACAGAAAATTTCAATTTCTTCGGAAAAACATTAAATGGTACACAGGTGATGCGTCCTCGCTGGAAACGTGCACTCGGTGCTTGTGATGGTTCGATGGGCGAGATTGTTGGAAAAATTTATGTCGACAAATACTTTAGCCCTGACTTAAAGGTACGTGTTCAGGAAATGGTGAAAAATATCCTCGCAGCGTATAAAATCAGAATCAGTAAGCTCGATTGGATGAGCGATGATACGAAGAAGAAGGCTATCGAAAAATTAAGCAAGTTTAATACTAAATTAGGCTATCCTGATAAATGGAGAGATTATTCTAAATTGGAAGTTAAAGCTGATTCGTATGTATTGAATGTAATACGTTCTGAAGTGTTTTCGTATCGCACCATGATGGATAAGTTAGGTAACCCTGTTGATAAAGGGGAGTGGCAAATGTTACCTCATCAAGTGAATGCTTATTATGAGCCTACATTAAATGAGATCGTTTTCCCTGCAGCGATTATGCAACCTCCTTTCTATTACCCCGAGGCTGACGATGCTACTAACTACGGCTCATTAGGTGCGGTTATCGGACATGAAATTACGCATGGCTTCGACGATCAAGGTTCTAAATATGATGGTAATGGAAATATGGTTGATTGGTGGACAGATAACGATCGCAAATTGTTTGAAGAAAAGTCTAAAGTTTTAATTGAATGCTTTAATAAATTTGAAGCACTTCCTGGTGTGTTCGTTAATGGTGAATTAACCATTGGTGAAAATATTGCCGATCTGGGTGGACTAAGTACCGCATATCAAGCATTGCAAACATCACGTGAAGGCAAAGCTTCTACAATGGTGAATGGTTTTACTGAAGAACAGCGCTTCTTCTTGGCCTTCGGACAGGTTTGGAAACAAAATATAAAAGAAGAGATGTTACGTAAACGTATTTTAACGGATGTGCATTCTCCTGCTAATTTCCGTGTATTAGGAACATTAGCAAATATGCCCGACTTCTATAAAGCTTTTGATGTGAAAGAGGGAAATGGAATGTATCGTAATGATAAAGACAGAGCGAAGATTTGGTAAGTAATTATTGCGAACCATAAGCAAATTCTAAAAAAAGTGGGAGAACTTCTCCCGCTTTTTTTATGTCAATCTGTTTTAATACGAGGTCGTTTATAGAAAATAAAAAAGGGAGCATGATAGCTCCCTTTTTTATTTAAAGAATGGTGATTAAACCGTTTCTTCTTTTTTCGACATTCTCTTACGAGTATTTTCATCGAGGTAAACTTTACGCATTCTCAATGATTTCGGAGTAATTTCAAGGTATTCATCTTTCTCGATATATTCCATCGATTCTTCTAATGAGAATTTTACGGCAGGAGCTATACGAACGTTGTCGTCGCTACCTGATGCCCGCATATTAGTGAGTTTCTTTGCTTCACAAACGTTGATTACTAAATCATCAGGACGAATATGTTGTCCGATAACTTGTCCAGCATAAACCGCCTCGCCTGCATCTGTAAAGAAGTATCCGCGGTCTTGCATACGGTCAATAGAATAAGGAGTGGCTGTTCCTGTTTCTTTTGCTAAAAGAACACCTGAAATACGTCCCGAAATTGGACCTCTCCATGGCTCATAGCTTTTGAA
Organism: uncultured Bacteroidota bacterium; assembly: GCA_903881665.1. Classification (GTDB taxonomy): domain Bacteria; phylum Bacteroidota; class Bacteroidia; order AKYH767-A; family OLB10; genus CAINEC01. The sequence continues at coordinate 15,483 of CAIRUC010000029.1, read as the reverse complement.
ACGATGAGCCATCGTAGCGCGACCAGCTGTTGCTGTAAGTACATTACTACGCAACCCAATTAGTCCGCGAGCAGGAATTTCAAATTCAAGATGCTGAAGGTCACCCTTTGGCTCCATGATTTTTAACTCACCTTTCTTTTGCGTTACTAACTCAATTACTTTACCCGCTACTTCTTCAGGAGTATCGACTGTTAAATGTTCAATAGGCTCATGACGTTGACCATCGATTTCTTTGATGATTACTTGCGGTTGTCCAACTTGTAATTCATAGCCTTCACGACGCATTGTTTCAATTAAGATCGATAAGTGAAGTACTCCACGTCCATACACTAAGTATGAATCAGGTGAATCGGTCTCCACAACACGCATCGCAAGATTCTTCTCAAGTTCTTTGTATAAGCGATCACGAATGTGACGCGAGGTTACAAAACGACCTTCTTTTCCGAAAAACGGACTGTTATTAATCGTGAAAAGCATACACATTGTAGGCTCGTCAACTGAAATAGGAGTAAGGGCTTCAGGATTTTCGAAATCTGCAATAGTATCGCCAATATCGAAATCTTCAATTCCGGTTACGGCACATAAATCTCCACAAGTAACTTCTTCAATTTTACGACGACCTAAACCTTCAAAGACAAAAAGTTCTTTGATACGCGATTTTTTCATCGTTCCGTCGCGCTTCATTAAAGTTACCGGTTGGTTTTCTTTTAATGATCCGCGGCTAATACGTCCAATTGCAATGCGACCTACGTAAGATGAAAAATCTAACGATGTAATTAACATCTGTGGCGTTCCTTCTACAACATCCGGTTTCGGGATGTAATCAAGAATCGTATCCAGTAAAGCCGTTACATCTGTAGTTGGGTTTTTATAATCATATCCCATCCATCCTTGCTTAGAAGAACCATAAATAGTTGGAAATCCTAGTTGGTCTTCAGTAGCATCGAGGTGGAAAAATAAGTCAAATACTTTTTCGTGAACTTCATCAGGACGACAATTTTCTTTATCTACCTTGTTGATTACTAATACAGCACGCTTACCCATTTCAATCGCTTTTGTAAGTACAAAACGAGTTTGAGGCATCGGACCTTCAAAGGCATCAACCAACAAAATTACTCCGTCGGCCATGTTCATTACGCGCTCTACCTCACCTCCGAAATCGGCGTGACCAGGTGTATCAATGATGTTAATCTTATGACCTTTGTAATTTACAGATACGTTTTTAGCGACAATGGTAATTCCACGCTCACGTTCAAGGTCGTTGTTATCAAGAATCAAATCTCCCGTTTTTTCATTGTCACGGAATAGCTGAGTTTGATGTAAAATTTTGTCGACCAATGTAGTTTTGCCGTGGTCAACGTGGGCGATAATGGCGATGTTGCGAATTGATTGCATGGGCGATCCGCGCTGCGGTATTGATTTATTGTTGTTTTTATTCCCTGAAACAGGATGTTTTTGCAGTTTTTCTTTTCATTTAACGCTTATTGAATTTAAGTCAATGTTCGCAATCATTTGAAATTCAATCGGCTACATACTACATGCCTTTTGGGACTGCAAAGGTACGGCTTTTACTTGGCTCCTGACACAAATCAGTGAAATTACTATATGTATTTATTGAATGCTGTACTAATACCCTTGCTTTGCATTGTGATTTTATGTTTGATGGTTGAGCAATTTGTTTTTTTCAACGCTATTGTCATAGGGAATTTGTCGGCTGTTCTTGTATCTTTGCCCTCTATTATATGAAACTTCAGAAATCTTATCCGCTGAGCGAATTGGCTGCTCTTGTTGATGCCCGCGTTATTGGCGATGGCAGTATGTTGGTTACCGGAATAAATGAAATTCATCGCGTTGAAGCCGGTGATCTTACTTTTGTTGATCATCCGAAGTATTATGATAAGGCGTTGAATTCGGCAGCTACTTTTGTAATCATTAATAAAGAGGTGGAAGCTCCTACTGGTAAGTCGCTAATTTTTTCGGATGATCCTTTTAGAGATTACGTTTGGCTTTGCAAAAAATTTATTCCTTTCGTGCCTTCTACGTCAGCTATTCATCCTACCGCGATAATCGGGGAGGGTACCGTTATTCAACCAAATGTTTCTATTGGTCCAAATGCTGTTATTGGTAAAAATTGCCTTATTCACAGTGGTGTAGTTATTTACGACCATTCCGTTATTGGTGATAATGTAGTGATTCATGCAAATACAGTTTTAGGTGCCGATGCTTTTTATTTTAAACGCCGCCCTTCGCATTATGAAAAAATGCACTCATGTGGTCGGGTGGTGATTCATAATGATGTTGAAATTGGCGCCATGTGTACTATCGATCGTGGAGTTTCTTCCGATACTATCATTGGTAAAGGATCAAAGCTCGATAATCAAGTGCACGTTGGGCACGATACCGTTATCGGTAAGAATTGTTTGTTTGCTGCTCAAGTGGGAATAGCTGGTTGTGTGAATATTGAAGATGAAGTAATTTTATGGGGCCAAGTGGGAGTTCAGAAAGATTTGACGATTAGTTCGGGTACTATTGTTCTCGGACAAAGTGGTGTTACTAAATCATTGAAGGCGGGAACTTATTTTGGTACTCCAGTGAAAGTAGCTCGCGAAAAAATGAAAGAATTGGCCCTTATGAATCGCTTGCCTGAGCTTGTTGAAAAGTTAAAGTAATAATCATCACCTGTGGTTTATCTTGTAAGTAGTTTCGTACAATGACCATGGTTAAAGAATCAGCATTGGGATCACATTCTGAACTGAACGTAAAAAAGCTACAATTGCATTGGCTCTTGCAGATTACCAAGGCAATTAATTATAATTTGCCGGCGGCTCAGCTTTTTGAAATTTACGAGACCGTTATGCGTGATCAGCTGAAGGTTAAAAAACTATTGTTGTTTATTCATGAGCAAACATGGCATAAAATGCTGTCGTACGGACTCGATGAAGATTTTCATGTTGATCAAGTTGATGAACGCCTGAATGAAATTAGTCAGATGCAACTCAATAATGTGGCGATGCCGGATTGGTTGCAAGGATTCGAAAGTATCATTCCTGTTTTTCATAATAACCAGGCACTTGCTTATGCATTTATTGGCGGCACCGAACACGAAGAGATTACGGGATTAAAAGAAGTATTACCTTTCATTCATACTATTACCAATATTATTGTTGTTGCGATCGAAAATAAACGATTAACCCGCGATACTATCCGACAAGCTCAAATGGAGAAGGAGTTAGAACTTGCGGCACGCATGCAAAACATGTTGTTCCCTGCTCATCTTCCCTCGAATAAGAAAATCGATTTAGCGGCGACTTATCTTCCGCACGAATTAGTAGGAGGAGATTATTACGATTATATCGAATTGAATGAACATGAACTGATGATTTGTCTTGCCGATGTTTCAGGAAAAGGAATTTCAGCGGCTTTGTTGATGTCGAATTTTCAAGCCAATTTAAATGCCAAAGCGCCTTACTCGAATTCGTTAAAAGATTTGATTCACGATTTAAATAGTAGTGTCAATAAATCGGCAAAAGGCGAGAAGTTTATTACCGTTTTTATTGCCGTTGTGAATACAAAAACACATATTGTAAAGTATATCAACGCAGGACATAATCCTCCATTTATTTTTGCAAATGGTGAATTTATTATGCTCGATCAAGGAACCACTGGTTTAGGTATGTTCGAAGATCTTCCTTTTATTCACGAAGGAATCGTGCATTTGAAACCCGGCGCTACTTTATTTTGTTATACCGATGGAGTAGTGGAGCAAGAAAATGAAAAAGGTGATATTTTCGGAATGGAAATTTTGATGGATTTAATAAAAGAAAATGCCGATGCTTTCACCATGAAAGATTTGCATTTTAGAATAATTGAATCCTTCACGAAATTCAAAAACAACACTGAAGCAATCGACGATGTTACGTTGTTAAGCTGCCGTTCGCTCGCTTAACTTTTTGCGCTGTATGGTCGTCGTAGTAAATTTCTAAAGCTACAAGTGCAGCAATGAATCCCCAAAAAGGTACAGCTGCTTTTTCGGTATCAAGGAAGTAGTTCAAGCCTCCGTGAATCCAATAGGTCACTAATCCCATTAATAGTCCTTTAACTAATCCTCTAGTGCTTTTGTCGTTGCAGCGACGCAAGAATTTAGCTGATCGTTGTATAACGACTGCGGCTATGAGAATAAAGGTGATTGGCCCAAATATTCCTTGCTCCGCTAATGGCCCTAAATATTCGCTATGCGATCCTCCTCCTTCTGCAAAGTTGGTACTGATACCCGAACGTTCAGAGTATTTTTGATAGCGTCCGTATTGGAACATATATGTCCCTGGACCATATCCGAAAAGCGGTTTGTCTTTGAACATGCGCAGAGCACACGACCACCGGTTCAGTCGTTCAATATTCGAATCATCAGTTGATATATTTCCAATCGATTGCACGTGTGCTGAAAAATCGGTCGATGATGTTTTGTCGTTTCTTTCAAGGTACATGGTAAATTGCACATGAAATAACGCATAGGTGATTACTACTAAAGCAATACCGGTGTAAACCATCCAGTCTTTGATTCGAAAAACATAAACCAAATAACAGGCTAAACCTCCAGCTAATGCTACCCATGCCGCTCGCGTATAAGAAAGTACAATGGCAGTTACTAAAAGCACAAACATTAGAATCGCATTTGTTCTTGATTTCTTGGTCTCTTCCGGATTAACAATTAATGCAATTAATAGAGGAATGAAGAAAGCAATTACCGCTGCGTAAGCTGTATGGTCGTTGTAAAACGGAACCATCGCAATATGTGCGTTTTTCTCTGTGAATCCTGCGCCGGCTTGATTGGCCATTGTTATTAAACAAACTATGCCTAATGGGATCATATAAAGCCACAAGAATTTCTTAATGTTCTTGTAGTACGAGAATAAATATAATACCATGAAATAGAAAACCGAGATATAGCAGAAACGTGCTAATGTCGATTTAAACGATACCATCGGCATTGAACTCGTTGCCGTCGTAATAGAATACCAAAACAAATGAAAGAATATCATCCATGTTACCGGGTGGTTCGTGATGCGTTTGTCTAATCCTCCTTCCGATAAAATTTTTAGCCAAAAGACTAAGAATAAACCAAACATAATTGGCTCACTCGGTAAACTAACTCCTATGCCAACACTTGTTTGAGCAAGGTTTATAGAAAATGGCGTTACAAATACGGCGAGGTATACTACTAAATCAAGACGAAATATTGTCATGAGTAGTAATATCAATGCAAATGGAAGTCCTACTGAAAATAAATATCCTTTTATCAATCCATAGGCCATCACAGAAGATATAAGTACTGTAATAGCATAAAACCAGCGAACCTGATTTTTGTCGAGTTGATAGAATGGTGATTTAAGCGGTTGCACCGTTTGTTTACGCTTCTAGTTGTTGAAAAAGTCGGTCGCGGTATTGCTCTTGATAAACAATTACGATAACGGCTACTAACATTACCGATAAGGAGAACATTAACATGATTAAAGCACGCTTCGGCGAGTCTTTTTTCTCGGGAACTAATGGAGGGGATATTGTATTATGAAAATCCAATTCTTTTTTCGAATCATTTATTGCAGACTCATAATTCTTGCGATAGTCGTTATAGGTACCACGCACTCTCCACAGTGTTTCTTTTAAAAACATATATTCAGCACCTTTTTCTTCGAAATTTTTTTGCGTTGTAGCCATCTTTGCATTCGCTGCGCCTGATGCCAATACTCTGTAATATTCACGCGCAAAACTTCCTGCTTGTTGCTCAAAATCGGTGATTCCATAGTTTATGCGTATGGATGTCATGGATAAATCAAGCGAGTCCATAATTGCCTTTTCATGATCCATCATTTCCTTGTTGATGCGTGCGACTTCTAAAGCGCGAATATGAATTAACGACTTCGCCTTTTGATCCATAAAGTGAATTAATCCTGCGCATAGCTGTTGAGCCATTTTAGGATCTTCATCAACCACTGCAACTTCTATGGCTTCGTATTGGTTTTTCCCAACACTAATATTGTCATCCATGCGTTTCATTACCTCGTACCACGGAAAACCATTTACTGAATCAATACGATAGTGTTTGTATAGGTGGAACGTTTTTACCAAGCTATCGCGCACATCTTCCGAGCTTAATAGCTGTACCATTTGCTCGGTTGGGGTTTCTTTAGAATACGGTGATAAATTAGCAGGATATAAAACTGCGGCTGATTTGTACATCGGCTTCATAATAAAAGGAAGTGTGATGATAAAGCCTGCAATCGCTGAGGCAACCAATATCTGAAGCAGTTGCTTTTTCCACTTCTTCAATATTCGCAGTAATTTTAGAGTGTTCAACTGATCAGATGCTGTAGCCGCGTTGTTCATGTTACTTTTGATTATTACATATTAAGGGTGGGCAAAAATAACGTAAAAGAGGCTGTATTCCTTACCCATACCTAAAATTAGATTTTAAGTGAAATACAGAATGGGTGGGTTCATGAACTAAATCAAATCGAAATTATTTAATTCGCTGCTTATCAGTATTATAATTGTTCTGATTTGATTAATTTAACTAATTCTCTTGGCCTAATTAGATATAATGCAAGTGAAATAATAAAGCAGATTGCTATACCTAGTATACTTTTTATCATCCAATGACCTTCTGCTGAATGCAGAAAATAGAAAATTCCGAAGCTAAGTCCGATAAAGAGTAAATAGCGCATTCCTAAGTTCCACTGGAATTTAAAATGAAAAACCCGATGGGCTAACCAAATTTGTAATCCTGCTGTTATGAATTGGGTGGTCATACTCGCTGTTGCAGCACCTAACGATTGCATTCTTGGAATTAATATTAAGTTAAGAGCAATGTTCATTATCATACCCGACATCGCTACTAAATTCAAATATTTCAGATTTCCATTTGCTGTTAACAGTGTTCCGAAAATATATACCGAACTGATAGCCAGAAAACAACTCATAATAAGTCTGAAAACGGCTGCTGATTCAACTACGTGCGCATGGTATAAAAGGCCCATGATATCAGTGCTGAAGAAGAAGCAAAAGGATATTACTACAATTGCAGGAATGGCGATAAGTGAGAAAGATAATTCAACTAATTCTTCGAGCGGTTGTTTCTTTTTAATCATTTGAGAAAACATCGGCAATAGCAATCCGCTAAATAAATAAGCAATCATATTGGATGCATCCAATAGGCGATAACTCTGTGCGTAAATTCCAGCTTGCTCTGCTCCGTTTGGAAGTAGTCGTTCTAGCATTACAGAGTCAATACGATTGTAAAATGTCATTAGCAAAATCAAAATAGCAAACGGATAACTTTGCTTTAAAATAATTAGGAAGAATTTAGGATTCCACTGTAAACGATTCAGCTTTGCCTTGCTACTTACAATGAGGAAGGTGATTAAAATGGTAACTAAGTAGGCAAAGGTTTGTGCCCATACAAACCATTCAATTTTAAATTGTCCTCCTGTGCAATTTCCCCATAATAAGATGGAGCAAATTATTATCATGAGGGCCCTATCAAGTACCGATATCATGCTGTCGATTCGGAAAAGATGCAATCCGGCAATATTAGATCGGAGGTAAAGAATAAATGAAATAAGTCCTTGATTTAAGAGCATGATTCCTAACATCCATAATTGTGAGCCCTTGTATCCTAGTAGCAGAGCAACTCCTAAGCTTACTATGGCATAGGCCCCAGCTAACACAAGGCGAAGCATGATAATGCCACTTAGGTGTTTCTGCAAGAGGTGATTGTGCTGAGCAATATTTCGATTGTTGAAGTTGGTAATTCCTACATCTAACAAAATATTGAATAAAAAACTAAAGTTAAATAATGCAGAATACAATCCATACGACTCAGCACCTACAGTATTTTGTACCGCACGGTCGATGCCCAAAAGCCAAAAAGGCTTAATAAGTAGGTTCAATAGTAGCAAAAATGCTAGGTTGGTGATAAATTTTTTCTGCATCACTTGATTCGGCCGCAAAAATACATCAATTTCGAGGAGCTTTTAAATAATATCCATACTAAATGCTCCAACTTCATTATAATAACAGGGTTTTAGAAGCCGGCATCGACGAAGCTGGACGTGGTTGTTTAGCTGGTCCCGTAGTGGCGGCGGCAGTGATCTTGCCTGTAGGTAAGAAACTCGATTGGTATGAAGCATTGAATGATTCGAAGCAGTTACCTGAATCCATGCGCGACCGATTGAGAACGCTCATCGAGAAAGAAGCTTTGACTTGGTCGGTTGCGATGGTTGGCCCCGAGGAAATTGATAGAATAAATATTCTAAATGCTACTTACAAGGCAATGCATACTGCTATTGCAGGATTAAAGGTGGAACCCGAATTATTATTAATTGATGGCAACAGATTTAAGCACTATGCCGGCATCGGTCACGTGACCATTGTTAAAGGTGATGGTAAATATCTTTCGATTGCAGCTGCTTCTATTTTGGCGAAGACGCACCGCGATGAGTTAATGAAGAAACTTCATGATGAATTTCCTCAGTATGCGTGGGATCGTAATAAGGCTTACGGTACCGATGTACATGTGCAAGCTATCCATAAATACGGATTAACTCCCTATCATCGTAAGAGCTTTCAGATAAAAGAACAACAACTTACGTTGTTCTAACGAATTTTATTCTACAATTAACTTTTGGGTGTATGTAGAATTATCAGTTGCTGTTGCTGTAATAAAATAAATTCCGGCCGATAAACGGCTGATATTTAACGTTTGATTTTCGTTATTTAGCAACTCATGTGCTAAATGTAATTTACCTGTAATATCAAAAATAGCAATAGAAATTAATTTCATATTACTTCCGATGTTAATCTCAGCTTTCGCTGGATTAGGGAAGATGTTGAAGCTATTTTTAGGCCCATTGTTTTCACTAATTGATGTTGATGTGTTATTGCGAATTGCAACCGCTTGAATACAGTTGTCGAAGTTTCTAAACATATCGAAAAATTGCGATCCATTAAATATAAAAGGAAGATTGCTGGTTACTAATCCCGTAATCATTGAAACTCCAATCATGTTCGCTCCATTGCTATAATAGTAGGTCATTGTGAACGGATCAATTGCTGATCCTCCATTTAATACATATCCTCCATTAGAAACAGAAATGGGTGATATAGTAGTAATAACTCCTGTTGTAGCATTAATCTTTCCTAATTTCATAGTAGTTGAATCTACATGTGCAACCGAATCGCCCGGTACCCAAGGGCTAGGAGTATAGCTAATATAATTATTTCTCACTAAACCATATAAGGCAGTATCGGAGCAGCTATAAGTAAAATTATCGAAGTGTTCGTTCGGAGATGTGCCAATAGTTACATCGCTGAATAGGGTGCCATCATACATGTCTATTCCCATTAAATGCGATCCTGTAGAATAATAATACACCATTTGATAGGGGTCGATTGCACTTCCTGCCAGTGCATAACTTTGGCCAATAGAGCTTGTCGAAATTTCAGTAATCAATCCTGTAGTAGTATTGGCTTTTGCTAAATACAATGCTCCTACAGTCATCATTAATGTTGAATCAAAATGATTTCTTCTCGAGAGTCCGTACATGGTGCTGTCGGAGTTGCAGAATCTGAAATTATCGAAATAACTTGCTGTGATTGGATTGTTTAACGTTGCCTGATGAATCAATTGTCCGGAGCTTAGGTCGAGTGTATTCATTTTTGTTGCTCCAATAAAAATGTAGGTATTGTCGTATGGATTTAATGCCGCTCCAGTTAAATTGATAGCTTCATTATATCCTGTTACTCCAACTGGAGTTACTACTCCTGTAAGGGTATTAAAAAGTCCTAGTCGTATTGAGGTGGAGTCGAAAACCTGATGTGTTATCGTTGAATCAAAAGGGTCAACAACTGTAGAGAAATAATTCTGACGCGCAATACCGTAAATTGTATTTGCTGATTGGGCGCTAACGAAATTCGCTGAAATAATCAGCAAAATAGATGGTAGAATTTTTTTCATTGTCTTTGTTTGGTTAATCAAATATAGTATAAATTGTATAATAAATAGCGCAGCATTTATTTTTTCACTGAGATAATCACAAGTCGATGTGGTTCCACGATTTTTGTGGTTATTTTAGCAAAATGATTACAGATGAGTTGTTGGATTTGTCCATGATTGATAAGTTACGTTTTAAGCAGCGTTTTACCGAGTTTTGCTTGTCAATAATTCACGCTAGGGTAAAGGTTCTGCAAGAGGCCGTAGGTGATGCTCAAGATTCCGCAAATAATGAGGATAAAAGTTCAGCTGGCGATAAACATGAAACGGCCCGAGCGTTAAGCCAGAATGCCCGAGATTTAAATGCCTCCGTATTATCGGAAGCACTGAAAGACCTTAATACTTTAACCTCCTTGAAGAAAGTCGCCTCTTTTAAATCAGTACAAATGGGAAGTCTCGTCGTTACTTCGTCCTTCAATGCGATGATTTGTGTTAATTTGGGTAAAATCGATTTTGAAGGTGTTTCAATTATGTGCATTTCTTCAAGCGCTCCTATTGCTCAGAGAATCCTGAAACTAACAAACGGCGATAAATTCATATTTAATAATAGCGAAACACTTCTTTTGGATGCGTTTTAATAGCTTTGCAAAGGAAATAATTACTTATGTTGACCAATAACGATATTCTCAAAAAAATTCGCGTAGCACTTGAATTACGCGACGATGATATTATTGAAATTTTAAAGTTAAATGATTTCGAAATTACTAAAAGCGAATTGAATGCTTTATTTCGAAAGGAAGACCATCCCAATTACGTTCCTTGCGGTGATCAATTACTGCGAAATTTTTTAAATGGATTAATAACGTATAAAAGGGGACCTAAGCCCGCATCAGGAGCAAAAAGCAGAGATGATTTATAATCTCGATTCCTGTTTTTAAATATATTGGTGTATCGTATTATGAACTCAACTTCATTCATTGATTCTGTCATTTGATAGGCTTATTCGTAGCTTCCTTCATTTTTTGATGAAGGAAACGCAGCCTAATCATAAGAGCGAAGCCATAGTTATTGAAGGAACTATTGGCCTTAGAGAGCTGGCGGTATTTATTGGGTGGAGGTTTTCTAGGGAACCTAATTTGCTTTTTTGATGGTTAAGTAATAGGTATGATCAATGCATCTTCCGGATGAATCAGAATGTATTTTAACTTTTTGTTTTCCGTTTTCGTCTAAAACAAATTCTTCTATTTCTTTTAGTTCAGGAACCGGTTTGTCGTTTTTTATTACCCAAACTTCAATGTTTGTTTTTACATGATTTTTGTAATATGTTTTGTAGGTAATACAATCATTAGGACTATAGCACGTAGTGTTTAAAAACTCATCGCCTAAACTATCCAATACAATACGTTGCTCAACGGTAGGAATAGTATCTCCCTTAAAACTCCAATAAACAATCCAGCTCATCGGCATCGTGTCTTTTATTCTTAACAATGCCATACTGAAACTACTGTCGGCATTAAATAAGCTGTCGGCAAACCATTCTTGATTTGGTTGATAAAATACTTTGTTGAATTTTTTTAATTTTTCGTTTTCATCAAAAGAGGTTTTTTTGTAAAGTTTGCCTGATGAATTATAGTAATAATAAATGGAGGTAGGAGGGAAGTCTCTACGCACTTTTTTCGCCAGTTGTTCTTCTCGGTTATAATAGCATACCGAAATGGTGTCATGTATTTTTTCGTCACAATCGCATTTTATTTCATAAATTATTTTTTGAGCATTTGTTTTGATCGATCCCGAAAATACAATTGTTAAAATGAAGATGATTTTTTTCATGACCGCAAATTTAATATTTCAATTGATTTTAACTTCTGTTAATTTATCGATACTATATTTATTGTTACTAAAAAAAGCCTGCTAGGGTATAGCAGGCTTTTGTGTTATATTTTTTCTTTTTATTGAATTGCAATTCGACTTTGATAAAGGCCTTTGTCGGTTGTTATATTGATAATGTATATTCCTTTAGCAAAAGTGCTTTTATTGAAGCTAGCCACATTATCTTGGCTTTGCAATTCTGCAACTAAACTTCCATTACTATTGAATATTTGTGCCGACACTATTTTCGTAGTGTTTTGCGCAATTATTTCAATTGTATTTGCAAGATTGTTTATTGTTAAATTATGGCTACTGCTAATTTCTTGAATACTAACGCCAGTTATAATTGCTGGTGCTGATGTTGCTGGACATCCAATGGAATCAACTATAGTTACGGTGTATGTTCCGTTTTGTGTTGCAGTATAAATTTGATTTGTCCCTGTAATAATTGGTTGACCATTATAATTCCATTGGTAGGTAGTTGCCGAAGTAGATGTTAATAAAGCACCACTCGATGTAACTATTGGTGTTAACGCTCCTTGGTAAAACGGAACATTTGTAGATAAAGAGCCTGCCATTAAGGTACCTGTATTTCCGCTAGAGGTTTGATCGGAAATATTTGTTCCTGTTGTTACATTAAAGTTCCAATAACCTACTAAGCCAGGCGAAGTTGGTGAGATGTGTCGGTTGTATCCAGCTGCAAGTTCTGTGCGACTTAACGCTCTTTTCCATACTCTTACCTCATCAATTAAACCGTTGAAAAATCTGCTTGCAGCTACCGATGTTTCCGACAATCTTCCGATGCATGCTGGTAGCGCAGTAGAAGGTACGATTGATCCATTGTAAGCAAAAGTGGCTACTTGAATTGTATTTATAAATAAACGAGCAGTGTCTCCATCGTATGTAGCTGCAACATGTTGCCAAGTATTAACCGTAAGTGCATTTATAGGGCTTAATACTTCTTTCCAATTTGCTGGTGTTCCTAAACTATCCTTTCCTGCAAAATTGAATGAAAGTTGTCCGCTACCTCCGCAACGAAGTACATATCCCATCTCTCCTTGTGACCAACTATGCTTACAGAAAATAGAATTCGAATAATTGTTTGCTCCAAATACCGAAGGCTTAATCCATGCTTCTACAGTTATTGCACTGTCAATTTGCAAATTACTATCATTACTAAATGATACATAGCTGCTAGTTCCGTTTAATGATATCGACTTCGTGTTTGCGGTACATTGACTGTACCCAGTTAAGCCAAAACCAGTCATTAAAATAAGTAGTAGAATTTTTTTCATGTTTATAGTTGAATTGTGGAGTGATAATAGTTTTGTGTTCAATTGTTCGAGCTTTTAATTAGATATTTACCTGAAATTGATAGGATGTAAATCTACAAAAAAAGAAATTGTAGTGTTTTAATTATGAAAGTTTTTCATCCTTTAAAGATAGTAGAATTAAATTTTCGATACGTTTATTAAGAATTATATTTGCTCCATGATTTACAATCCACGCCGGCTTGCTATTAATGATTTTACGTATGAACTTCCGGATGATCGCATTGCTTCTGTGCCATTAATCAAACGGTCAGACTCTAAGTTGCTGATTTTTAGGGAGGAAGTAGTTTCTGATAGTCCTTTCAACGACTTAAGTAATTTTCTTCCTGAAAACACAATGTTGGTGTTTAATAATACCAAAGTGATTTTGGCGCGCCTGCTTTTTTCGCGTGCTAGTGGTGCCCGCATCGAATGTTTCTGTTTAGAGCCTGAACGTGGGATTACTCCTGAAATTTCATTTAGAAGCAAAGGTGCTTGCCGTTGGTGGGCAATGATTGGCAACGCTAAGAAATGGAAATTAGACGAGGTGATTAATAGTAAATTTGAAATTAAGGAGCAGGAGGTTGTTCTTAATGCAAAGCGGATAGAGGTGAAAGGGCAGCAATCATTGGTAGAATTCACCTGGACTCCAAGTGATTTTATATTCAGTGAAATTTTAGAAAGTGCCGGAATTTTGCCTCTTCCTCCTTATATGAATCGTGAAGCAAATACGAATGAGTTGTTAAGGTATAATACGGTATATGCTAAGCACGATGGTTCGGTTGCTGCCCCTACTGCCGGCCTCCATTTTACCGATGAACTATTAAAAGATCTTCAAGCGAAAAAAGTTACTCTTGCTTACCTTACATTGCATGTTGGAGCTGGCACGTTTAAGCCTGTGAAAGCAGATGTAATGGAGGAGCATGATATGCACGCCGAAAGGTTGATATTTACACTTGATTTTTTAGTTATACTAATTCAGCAAAAGAAAGTAGGCAATGTGATTCCCGTAGGTACTACAGCAACACGATCACTCGAAAGTTTGTATTGGTGGGGAGTTAAAATTTTACAAGGGAATGCGATTGGTTATGAGCTTAACGTAGATCAATGGGAACCCTATGGATATTCTTCAACAGCACTTCCCTCAACACTCGATGCCTTAACGGCAGTAAAAAATAAAGTAGTTGAAAGCGGGTTAAAAGAGTTGACTGGATTTACGCGAATCATTATCGCTACAGGATATCATTTCCGAGTGATAGATGCTCTTATTACTAATTTTCATCAACCTCAAAGTACGTTGTTGTTATTAGTTTCGGCATTGGTTGGTGATAAATGGAAAACGATTTATCAATACGCACTGGAAAATGATTTTCGTTTTTTAAGTTACGGAGATAGTTCGCTATTGTTTCCAGCCAAAAACTAAGGTTAACATTCGGGTACGTTTACCGAGATGTTAGTAGCTAAACCACCTTCTGATGTTTCTTTATATTTTGAGTTCATGTCTTTCGCTGTTTCCCACATACTTTTAATTACATCTTCAAGACTTACTTTGGCCGATAATGGATCGCTTTCAATTGAAATGTTAGCCGCTGTTATTGCTTTCATGGCTCCCATGCTATTTCGCTCTATGCAAGGGATTTGAACTAAGCCTCCAATTGGGTCACAAGTTAACCCTAAATGATGTTCCATCGCTATTTCTGCAGCCATCAATACTTGACCAGGTGAGCCCCCCATACATTCAACTAATGCGGCCGCAGCCATTGCACTGCTAACTCCAATTTCAGCTTGGCAACCACCCAAAGCGGCACTGATAGTTGCATTTTTTTTAAACAGTGTTCCTATTTCTCCCGCCGTTAATATAAAACGAACTACTTTTTCTTCATCAAAATCTTTAAGAAAGCAATAGGCATACATCAATACTGCTGGAATTACTCCCGCGGCACCGTTAGTGGGTGCTGTTACTATTCTTCCAAAAGAGGCATTTTCTTCATTCACTGCAAGTGCAAAGCAGCTGATCCATTTGTTGACTAAAGTAAAGTCGTGTTTTTCATTTTTTATTGCTAAAATCCAACTTTCTTTATCTTGAAAAATTCTGCCATTAATTAATTTACTGTTTAATTCGGCTGCACGTCTTTTGACTTGTAATCCTCCAGGTAAAATTCCGTTTTTATGCGTTCCTCTCCAAATACAATCTTTAATTTCTTCCCAAATATGTAAAGCTTCTTTTTTAATTTCTGCTCTCGTTCTCCATGCTTCTTCGTTTACATACACTAAATCGGAAACACTTAGCTTTAATTGCTCACAATATTCTGTTAT
>CAIRUC010000028.1 GCA_903881665.1 uncultured Bacteroidota bacterium | reverse complement strand
TTCCTCTGGAATTTATTGCACTATGTCCGGGAATAGGATTATTAGGGTTATTAAAATCAATTAAAGAGCTATCGCCGAACACCCAAACATTACCTCTTTGAGCAACTAATTCCGTTTGAAAAGCACAAACCAAAACCAAACATATTATTGCAGGAACAATATGCGATTTCAGGTTACAAAAGGGATTAGTAGAATGCAGCATTATACAAATTTAGTTTTTTATTGTTTTGCCTGTTTACTAATACTTCTAGATTTTCAGTTGAAGTATATATATCAGAATTCAAATACAAGCCGAATGGATTCCTGATCTACAGATATAATTATCAGACGAAAGTTCCACTATTTCTTAGCCTAAATATAGTGTATAATTTACTACGCATTCATTCAGTCATTCACTCACTAACTCATTCAATCATTCAGTTGCTCACTCAGCCATTCATCCATTAAAAAAGGGCGGAACCGAAGTCCCACCCTTTTCAACCAATCGTTCGAGTGAATTATTGAGCATTTTTAGTTGCCAATGCTTCACGAATTTTTGCTTCTATTTCTTCGCACATTTCAGGATTATCGTGCAGCATTTGCTTCACCGCATCACGTCCTTGACCGATTTTAATATCACCATAACTGAACCAAGAACCTGCTTTTCTGATTACGTTCGTGTCGACACCAAGGTCAACAATCTCGCCCATCTTAGAGATTCCTTCTCCATACATAATATCGAATTCAGCTAAACGGAAAGGAGGTGCGACTTTATTCTTCACCACTTTCACTTTTGTACGATTACCAGCCACAACATCACCATCTTTTATTTGACCGATACGACGAATATCGAGGCGAACCGAAGCATAAAACTTCAATGCGTTACCACCCGTTGTTGTTTCAGGATTTCCGAACATAACGCCGATTTTTTCACGCAACTGATTAATGAAGATACAGCAACATCCGGTGCGACTAATAGAAGCCGTAAGCTTACGTAAAGCTTGCGACATCAAACGAGCTTGAAGGCCCATTTTGCTATCACCCATTTCACCTTCAATTTCGCTCTTCGGAGTCAATGCAGCTACCGAGTCGATAACAATTATATCGATAGCACCTGAACGAATTAAATTCTCGGTAATTTCGAGAGCTTGCTCACCGTTATCAGGTTGCGAAATCAATAAATTCTCAATATCAACACCTAGTTTTTGTGCATAGAAACGATCGAATGCATGTTCTGCATCGATGAATGCTGCAATACCACCTTGCTTTTGAACTTCAGCAATAGCGTGAATTGCCAATGTAGTTTTACCTGAAGACTCAGGCCCATAGATCTCAATTACTCTTCCTTTCGGGTATCCGCCAATTCCCAATGCAGCATCTAAAGTGATAGAACCTGTAGGAATTGCTTCAATCGCCTCTACAGCATTATCGCCCATGCGCATGATGGTGCCTTTCCCGTACGCCTTCTCAATCTTATCGATCGCCAGCTGTAATACTTTTAATTTTTCTTTTGCGTCTGCAGCTTCAGTTGCCATTTTAAATAGTTTGATGTGTGAATTCAATTTCAAAAATCGATATACAAAGGAAGGTAAAGTTTTTCGAAAAAAGAACAATTAATCATTTGTAATTATTTAACATCGGATAATAAACTCTCTGAAAACAAAAAACCCTCACTAAGTGAGGGTTCTGTACACAATCAACTGATGTCTAATTACTTAGAATCAAGACTCTTTTTCGACTTTTCGAAACGGCTGCGGTACTTATCAACACGGCCGGCTGTATCAATCAATTTCATCTTACCTGTATAGTAAGGATGTGATTCGTGAGAAATCTCAAGTTTTACCAACGGATAATCATTTCCGTCTTCCCACTTAATAGTATCTTTCGTTTCGATGCATGATTTACTCATGAAAGCGTAATCGCAGGAAATATCCTTAAATACAACTGAACGATAGCTTTTAGGGTGAATATCTTTTTTCATGGTATTCTTTTCAATAGGGCTGCAAAGATAATGATAAATCCTAATTCGACAATAGAAAATGAGAATGTTTTTCTTGAAATTGGTTATTCACTATGCACCCCTGCGCACTAATACAACTCAAAAAACTGTTTATCAAATAATTAACCAAATATTTTCGCAAAATAAATTTGTAATTCCCTTCTTAAATTTCGATTAACAAAGTGAAATCACTCTATAAATATGCTAATTGACTAGTAACTGACGCTTTGCTGGATGGGCCGCTGATGACGCTGATTTTACAGATTTATTCAGATTTTCCGTATACGATGAAGGGCTAAGCCGATTTAAATCTCTTCCATTGGAGTACCAGTAGTACTAAAATTCAATTGCCGCCCTTATTTCGTTATGACCTCATTCAGTCATTCAATCTATCATTCATTCAGTCATTGATTTCCTTCCGAATACCAACCTTCTGCCTTTTCCGTTCATAGAGTTGCATTTCTTATATTTGCATTGCATCCGATTATGATAAAAAATATTCTCTTCTTCCTTATAGGCTCCTATTTTGTATTCGTATTTTCTTCTTGTAAAAAAGAGGATTTATTTACCGATAGCACTGCCACTCTTCAATTTTCCGACGATACCATTATGTTCGATACCGTTTTCGCTACAATAGGGTCGGCTACTAAAAACTTACGAATTTATAACCCTTACGATCAGCCTATTAAAATTTCAAATATTCGTTTGGCGGGAGGATCTACATCCTATTACCGCATAAACGTTAACGGTTTGCCTAGCACATCTTTTAATGATGTTGAACTAAGAGCTGGCGACAGCTTATGGATTTTTGTTGAAGTGACCGTTGACCCAAACAATCAAATACTCCCGTATATCATTCAAGATTCTATCGTCTTCGAGACGAATGGAAATCGCCAGGATGTTGATTTAGTTTCATGGGGACAAAATGCGCATTTTATTGTTGCTGATCAGGTGTTGAATTTGAAAGATGATCAAGGCAAGACGGTGGGTCAAATTAAATACGCTATTGTCGACACAATCGACAATCATACTACCGTTTGGGACAATCAATTGCCCTATGTAGTATATGGTGGATTTGCTGTTATCGATTCCTCCACCACCCTAGAAATAACACAAGGAACCCAAATCCATTTTAGCAATAACGCTGGACTGTGGGTCTATAAAGGTGGGAAGCTGAAAGTAACGGGCACCGCGCAAAATCAAGTCGTCTTCCAAGGATTAAGAAGAGAGCAAGCGTATGTCGACGAACCCGGACAATGGGATCGTATTTGGATCAACGATGGAGCGATAAATGAAATCGATCATGCCGTAATTAAAAACGGATATATCGGATTACAAACAGAAGTATTATTTGATCCCGTGATGCCATTGCAAACCTTAAAAGTGAGCAATACCATCATCAAAAACATGAGTGGATTAGGGATGCTGGCTCGCAACTGGACCATCGAAGCAACGAATACCGTTATTGCCAACTGCGGACAATATAACGCGGCACTAACTATCGGCGGAAGCTACGATTTCACGCATTGCACCTTAGCGAATTACTGGCGCAAAGGACAAAGAAGTAATCCCGTTTTATACATCAACAACTATACTACAGGAAGCAATAATAGTATTATTACGGCTGATTTAAGCAAAGCTAGTTTCAAAAACTGCATTATATACGGCGACAACGACAACGAGCTAGAATTGGATTTCAAATCGGGATCATTAAGCAACCATCAGTTTAATCATTGTCTTTTACAAGTCGACCATAACACCCCTATCACAGACCCAAACTTTTTCACATCTGTATGGGCTAACACTAATCCTTTTTTCACCAACCACACCGAAAACGACTACCATTTAGAAGCAGGATCATTCTGTATCGACAAGGGAGATGATGCTTTAACGGGAGGACTACTACAAGACTTAGAAGGGAATAATAGGGTTAATGGAGCCGCTCCGGATTTGGGGGCGTATGAAAAATAAAACACTTTGCTGAACGCAAATTGTTTTATTTTTCTGTTATGAGGTTTATGATTTAAAGTTTACAGTTCGGCAAAGCCGTTAGCGTTTGAGTGCTTAAGCAAAAGAATAATCTCGTGGTCCGCTTCGCGCTACCCTAAACCTTAAACCCTAAACCCATAAACAGCTTCAGCTAAACGGCGTTAGCCCAAACCCGCTTCGCGTAACCCTAAACCGTAAACTATAAACCTTAAACTTTAAAAACCCAACCCAGTCAACCATTGCAAAACATCAACCCCATCAGCATAATCCATGAGGCCAGGTTGTTGGGAAGAACCGAAAGGGAGTCCGTTAAGACCTACACGGCACTGGATTTCGTCGGATTTAATTTTCAGTTGTTCTTCGAGGGTATTGATATCGTCGTAAAATTCGTAATGAACCACAGAAACCGGAGTTGCTATAGGTTCATTTTCGCGCAAAATCAAGAAATTATTGGTTAGGAAAGGAATTCCATCGAGCAAGAATAAGGCTCTATGGTAATCGTAATTGTTCATGTATTTGTTATGCTCCATGAGTGAAGCACGTTCTTCGATTACGGCAAAGAAAGGATCGAAAACATAGCCGTGAGGGACATACAACTTCGCCACATTGCGGCAACCTAAACCGAAATAATCGAAGATATCATTTCCTAAAGCGCGGAAATCGTTGGCTGTTTCATGTCCTGAAAGCACCGCCACCGAATTTCTATTTCGGCGAACAATGCTCGGATATTTGGCGAAATAATAATCAAAATAGCGCGCCGAATTGTTACTTCCAGTCGCAATTACGGCGTCAATATCACTAATTCTTTGCGTAAATTCGATCTGATTTTCGAAATCGGGAGCAATATTTAGCAGCACTTCCACCAAAAAAGGAATTAAAAAAGCATCATCGGAAGAAGTTCTAATAACCGCTTTATGTCCAGAAACCAACACACAAAGCAAATCGTGAAAGCCCACAGCGGGAATATTTCCAGCCATAATGATTCCCACTTTTTTAACGTCAGGATTATCAGAAAGATCGTCGTGATAATTATTTATCCAAACATCTAATATAATCTTATTCAACATATTGCACACCTCACCTAAAGCTTTTATTGAATTATTTACAGTAAACCAATTGTTCTTCAAATAGGCTTTTTGAATAGCTGCCGCGAGGGCATTTTGGTCGTTATTTGGACTAGTAGCCATGTCATCGAGCAAGGCTCCAATAGCACTGCCCCATTTAGCGAGGGCCTCAATTCTTGAAATTATCTTCATGATATTTTCCCTTTTTTCGGGAAGCGAAACATTAATATGTATTTTTGCGATTAAATCGTTGTAAAATTACGCTATAAAACCATAACAACATGGCAATTAAGATTACTGATGAATGCATCAATTGCGGTGCATGCGAGCCTGAGTGCCCAAACAATGCAATCTATGAAGGTGGCGCCGAGTGGCGTTTCTCCGACGGAACTTCCGTAAAAGGTATGTTCACTAAAATTGATGGAAATGAAGTTGATGCGGGTTCCGCTCAAGAACCTAAGTCAATGGACGTTTACTATATCGTATCAGATAAATGTACAGAGTGCGTAGGTTTCCATGATGAACCTCAATGTGCTGCTGTTTGTCCGGTTGATTGCTGCGTTGATGATCCTGATTTCCGTGAATCGAAAGAGGTTCTTACCGGAAAGAAAGAGAAAATGCATGCTTAATATCGCATCAAAAAAATAAAAAAATCCGCCTGATTAAGGCGGATTTTTTTTTGCTTACCCTTTTTATTTCAAGAAAATGCTCATTCATTAAAAGCTTGTTATTTTAACCACAGAGGACTCAGAGATCTCACAGAGACACACAGAGCCCAACCCATTGGTTTTGCTCCTTCCCAACTTTGTGACCTCTGTGTAATTCCTTTGTGGTCTTTATGGTAATAAACAAGCCTAATTTTGGTTGACTCTTTTAGTCCTAAATTATCGGGCAAACAGGAGCCTTCTGGTCTTTGTGGGGTTATTTTTTTGAATCATTCAATGATAGAAATACAGGATAAAACATTTTCCCTCTTCCAACGCGCTGTAGCCGCGCGACGGCTCTTACTTT
>CAIRUC010000027.1 GCA_903881665.1 uncultured Bacteroidota bacterium | reverse complement strand
TTGCCAATGCTTTGTGTTTGTGTTTGTGATTCCATTTTTCCAAGGTTTTAAATTATTTGTTAAAGGTACAAATAACTCTTTCTTGGAAAATAATTTTACAAACATACGGCCTATGTTAGCTGCTGTGCTTTCTTTCGTGTCAATGTTTTTAAGGTGTGTCGTGATACCAATTTGTCAACCTAGATTGTTCAATTTTCGGAATGTAACCAAGTCGTTTATTACATAAGGTTTCTAAATGTGTTGCTACTTTTTGAAAGTTGTCTTTGAACTGATAACCTAAAATAATTTTTTCTATTTTAGGAATAGGGATAGTCCCTTTAGTAGATATAGCTTTAAAGTCTGAATGGTAAATAGGGAGTTCTAAATATTTGATTTCATTTTCTACGGTTGAGGATTTTGAAATGTCTGTCCTTGTAATTGGAGAAGTTGTTTCACCTTTAAAGCCATATGTTGTAGCTCCAATTACTTTGTTTATTCTGTTATCAAATAGTAGTCTGATTTCTTGTTCAAGTTTAAATAGTCGTGATTTATGAAAGCATGCTATTTGTCCTAAGTCAGCAGAAACTTGTGGCTTTTCATTTTCAAGTTGTGATAGAAGTTTGTTAAGCTCTTTAAGATTTGTCTTTGATGAAGCACCATAAAGAACTTTTGAGAGAAAATAATCTTCCCAATTCACTGGTGGGCTTTCATCAAAATTTAATTCAAGTGCAATTCCTTGCCCATTGTTACAATATAGTCGCCACATATTGAATTCAATTTCTGTTGTTGCCCTACTTGTTAATAGTTCTGTTTTGCACATTGACAACAAATAAAAATTATCTTTTGCATCTTTCCTTTTGTCTTTATCCAACGTTATCAAATCACCAGCAAACGAATATTCTCTTGGGTCGTTTAGATTACGCAGATTGTATAGGCGCAAATTTCTTTCCGTTATTATTGATTGAACTGCAATTAAGTTTGTGAAGTGAATGAAATTCAGTTTGCCTTTATACGAATATTCACTATTAATTAAATGTACGTTTTCTGTAGAGATAAAATAATGCGCCTGGATAACTTCATTTATATTTCCAGCCCGTTGAGAATTAATAGTTACGTTTGGAATTAATCTGTTAATTTCCTCAATTATTTTTTTCTCCTTTGAAGTCTGTTTCATAAGTTATTTCTTAAGTTGTCAATTCGGTTACGTTCGGAGCGTTACAATTACTGCTAACTTGCTTATATATGTAACAAAACCACACAAAGCATATCGCTTTCCGTTGGCTTTACGCAATAGCTGTTTTTAATTCACAAATCACCCCCTTTAAGCCCTATGCATAGCCATGCATGGCAGGGGTTAGTGTTTATATGTTTTGTAAGCTTTGCTTACTTTTCTTTTTTCTTTCTCTTTACTGTATGTATTACTTACATCATTAAATAAGCACGAAGTGCAACTTCGCGCTTACGGGGAGTTTGTTTAATTGTTGTCTAATTGTGTCTTTCATTATTATTGTTGTTTAAGTATTAAATTATTTGCTTTTTAGTAGTGTAATAAACTTTTCCCTTCCAGTCATATTACCGTATTTACCTGCTTTAACATTCCACCATCTACTACTTGCGTGAGGAACAAAATCAACGTCTATACTATTACTTAAAACTTTAGAACTATTAATCGTGCTTGAATAGTTAAACGAATCAAAACCTTTTACACTCGCAAAGATAATTTTATTTGGTTTCAGCACATCAGCCATATTCAAGATGGTGTCGTAGGCTACCTCATTATCTTTTTCGTTTGGAGTAATAGAACCACCAGATATGATAGAAGGTCTTTGAAAATAGTTAAAGTAAACGAAATTGCTAAATACTTTATCACTATTTATTAAATCCTCTTTATCTTTTAATTCTCTTCTTATATTAAAATAACTTGCAAGAGGTTTTCTATATTCCATATCTTCCACTAATTTCAAATTGCCTCTTGTAAAAAAATAATTTGTTATCCACTTATCTAACTTCAATGAATTCTGATTATACCAATCTGTTAAAAATGTTTCACCAAGTTCTTCTACAACGTCTTCGTCAAAATAATGGCTTTCTCCTAAAATAAATATTTTGGAAGACATCTTTTCATAATTAGTTCCGATAAATGGTAGCATTTCAGGATAATTATATAAGTGTTGTAATTGCTCCTTAATAACATCATCGTACTTTGTTGTAAATAAATCTTCCATTTTGTTTTTGTTTTTTATATTTGATTATTTTATTCAATTCTTTCTTTTTCTTTCTTCTTACTGTAAGTACAACTTACATCCTTAATTAAGCACTAAGTGCAACTTCGCGCTTACGGGGAGTGTTTTGTTTTCTAATTCCCTACTGCAATAAAATTGAAGGAATAATTTACATATTGTAAATTAGCAAAACTCCCACTATTTGAAGTGTATCCAGTAATAATAATCACTTGAGATGTTGAAACTGATTGGATTCCTACAAATGGAGTTCCTGCACCTGTTTGAACATTTATCAAAGTAGCAGTAACCATAGGAGGTGAAGAAAATGGAGTGTTAAAATTTAGGTAAGTTAAACCTCCTCCAGAACTACTTACTGTGTAACCGCTACCACCGCCACCGTCATTACCATAAACTATTCTTGGAGTTGATTCGGGTGCTGTATTAGTTACTGTAAAATTAGGATAAGTACCAGTAACATTAATTCCTGTACCGCCAGTAATTGCAACTGTTTGGTCGGGTGCAGTATTTGTTACTGTACCACCTGCAATTGAAATTCCTGTACCTGCTGTATAATTGGGCGTGTTAACTGTAAAGGTAGGATATGTACCCGAAACAGTTGTATGCCCTGTGCCTGTAATAGCGACTGTTTGGTCGGGTGCAGTATTTGTTATTGTTGTTCCTGTAACATTAATACCTGTACCGCCAGTATAATTAGTTACATTGCCTGCACATAAAGCATAAGGAACACTTAATAATTGGCTTTTACCATTAATAGTATAAGTTGTTCCGCCTGTGGGGTCGGTTTCGGTTTTAATATAATAAGTACCATTTGCCCAATTGATACCTGCGAATGTTCCTATTAAAGCTAATCCGCCTCCAACTTCAATTGTTACTAAACCATTTGCATTTGTTGTAGGGTTCGGATTATAAATTTCTCGGTAATTTATATTACCGATTGCAAATGTTGAATCTGTTGAAATACTTACTCGCATTCCAACACCTTGATTTGTTACTAATGTTCCACCGCTATTTCTGATTACGGCTTGATAGCTCATTTTTTGAGGTGCTTGAGCGAACACACTTGTAGTAATTAATACTACTGCTAAAATTGTAGATAGTTTTTTCATTTTGTTTTTATTTATTTA
>CAIRUC010000026.1 GCA_903881665.1 uncultured Bacteroidota bacterium | reverse complement strand
CTTATTAATAACATTTTGCATAGTAAAGAGATATTTACCTGATTCGATTTCGTAGTTACCAAACATCTTTAAATCCTCGGCAGGACTAATCGTCATGGTTAAATTACCTTTTCCATTTCCTTCAATTACATCACCAATTTTTGAATCAAACACTAAATACATATACGCATCTGTAGTCATTTCGAAATCCATATTTAACGCAATTCCGCTAAAGTCGGGGCCATCATCTTTTTCGGTTTTAGCAATAGAATCAGCACTTACAAACGTGATAAAATTACTCTTGCTCACTTCTTCCGGATTATTCAACGGAATATAAATACGGGTTCCTTTTTCTGATTTCAACCCAATGTTCATTGTTAAATAATCGAGGTACCCTTTAATACTTAATAATCCCGACGCATAAGCTACGCCGTAATAAAGATCATTATCGGAAGCAGTTGTATTTAATACTTGGGCATTCTTTGCATTGATATCAATATCAAAATACCAATTCGTCAAATTATCATGTAAAATTTTTCCACTCACCATCGATTTATTTCCTTTCACATCATTCAATGTAACTTTATTAAAACCGATATACTTCGGAGTGAGTTCTATTTCAGAAGAAAAGCTATATGATGTCTTTAAATAATCAACCATAAAACTTACTTTCTGCAAGTTCGCAGTACCCGTAATCAATGGCTTTTTCGCTGTGCCAGTTAGCATCAATTTAGCGCTAGCTACTCCACTTATATTCGACGCTAATCCTTCCAAATAATGACTAAATGATTGCAAATAGGTTTTCTGTAAATCGATTTTAAAATTCAATTCATCATCTTTCTCTTTTATAATATACTGCCCTATTACTGTAATGTTTTTATCGCCACCGCGTGTTACAATAGCATTTACATCTACCACTCCATTCTTCCCATTAAAATCAGAAGTTAGCGTAGCATCTCCAAGCGTATCATTATACCATCGTAACGCTTCGATTTGCAAATTAGCAGTAATAGCTGGTCGTTTTAAGAGTGAAGAAATACGCGCCGTACCATTCGTTTTGCCGCCAATATTTACATCATACAACTTCAGTAAATCATTTAAATTACTCGACTCAAAATCTTTGAATTCAGCAACCATAACGCCTGAGGTATCTTTAGATGCAATTCCCTCTAAATTAATATGCTGAACACCGCTCGAAAAATTAAGATCGTTTAACAGCACACCACTCGAATCGAGGAGAATGTAATTGCGATTATCAATGGTCCATTCTGTACCGTCTAACCGCAACACTTCAGGCACCAATTTTATAGTAGTATATCCAGTTTGCATAAACTGTGTATCGAAGCGAATTTTAGCTATTGATTTCAAACTATCATCTCCCTCTAAACTCATCGTAATACTAGCCGTATCATGTCGTGTAATTCCGTTTAGCTTTAAATTATCTATCATTAACTCATCTGCTAAAGATATCTTTTGAATACTGGTTCGCACATCAAGTCCATTAGCCCCCGTTGTTCCAGCAATATTAATATTACTCAATTGAGCCGATTCAATTCCAATTTGATCCGATTTAAACAACAATGAAAAATTATCAGTATTTGAATTAATAGCTCCCTCCACATTTGTCCCTTTGGCGATTGACAATGTTGGATAAAAAATATCGAATAACTGTTGCGTTCTTTTCACCTCAGCTCTAAATGTGATATCCTGATCTTTCGGAACCACCTTTGGCGCTTTATAAGTAGCCGGAATATACTTTGAGAAAATCTGCTTTGTAGCAGCAGGCAAATCAGTAAGCGTATACTTACCCACAATCTGAGCATCAGCGAAATCAGATTCAAAATTCAGCTCTCTACGTCCTTCAATTTTCGACTCCATAAATAAACGATCACTGCGCACCTCTTTATTATTCTCGCTATACAAAACATCTTCTAGCTGAATAGTTCCTTGTGCATTATCAATATTATTTCCGAGCATATTAATAGCAACATCGGCTGAAAAATTAGCAGAGCCATCACGCTTAATAAGATTTAATTTTGCAAGATGAGCTTTTCGTATTGAAGAATTAAAATTATAGATTGGTAATTCGGGACGCAGATCCACTTCACCTTCAAAATCCATATCCAGATTAGGATCAGAAACAGCAATCTCTCCCGTAAATAATTTCTTAGCAAGATGACCGTTAAGTCTTATATTACTATAGTTATAGTTATACATTTGTATTTGACTTACCTCCCCTTCAAGATTTGCTTCCACATGATTTAACTCAAACCCGTGGCCTTCTAATTTTGTTTTTAAACTCACCTTACCTAATTCGGGATTAAGCTTCCACAACTTACCCATATCGAAATCGAACAATGTTACATTACCCGAATAACTTGTTTTACGATCGAGGGGATCAATCTTCAAGTTAATATCCGACGATACGAATCCCAATTCAGTTGTTGTATTCCCATAAGCAACGAAGTCGTTATAAAACCCATTGAATTTCCCTCTAAAATGCATCACACCTAACGACGACAAATTATCGGGAAGCTTTATTGTTTGCAAACTATCGAAAGGATAAGCAGGCAATGTTTCTATTTGCTCTTTCTTTAAACATAAATCGGCCACATCTAACTCCATATATGTTTCATCAAAATTAGGCAGGCCGGCCATTGATGCATTACCTTTAAAATATAAATCATCGGAATATCGCAACGAAAGATCCTTCACTTTAAAACGATCGACCGTTCCGCGTGCGCTACCTGAGAATACAAGTGATTTATTGATATGAAACAACTCCTCTGCGAAATACTGCAAATCGGCAAATGAAACTTTACTTTCAAAAAAATCACCCTTCCAACGAACCTTTTCTATAAAATCCTCGAAATCGGCAAAATGATCATAATCAAATTTGACATTGGCTGCAACATCACTGTAAGGCGAAAGTATTTTCATCTTATTCAATGTCATGCATCCAGGAATCACATGCATGCTTGCCGAAAAAGAATTTAGTACAAATCCGCTTTTCTCTACACACGATAACTTATCAATATTAAAATTGAGGGTGTCGGCATCAGGAACAAGATCGGTAAGATAAACATTCAGTTTAGTGAGCTTCACATCATCCCAATCGATGCGACGATGTTTAGTAATAGGGTATTTTTCGTCTCGGTAAGTAAGCGTATTATTAAGCAACCTAATATTTTCTATTTTCAAAGCCCAAGGATGTTGGGAAGGAGTAGTATCGACATCTGCAGAAGAAAAATAACGAATAATAAAATCGAGATTATACTCACGCGGATTTTTATAATGAACGATTCCAATGCGAGCATTATTAATATTTGCCTCATGGATGAATAATTGCCGCTTCGACAAACTTATTTTGGATAATGACACCGTTAACTCGGGAGCAAATAGCAACGTATCTTTTCGCTGATCGGCCACAAAAAAATCGGTTAAAGCGATGCTTTTAAAAAATTTAATATCAATGCTACCGATGCGAACCTCTGTTTTTAATTCATCACTCAAATAACTAGTTGCCTTTTGTACTGCCCAAGTTTGCACCGAAGGAATCTGTATGAGGGATCGTACTGCCACGAAAAGGAGCAATAAACTACCAGCTACGATGAGCAATATGTTACGTAAACGCTTGATAATTACTTAATTTTTAATTTCTAACGTGCAAATCGTCAGTCTATTGGTGAAGTAAGGGTGAAAAGTAGAAAATGTATCATTGCATCTTTTAACTTTGCAGTCTTCTTATGAACAAAAAACCTGTTTATATTCTTGGCATAGAATCATCCTGCGACGAGACATCGGCATCGATTACCTGCGATGGAATAATCCTTTCAAACATTATTGCCGGACAGGAAGTACATGAGCGATATGGAGGAGTAGTCCCTGAGCTGGCATCGCGAGCGCATCAGCAACAAATAATTCCCGTTGTAGATGCAGCACTTTCAGAGGCAAAGGTAGCAAAACAAGACTTAGCGGCGGTTGCATTTACAAGAGGTCCTGGATTAATCGGATCATTGTTAGTAGGGACCTCGTTTGCGAAAGCATTCGCCTTGAGTTTAAACATCCCGCTGATTGAAGTAAACCATATGCAAGCGCATGTTATTGGCAATTTTGCTGCTCGTGAAGGACAAGAAATCGATGCACCCGAATTTCCCTTTTTATGCTTAACGGTATCGGGCGGACATACACAAATAGTGAAAGTAGAAAGCTATTTGAAGATGGAAATCATCGGACAAACAATCGACGATGCTGCGGGAGAAGCCTTCGACAAAGTAGCGAAGATGCTAAAGCTACCCTATCCTGGTGGCCCGGAAGTAGATAAACTAGCGGCCATTGGCAATCCGAAAGCCTTTAAATTTCCAGTAACGGATTTACAAGGTCTCAACTATAGCTTCAGCGGCTTCAAGACCTCAGTGCTTTATTTTTTACAAAAGCAACGACAACAGCAAGCCGACTTTGCAGAAGTGAATATGGCTGATATCTGTGCTTCGGCGCAATATACCATTATTGCCATATTACTGAAAAAGCTAATAAAAGCGGCCGAAGAAACGGGTATAAAAAGCATCGCCATTGCCGGAGGAGTATCGGCCAACAAAGGACTACGCAAAGCATTGCAAGAAAAGCAAGAAACATTAGGATGGAAAGTACACATCCCTGCCTTCGAATACTGCACCGACAACGCCGGCATGATTGCTCTATACGGCTACTACAAATGGCAAGCAAAAGAATTTGCAGGTTTAGACATTGCGCCTACGGCGAGATATAGCTTTTGAAAAATGATTGCGTATACAAGATTTAATTTAAAGGGAAATAGGATTTTGATTTTAAATTCAACTCAACTTCCACATTAAAAAATTATTTGAAGATTGCATGTATATAAACAAGTAAAAGCAGCGATTTTTGCTCTCCATTGTAAATTTCAGATCATTTTTTTAGGACACGAGGTAAAACTCCTCTTCTTTCATTCGACAATTATTTAAATCGATTATATTTAAAAATCTACGTTGCGGTTGCCGTTAAATCGTTGCGCCGTTGCGCTTAAATTGTCATCAACAACATACTATTTAAAACTGTTTACGGGCATAATATACTATCCTTTTAAAATTTAAAAACAATAAACTTTTGATTGTTAACAAAACAATTTACCTCAATAAATCTTACTCTTTCAAACACCTAATTTAGCTTTATTCAAACTATCCGTAAACAACATGGAACCACAAAAAAGCAACAATAGTAAAATACTTCTTGTTTTACTTCTTGCATCTTTAGGACTCAACGCTTATCTTTTTACAAGCAAGAGTAATATACAAGAAACATCAAAAAACGAAAAAGACAGTTTAATTACTGCCCGTATTGATGTTGAAAAAGAGCTGAACGAAACCTATACAGAAATCAACCAATACAAAGGAGAAAATTCTCGCATGGACAGCTTATTGGCGGTGGCGAATGGCGACATCGACAAATACAAAGAACGCATCAAAGAACTTATCCGAAAAGAAGGTAATAGTACTTCACTCAACAAAAAATTGAGAGCTGAGTTGGATGAATTAAAAACGTTACGCGATAAATACCTCGAGCAAATAGATGCGTTGATGGTAGAGAACGAACAATTAAAAAAAGACAAGACAGATTTAACGGCGAAAGTTGACGATTTAAGTCAGAATTTAGAAAAAACGGTTAGCACAGCCTCTGTATTGCGTGCTGAATATGTAAAAATAAAATCCTACAAAAAGCGTAACAACAATAAATATTCGGAAACCGCAATGGCGAAGCGCACCAACAAAATTGAAACCTGCTTCACTGTTTTAGAAAATAAAATTGCAAAAGCGGGAAGCAAGACGGTGTATTTACGCATCATTGAACCTAGCGGAAAAGTTATTGGCAACAGAGCTGAAGGAAGTTCCACCTTCCGCAAAACAGGATCTACCGAAGAACTACTATACTCTTTAAGCCAAACAATCGATTATGCTAACGCTAACCAAGAGTTATGCTTAAACTGGGAAGAAGAAGAAAGAAATTTCGCACCCGGCAAATACATCATGGAAATTTACGTGGACGGAAATTTGAGCGGGGTAAGCGAAATCACACTTCGTTAATTAGAAGATGTGTTTAATTTGAAAATGGGGAGCTAAGCTCTTGTACATACCCCAACAAAAACCCGAAGGGGAATTAGAATAATGTAAGGGAAAAGTAGACAAAAAAAACAACCGCATCGATTAATTTGATGCGGTTGTTTTTTTTTAAATCACGAAAAGAAAATATCAAATCCTTTAATAATTAGGGAAAGGCCTTTCGAACTTTCTTGCTTTATTTTATTAAGAATTCATTATTTTCAACAGCTGTAATATTATTTCCAAAACTCCCACCATTTCCGCGATTGTTTGGCATTGATTGGATCTAACGGCAATTGGATATTGGCAACATTTTGTACAACTCGTTTATTTTCTTCTTCAAGATGCTTTTTCCATTCTTCTTGGGTGAGTTTATCTTGCAAGATTTTATCATCCCAATCGAATAAAGCCGTATCAGCATCTCTGATAGCAATAACTCGATCTTTATAAGTAATGACTCCTAAGTCATGTTCATCTTCATAGCCGAACACAATGACACTATAACTGTAATTATCTTTTTGTGTTCCGAGTATATTAAAACTTTCGAATGATACCTTTTGCTTAACAAACGATAATGCATCAGCTACACTCAAAATTTCATTCGAAACATTTTCATGATAAACCTGATTAATTATTGCCACCGCCACATTACTCAAAACAAGTTCTTGGTTGGCAATAAAATAATCTAACGCATTCTGCTGAAATTCTTGAGGTTTATTAAAGTCATTATTGTTATCATCGCACATTTCCAGTACACAACAAAAGGTGCCTTTTAAGTGGTAATTACTTTGGGCAAAATCAACCAGACTATCTAAATGTTCTTCAAAGGACCATTCGCTATCGTTGGTTGTGAAATTGTGTTTTTTGAGTAAGAACATGGAAGCGTATTTTTAGATTTATATTAATTATCCGCAAAGATAATATCGGTTTACTAATCCAATCTATTTTAATTGCACAGAGACGATATAATAATCAACTAGTATAAACAATCAAATTCATTACTACGCAAAACATTTAAAAAAACTAATATCATTCAAATATTGAATTAATAAAATAAAATCATTTAGAATCTAAAAAAACATCCGGAATATAGTATTTTGTTGTAATCTTTTTTTTAATAATACTTTAAATCCGCAGAAATCTGCTGGGAAAAAATTACTACCATAACGATTCGTTTTTTTATTTTCGTTTTCATAAGTCAATATCCACTCAAATCAAATCTATCAATAATTCAAGAAAAGACCTTTCATCTTATAAGAACTGAGGCACAATAAAATTATCGGAATCCGCCACCCTACTCTGATAATACACAGCATTGCCATAAAGATCAAAGCCCCGCAAATCTCCTTCACAGGGCTTTAAAATGGATTTATTTGGACTAAATTCGGGTTATTTCGGCGACGAAAAGAGTGTCGGATTTTTGGAGGTGGCCGGTGATGAGCTCGCTCTTGGTGACTTTGAAGCCGGGGTGTTTGGCAAGGACTTTCAATACCCCAATGTTTTCAGCTTTGAAAACTGAACAGGTGCTATAAAGGATGCGCCCGCCTTCGTTTAATAAGGGCAACACATTCACTAATATCTTTTCTTGCAAGGCCGTATAACTGCGTAGCTTAGCCATATCAAAGTTTAGTCGGTTTTCGGGATTCCTTCCCCATGTCCCTGAACCGCTGCATGGCACATCGAGGATGATGGCATCGAAGCTTTCCGCTACTAATTGAGTCGGTAAGTCGTTCGCTAAGTCGGCCACTAGCATGGTGTATTTAAAAATCTTGTTGCGCTCAAAACGAACTTTCAAATTTTCTAAGACCGAACTTCGGATATCACTCACCGTTAGTCCAACCCGAACTCCCATGTCCATCAATAACAAACTCTTACCACCGCTAGCAGCGCAGGCGTCGTACCAATAATGACCTTCTTCAGGACGATAATAATTCCCCGTTAATTGCGACGATAAATCTTGTATCTCTACCCATCCTTTCTCAAAAATTTCTGTCTCGTGAATAGGCTCGTCGGCTTCTACCGAAATGGCGAATTCACTTTTATCACTAGTGCCAAAAACGATTTCTTTTGATGTTAGGAAAGCCATTACTTCGTCCTTTTTATCGCGACGAATACGCAGCCAGACCTTTGGACGTTGAAAATGAGAAAGTAAAAATTCATCGTTTTTAACATTTTCCATCATTTGATCTTGCAATGGAAAAATATCAGACAATTTTAAATCAGGATTTCTTGTCGTCACTATTTTCCACTTTTCGGATATAGGCAACGTTAGTAAATCAGATTTCAGCACCTCATGATCGCGAAACATGCGTTCTGCGAAGGGATCCGCCTTGTCGTAGGCAAGGAATAGCCCCATAAGCATACGCTCGTCATCGCTCATCGTAACGCCTGCAGCACCCATTCTAAACCAAGCATAAGTTAATGCACGTAAGTTACGACGGTCGCGGGAGCCTAATTGTTTTTGCGATCTGAAGATTCCTTTCAGGAACTGATGAAAGGGTTCATTAAAAGCATAGCCCCGGATGATCTCCAGGGCTTGCTTGATAAGATAATTTTGTTTGACTTCCATTATAATTTACATCTCCAGTTTCATCTGCGTTTTATCATCTTTCGATGGAGGCAGGAAAATATCAGGTTGTTTCTTTTTATATTGTTGCACTTGTTCAGGCGTAGCCTCTAGCACTCGCAAGATTGGGAATTTGGTCACTACATTTCCTTGAACTCCGCGGCCCTTAATTAATTGAGCGCCGAAGTAAATTATCGATTCGAGGTTTCTTAATTTCGGCTTTGGCTTCAACTTTACAATTACAGTAGGTCCATCATTCGGGTTACTTACCGAAAGGAATAAAATCTTCGACCCTAACAGTCCTTTTGTGAGGTCGTACCCTTTGTCGCGTGTAACACCACCGATAGTAAAACGTTTCATCATGATTGCTCCTTTTGAACCATCTTGATAAATCATATTATACACAGTTTCGTCATCCAAATCTTTGCGGAAGATGGCAACGTAAATAATATCTTTCCCTATGTACGTCTTCTCGTTTACTTTAGCAACCATCACTTTACCATCGCTAGTAAAAGCAATAACGTCATCTATATCCGAACAATCGGAGATAAACTCATCTTTCTTTAATCCAATACCAACAAAACCTTCGGCGCGGTTTACATATAACTTAGCGTTATTAATTACCACTTTAGAAGCCACGATGGTTTCGAACTCGGAAATCTGCGTTTTACGCTCACGACCTTTACCATATTTCTTCAATAAATTTTTATAGAAGGTTATGGTGTATTGTTTAATATTATCGAGATCAAATTTTACAGCTTTGATTTCTTCTTCCACACCTTTGATATGTTCATCGGCTTTAAAAGCATCGAATTTCGAAATACGCTTGATTTTAATCTCTGTCAAGCGAACAACATCTTCATCGGTAATTTCACGATAGAACAGTTTCTTATATGGTTTTAATCCTTTATGGATTGTTTCCATAACCGCTTCCCACGTTTCCGCTTCTTCGATATTACGATAAATGCGTTTTTCAATAAATATTTTTTCGAGAGAACTGAAATGCCAATTCTCTTCTAACTCTCCTAAACGAATTTGCAACTCGCGACGCAATAACTCTTGCGTATTAAGTGCAGTTAATCGAAGAATTTCATTTACACTTAAAAACTGAGGCTTACCATCGAGAATAATACAAGAGTTCGGCGAAATACTTATTTCACAGTCGGTAAATGCATATAAAGCTTCAATCGTTTTATCAACATCTTCCGATGATTCAGGGTGCAGGTGAATTACTACTTCTACTGTAGCAGCCGTATTGTCTTCAACTTTCTTTACCTTGATTTTACCTTTATCGTTTGCAGCAAGGATAGAATCGATTAGTGACGACGTTGTAGTTCCAAATGGAATTTCACGTATCATTAAAGTCTTTTTATCTTTCTTTTCTATAACTGCTCTAACGCGTATTCTTCCTCCTCTTAATCCATCGTTGTATTTCGAGAAATCAGCAATACCACCTGTAGGAAAATCAGGAACCAAATCAATCTTCTTCCCTTTTAATGAATCGATCGATGCTTCTATTAATTCAATAAAATTATGCGGAAGAATTTTACAGGCAAGACCTACGGCAATTCCTTCAACTCCCATTGCCAAAAGCAAAGGAAATTTTGCTGGCAAGGTAACAGGCTCTTTATTTCGGCCATCGTATGAAGCTTGCCAAATGGTAGTCTTCGGATTAAATAATACCTCAAGTGCAAACTTACTCAAACGTGCCTCAATATAACGAGAAGCTGCCGCGCTGTCCCCAGTATAAATATTTCCCCAGTTTCCTTGAGTATCAATTAACAGGTTCTTCTGTCCAATTTGCACCAATGCATCACCAATTGAAACATCACCATGAGGATGATACTTCATGGTATGACCTATAATATTGGCTACTTTATTATACCTTCCATCTTCCAGTTCCCACATCGAATGTAACACACGACGTTGTACGGGCTTCAACCCATCGTCGAGGTAAGGAACGGCTCGTTCCATAATTACATACGAAGCATAATCAAGGAACCAGTTCTCGTACATGGTCGCTACTTGACCATGCTGCTCTCCGCGCTTTTGTCCTTTTTGATTATTCGTTGATTCGTTTTGCATTTTTCACTTTTCGCTTTTCGAAAATATTATTTCAGTTCTTTATTCTATTTCGTCGTTAATAATTCTTTCAACGTTTTTAAAATTTAGTAATTGCCATCATGGCATTTACTTCGTAAACATATAATCCATTGGCTGGATCGTTTGCAATCATTTCATCTAGTTCTTTACGATTCTCCACTCGCACAATTGCAGAACCATAAGGCCCTTTCGGATCAATCACAGGCCCAAACACCACAACAGTTCCTTCTTTAATAAGCGGTGCCCAATAGATCACGTGATGCTGCATCACTTTCCTTTCTTCTTCTGTTTCATCCTGAAAAAAATTCACACGAGGTGGAATCATCTTCAAGAAAAAATATATTTTATTCACGTTATTTTTATATGGCAACAAAAAAAAATCTATTCAACTTATACAACTTCCATTTCTGCGTCGGCAATTTGTTCTTGCGTTCCGACCTCTAATTCCTCCTCAATTCTCAAGTTACTAATAATAAACTCCTGACGTTCTGGAGTATTTTTGCCCATATAGTAATCGAGTAGTCCGTGTAGCGACGATTCTCCTTGTAAGGTAACAGGATCGAGACGAATTTTCTTACCAATAAAGTTTTTAAACTCATCAGGAGATATCTCTCCAAGTCCCTTGAATCGCGTGATCTCGGGCTTCACTCCTAATTTCTGTATTGCTAACTGTCGTTCAATATCACTGTAACAATAAATTGTTTCCTTTTTATTTCTTACACGAAACAATGGTGTTTGCAAAATATAAACGTGATTATTTTTTACTAACTCAGGAAAAAATTGTAAGAAGAAAGTTAACAGCAACAAACGAATATGCATACCATCAACATCGGCATCGGTAGCAATTACAATTCTACTGTAACGCAATGTCTCAAGTCCATCTTCAATACTTAATGCGTTCTGTAATAAGTTAAATTCTTCATTTTCGTATACAATTTTCTTTGTTAATCCGAAACAGTTAAGCGGTTTTCCTTTTAAGCTAAAAACAGCCTGTGTATTCACATCGCGCGCAATGGTAATTGATCCTGATGCTGAATCTCCCTCGGTAATGAATAACGTTGTATCCATACGATGAGGATTTTTAAGGTCCGTTAAATGCGCTCGGCAGTCACGTAATTTTTTATTATGAAGGTTCGCTTTTTTTTGCTCTTTCATTCGCCAACTTTTTAATGCCGGCAATTTCCTTACGCTCTCTTTCGCTTTGAAGAATTTTTTTCTTCCAAGCTTCGGCAGTTTCAGGATGTTTATGCAGATAATTATCGAGTTGCGAAGTAACAGACTCATTAATCCAGTTACGAAGCGATGGTCCGCCTGGATGTGTATTCTGTGATCCTAACTTGGTTTTTGTTTGCGACTCGAATACTGGCTCTTGAATACGTATACTGACAGCTCCTGTTATCGATGTACGTACATCTGCAGGATCAAAATCTTTACCATAGAAATCACGAGCAGTTTTCACCAATGCTTCTCTGAATGCGGCAAGGTGAGTACCACCTTGAGTGGTATGTTGTCCGTTTACGAATGAATAATAATCTTCTCCGTAACCTGTTGTATGCGTAAATGCAAATTCGATATCCTTAGAACGAATATGAATTACGGGATATAAAGGTTCATCGCTAATGTGCGTATTCAACAAATCGAGTAATCCATTCTCCGACTTAAACTCTTGACCATTGAATATCATTTTCAACCCCACATTCAAGAATGTATAATTCCTAACCATGGTCTCAATATAATCCATGCGATACAAATAATCAGTGAAGATTTCGCCGTCGCAATCAAAAATCACTTCAGTACCATCATGCTGACTCGTTGGCAATTCATGTTTAGTTTGCGTTAATTCACCGCGTACAAATTCGGCCCACGTTGTTTTACCTTGACGAACCGACTGTACTCTAAAATAAGAAGAAAGCGCATTCACTGCTTTTGTACCCACACCATTCAAACCGACCGACTTTTGGAACGCTTGACTATCATACTTTCCTCCAGTATTAATTTTACTAACGCATTCCACTACTTTTCCCAATGGAATTCCACGACCAAAATCACGAATGCGACAACGACCGTCTTTTACATCGATTTCAATCTGCTTTCCGTAACCCATCACATACTCATCGATACAATTATCGACAACTTCCTTCAACAACACATAGATACCATCATCTTTACTAGCTCCATCACCTAGTTTCCCGATATACATTCCGGGACGCAAACGGATATGCTGTTTCCAGTCAAGACTCTGAATACTATCCTCGGTATAATTATGATCTATCGTTAGAGATTCTTTTTTCGCCATCTTTTCTGCTCAACCTAATGTTATTCAATTATTTAAGTAAAAACCCCGCAAAAACAGGGATTTCATCGTTTGCAAAGATCGTAATCCTGCCCGACTATAAGACCAAAATTAGCTTTTCAAAAGCCAGAAGTTACTAACGAATTATACAGTTTTTAACAGTAATGATGTTGGTAACAGATAAAAACCAACCAAAAAGGTTCTAAATGATCGCAATACAACCATACCGTCGAAATTCGAAAAACGGATAGTAAAGAACGAACATCGAATAATGCAGAAAACGATATTTACAATAATTTCAACTTTTACACTTCATTTAATTGCGATAGTAGAGAAAAGAGTAATCATGCAATTTGAAATGAATGGAGGCCAATTTCTAACATTTAAAGCATACGACTACCCCTAATTTTGCAGTTGCAATTCTTCCAAATCTTGTAATTCGAGAGAATCGACCGGCAGAGAATCAATTGGCAATATAAAATTCAATGCGGCTCCCGACAATTTCACATTCGGTAATAACGAGTCAGCTTCGACCTGAGCAATCTTTTCGCGCTTTACTAATCTACCTGAAACTAACTTGTAAAAGTTCGCCATATACGGCTTTAAATTTCCTATTTCGTCGAAACTATAACGGAAGTATTTGGGATGAGGAATAATGCTTGCCAAATAAATACTTTCGGCGAGCGTTAATTGCGAAGGGTATTTATCGAAGTAAAAACGAGAAGCCTCACCAATTCCATACACATTAGGCCCCCACTCGATAATATTAAGATATACTTCAAACATTCTTTCTTTGGTAACGATGCGATTTTGTTCAATTAACCAAACTATTAAAGCCTCTTCCAGTTTTCTCGAAATAGTTTTATTACGACTTAAAAAAACATTTTTCACCAACTGCATACTTAACGTACTTCCACCGCGCACAAAGCGTCCTTTTTGAAAATTGGTTGCAATTGATTCGCGAAACGACTCCTCAACAAATCCGGCGTGATTAAAGAAACTAGGATCTTCAGATGTGAGCACGCAATTTTGTAAGTAGAGTGAAATATCGGGAAGTGCAGTAAACATGGCATTACCGTCGCCTACTAAAAAACTACGAATAGGACGATCCCCATCCATTGCAATAAAAGAAAATGGTGTATTTATTTTTCCGAAATTTTCAAATCCGTATTGCATAATTCCAAAATGCTTTGACTGCAATTTCGAATCAAAAATCAGATCACGAGGATGTGAAATTGGAATACTGAAATTTAAATAATAAGCGAGTTCTCCTTTTGCTTTAAATCCGTTGAACGAATTAAACATTCCTTTCGGTAATGCATCAAACAAATCCTGCGCATTTAAAGTAGAAAAAGCCAAATTCAGTTTTACTTTTTTCTCGGGAGATTTCGAATATGAAGCATCAATTTTAATAGGTAGCTTATTGAGATTAAAAACAGTACCCTCCGAAGTATAAACACTATCACTATTAACTCCACCATTTAAGTCGAAAACCATAACTGGAATTACCACATCATTAGGAGAAATACGCCAATGATTAACAAGCAAATTTGACATTTCGAATTTCCCTTTTAACGGGATATTATCTTCGGAAATATCTGCAGCGAAATGCACTTGAGCAGAATCGAAGCACAGTTTAAATCCATCTACTAAATCAAAAAATGGCAAAGCGAATGCACTACCACGGGTACGCCTTACCGAAAAATCATACGTTCCATTACTTGCATTAGCATTACCGTTTACTAGCCATAAATTCACCCCTTCAACAGAAGAAGTAATTACACTTGATTGAAATAATTTACCATCGAAAAAGAGTTCAGGAATACTTACCATTTCCTCTGTTTTATTATTACGATAAGATGCTTTGAATTTACGAACTGTTATTTGCTCATTAAAAACATCATTTATTTTCTCATAGATAGATGAAAAACGTTCATTTAATCCTATTCCTGCATTTACATCCGTAGTGTCCGAATCGTCTTTTTTTCGCTTAAGAAACACCATGTAATTATCTACCGAATCGCGTTTAACTAGCGACAAAGTAGCTGAGTCGACAATTAACTCACGAAAGCCAATTTGCATTTTCAATAATTTGGAAATGCTAATTCGTGCTTTTAAACTTTTCAACTGAAATAATGTATCGCCACAATCAGGAACAAGTGAAACATCCGAAACATAAACATCACGAAAACCCATGAAGCCGGCATCACCAATATTCAATTTAGCATGATACCTTTCATTAAACTTATCCTTTGCTTTATGAATAACAAAATCGAGAATTGGTTGGCGCAATAAAATCAATGATACAAAAAATAACAACAAAAAAACAAGTATTATTAATAGCCATCGGCTTAACTTCATAGATCAACTTAGTTTCAAAATCATTTCACACATTACGAACGGGCTAAAAATAACAAACAGGACCATAAGATCCTGTTTGCCTAAAATTTATTTTCAACTTTTTAGTTGAGTCCTACTTTCACAAGGTCAACCATTCCGTAGCCTTGCTCGCTAAGAGCACCTACTCCGCTATTCCAGATGAAACGATGTACGTCAAGATGAGCATGTAACGTGAATGGCAAAAGATACCCCATCATTGTACTGCCATCGGCAGAACGATAGTAACGCGCAAATTTCTTTCCTGTTTCGTTTAATTTCTGAACGTATTCGTGATCAGGTTGTGCGTCAAACTCAGCAAAGTTATTTAAATCTGATTCACTGAATCCTGCACGCTCCATACGATCTAATGTTTGTTCGTAAAGAATGTCAGAGAACTCTTGAGAAGTTGGGTCGATTGTTAATTGGCTTTTCTCAGGGTCTTTGCGAGGATCTACTAAAATCATTGGACTGATGCATAAGTAACGCATCTTAGTTGAAAATTCAGGATCAGGAATTACTTCATGACTGCGTGGCATTAAATTCATTTTACCTACAGCAAGATATGGTTGTTCGAAAATTTTCGACACCACCTGCTCAAGATGTTGATCTTGACGGCTTGATAATACTAAAGTTACTTTTGAACTCAAAAAACGCATAAATCCGTTTTGAATTTTTGAGGTTCCTTTTAATGATGAAAAGTTGAAGGCTGTTCTGTCGCCACCAACTGAATCAATCAAAGTAAAAAGGCTTTCAGCTAATAAAGCTTGATGATGTAAGGGAATTGTATTCGCCGACATCTGATCTCTTAAAAAAGAAATTTTAACACGCATGATTTTAAAATAGTTTAGTAATTTTTGGCAAATAAACGATGATTGTGCCAATTCCCCAACTTCTCTTTTACAATAAATCATCTACACCCCAACTCAATGTCAATTAACTGTATTTCATTCAGTTAAAATGATTTATTTTCCCACACGGTAACACTATCGCGCATCAAAAATAAGTAAAATATTAATATATCATCCCAACTAAGGACTGTTATTCCAAAAACGGGATTATTTTTTTCGACTTTCTTTATACAGAAATTCCTTTTCATCGCTTGTTAAGCTATCAAACCCTGAGCGATTCATTTTATCGAGTATCCTGTCAATATTGTCTTGTGAATTTCGCTGCGATTCAAAAAACACTTCGTCGGAAGATTTTTTCGATCGAGACACTACCCGCAAATTCGACTTCGACTTATTTCGACTCCCCAGCTTTATTAACCAAATAGTGATATCGGTTCCCTTTCTTAAAATCTTAATCATTGCAAAGCCAAAGAGTGCCCCTCCTAAATGTGCGATATGTCCGCCGGCATTACCGTATGGAATACTAATAGCATACAACAAAACAGAAGCTATTGCCACATATTTCAGTTTCACATTACCGAAAATCATTAATTGCAGCATATAATCTGGAAGCAAAGTAGCCGTCGCGATAAGAATGGCTATCACACCTGCCGACGCTCCCAACAATTTTGATCCTTGTTCGATTGTTTCAAACACAGGGAAAAGATTATAAGCCAAAACATACAAGGCTCCTCCGCTCAATCCTCCTAACAAATAAGTAGTCCACAACTTATCATTACCTAAATATTCAGTCAATAGTTTTCCCATCCAAAAAAACAAAAGCATATTAAATAAAATATGCGTAATTCCATCATGCAAAAACATATACGTTACCAGCGACCACGGCTGCGTCATCAATGTGCCTAAATTACTAGGAAGCTTCAATTTATCAATCACTAAGTCGAGCCAACTATCATCGACTTGAAACAGATAAAGAAATGTTCGTATCAACGTAAAAAACAAAAACACCCCAATGTTAATAGCCATGAGGTGGTATAACGATGTTGCGTTACCGAACTGCATCCTGATTTCATTCAGAAACTTTCTCATGTTTATCTTTTCGTTTTAGCTTTCTACGGCTATTAAAAATTTAAGGTTTAAATTATTCGAATTAGAAATCATCGCGACGGAATTGATTTTTTTTCCATGCTTTTATAAGGAAGAATCCAAACAGCATCCCACCCAGATGAGCGAAATGAGCCACATTGTCGGATCCGCTATTTTGTGCCCCTGAAAAAAGTTCGATCAATCCAAAGAGTAGCACTGCATATTTCGCACGAATAGGGATGGCGAAATAGATATACAACAACGCATTTGGGAACATCATACCGAAAGCCAGCAACAATCCATATACAGCACCTGAAGCACCTACGGTTACTGAGTTAATTTTTGCACTCATATACTGATTACAGAAAGCCTTCGCTTCATTTAAATAAGCAAGATTAGCAGGGTTGTCATGCCAATCTGCAACAAAACTCAAGAGTTTATGAGGTGTTTCATAACCTACGATATAATGCCATATTCTTAATAACACGCCAGCATCTTCTTCAACAAATCCGCGACTTTTCAGGAAGATAAGAAAATCGTCGGGGCCCTTATTATTTAGAAACGTACTCATTGCTTCCTGCGACTGGGTGATATCCCATCCTACCACAATAGTTTGCACGATCGCTGCGCCTAAACCACACACTAAATAAAATAGGAGGAAACGTTTGGACCCCCAAATATTTTCAATGGCCGAACCGAATGTCCACAGCGCGAACATATTAAAAAAGATATGCATGAAACTACCATGCAAGAACATATACGTCACGAATTGCACTGGCTTAAATGCATCGGAACCGGGATAGTGAAGTCCTAAATACTCATTAATATTAAATTCGAATTTATCCTGGAAAACAACTGTAGCAAAATACAGAATGCCATTTATGATAAGTAAGTTTTTTACTACCGGAGGAAGGATTTGAAATCCGGAAGGACGGAATTGATTTGCCATAATTTAAACCTTAGTTAGGATCAGTGTTGTAATAAGTTGTAAATATCTTCTGCTCCAAATTGTTTAATTAGCTGTTTGCCATTGACACCATAATTGGCGGTTTCGCAATGCAGTAAATCCATTGCTAGTTGTTTCAATTCGCGCGAGGCCAGC
Organism: uncultured Bacteroidota bacterium; assembly: GCA_903881665.1. Lineage (GTDB taxonomy): Bacteria > Bacteroidota > Bacteroidia > AKYH767-A > OLB10 > CAINEC01. The sequence goes on along the minus strand of CAIRUC010000026.1, from coordinate 17,554 downwards.
TTACGCCCCATTTTTACAGCGATACTACGTGCCATACTTCGCGCGAGATTATCATGGCATTGTAACTGAAGTCGATCGCGATTATTTCTAAATTGTTCGAAAAGCATTTGTAGCACTTGCGTTTCGAGTCCTGCTTCTAATTCGGCAGGGATGCCATTCACTACAACGGTATTATTTCCAAAATCGGATAAATCGAACCCTATTTTTCGCAAATCTTCATTTATTTCTACTACGAGGGCAGCATCGGCAGGAGACAACTGTAACTGAGGAGGAAATAATTGTTGCTGCGTTGCTACTGCTTTTATTTCGAGTGCATGAACATACCTTTCGTAAAGGATACGTTCGTGTGCTCCTTGTATATCAATAATCACAAAACCATGTGCGTAGGATATACTCATTATACGAGGACTCACCTGCACAAAACGAAAATCATCGAGGTCTTCGAATATACTCAGCAACGAAATCCCATGATCTTGGGAAACGAACATTTGATTCGTAGGCAATGACGTTTGATTTCTTTCTGGAGTAAACTCATCTGATGCTTTCTTCAAGTCATCATGCATTTGCAACCAATCCTGTGTGCGGCGAGGTTCAATTCGTCCCCAGTTAGTACGAGACGCAGGACCAGCCGATGAGTTGTTAGATGTATTAAAAGGATTATAATTCGGATTTACTTTTATAGTAGGTTGCACCGGAATTGAATTCATTTTATCGAGTGGCAGATCGAAGGCACGTTCCTGATCAAAATCGAGCGAGGGGGCGATACTGAACTTACCGAGCGCGCGTTTAGCAGCTGCACGTAAAATAGCATACACATTTTTATCGTCGATGAATTTAATTTCTGTTTTAGTAGGATGAATATTCACATCGATGGTTGCTGGATCGACGGTAATATTTAACCAATACGACGAATAGCTATCTTTCGTGATTAACGATTCATAAGCACTGCTAATAGCATGATGCAGGTAATTATCTTTTATGAATCGATGGTTTACAAAAAAGTATTGTTCACCTCTCGATTTTTTAGCAAACTCGGGTTTACCAACGAATCCTTCGAGTTTCACGATAGTCGTTTCTTCTTCAATAGGCACCAAACGTTCGTTATAACTATTTCCGAAGATGGCAGCGATACGCTGACGGAAATTCCCTGTTCTCAAATCAAACACTTGATTACCGTTATGATGCATCGAAAAATGAATATGAGGATAAGAAAGCGAAACACGAATAAACTCTTCGTGTAAATGCCTCGACTCTACAGTATCCGACTTCAAAAAATTTCGACGAGCGGGTACATTATAAAAAAGATTTTTTACAGAGATGGACGTCCCTTCAGGCACAGCCACCGGCTCTTGCCCTTTCACTTCGGATGCTTCGATCACCACTTTTGTACCGATATCGCTACCGCGCATACGCGATTTCAACTCCACTTGAGCAACTGCGGCAATCGATGCCAATGCCTCACCGCGGAAGCCCATAGTATGCAACGTATACAAATCATCGGACTTACGAATTTTGCTCGTCGCGTGACGTTCAAAGCTAAGGCGAGCATCGGTTTCTGTCATTCCAGAACCATCGTCGATTACTTGAATCAACGATTTTCCAGCATCGCGCAAAACGAGCTGAATACGGGAGGCTCCTGAATCAACAGCATTTTCAAGCAATTCTTTAACAGCAGAGGCGGGTCGTTGAATTACTTCACCGGCAGCAATCTGATTTGCAACAGCATCGGGTAAAAGACGAATAATATCAGCCATATTTCATTACAAAAATAGTGAAACCTAACTTGAAGTCGCACTATTTTCTATCAAAAACAAAATTTTTAAAGCATTAATTCGCAGCAGGATAAGCCACTCTTACATGATAAATACTCATAAGCATTTTCTTGAAAATCTTTTTAATGCCTGATATATCCTTATAAGTGATTTCACAATTTTCAAATTGTCCGCTATTAATTTGATGATTGATTACCGAATCCACCAATTTTTCGATAGCAGGCATATCATGTACCGGCAAACTTCGAGCGGCAGCTTCCACAGAATCTGCCATCATGAGCACTGCTGTTTCTTTCGAGAAAGGTTTAGGCCCTTGGTAACTAAAATCGGCTTCATCAGCTATTTCGTCGGGATAATTTTTTAAAAACGACTGATAAAAATACTGAACAACGGTTGTTCCATGATGTGTACGAATAAAGTCGATAACCACATCAGGGAGCTTTTCTTTCTTCGCGATTTTAATTCCCTTTAACACATGACTAATAATGATAGAAGCACTTTCATCAAAAGACAACTCATCATGCGGGTTCACCTGGGTACTTTGATTCTCGATAAAATACATAGGCATTTCCATCTTTCCGATATCGTGGTACAATGCACCTACCCTTACTAGTAATGAATTACCTCCAATTTTATAAATCGCAGCTTCTGCCAGATTCGCCACTTGCAAAGAATGCTGGAAAGTGCCAGGTGCTTTTATCGACATCTCACGCAACAATTCACTATTAAAATCGGTAAGTTCCATTAATGTAAAATCGCTAGTAACACCAAATATTTTTTCAATAAAAAAGATGAGCGGGTAACTTAACAAAGTAAGCAAACAATTACTCAACAACCACACTGCACTCATATAATTCAATTTCCCAATTGTACCTTCATTTAGCAAGGAAAGTCCTATATACGACACAATATAAGCTACAAAAATCAATCCCACGGCTAAAAAAAGTTGTCCCCTTTTACGCATATTCACAATACTGAAAATAGCCACCATCCCAGCGATTACCTGCATGTACACGAAATCGAATCCAGCAGGTGCCACCGTGCCCAAAATTAGAATAGTGAGCACGTGAGTAAACAAAGCAGTTCTGGTATCAAAAAATGCACGTGTTACTAGTGGCAAAATACAAAGAGGAACCATGAGTAAGTTCACCTTACCTATTGCCAACAATTTAGTGTAAAATACGCAAGTAAATACGATCATTAAGAATAATAACGAAATTTTTCTGCTATCGAGTAGGATATCTTTACGAAGTAACCATAAAAAAGTAAGTAATACGAAAATGGCAGTACATACCAATAACAAATAACCGAAATACAACCAAGGAATAGAAGAAGCCACTGCTTTATCACCTTGGTAAGCGATCTTTAGCGATTCCAATATTTCATACTCTGTTTGTCCTACTATTTTACCTTTTTCGATAATCATCACACCATCCTTCACCATACCACGCACGGGATTAATTTCTGACAATTGCTGCTGACAATTTTTATCGGTTAGCGATGCATCGTACATTAAATCGGGCCGAATAGACTGAAGAATTGCGCTTGCAAGTTCAGCCCGGTTGGATACATTTTGACCGGCCATTTCGGAAGCAATACGGTCGGGAAGTTCTTGCATTTCGATGAGTGCCGAAATTTCAGAAGGCGATTCCGTATTGCCGCTAACAATAAATAGTTGTTGACCGGGCAGAGGATTTACATTGCGAGTAATCTCGTACACACCATCCTTATATATATTACTAATTACCTGTTCGGCTACGATCCAGCTACGCTGGTCTTTAAACAACGAGTGAAACTCACTCACCGCATGCGAAACCGCTTTTGCATCTCTTGTAAAGTACAAAGTAGACTGCTGTGTAATTTGCAAACGATCGGCATCAAATTGCTTTGTGTTTTTATAAACCGGAAAATCGAAAGGAGCTCTTAAATCATCATAATGCCACGAAACACCCGGAGCATAATCATATTTAAAACGGACTTGCTGAGGCAAGAAAAAAGTAATCAGTAAAACAGAAGCAGTAATAAGAACAATTCTGTAATACAGATCATGCTTGTTACTAATCGTAATAAATAATTTCCGCAAGTTTATCATGCATCAAATATAATTCTTTGTTTGAGGGAATAAAAAAGAAAGCAAACCTATAAGCCGGGTTCTGTGTTCCCGCAAGCGGGACTCCTGTCATTTATCTGCGATGTTACTCGCGTAACACCTGAGTCGGCCTACCCATTGGGGCCTTATGACACCGAAGCATCATAAATCGGACGAGTAGCCCTAATCCCCAACCTATTTGGCCTTTCAACCCACAAGGTTTACCCAATCTGCCGTTACCGAACAGATCCGTGAGCTCTTACCTCACGTTTTCACCCTTACCCAAAAACACAAGGTTTGAGGGCGGTATAGTTCTCTGCGGCACTTTCTGTCAACCGTAAATTTCTTTACTGCTGCCTTCTCGTTAAGAAGTGTGGTACTCTGTGTTGCCCGGACTTTCCTCCCCGGTTTCCCGAAGCGACAAGACGGTTTGCTTTCGGGGCGAAGATACGAGTAATTTAGGATTTCGGATTTTGCAAGCACTTTGCATGATAGCCACAGATTATTATGGTTTTTAGGATTTGTTAGGATTTCAGCGGATTAGGGGCGCATTATATTTACGCAGCTATGTAAATTTTGAATTCATCTGACATTGAAAATTCTCTTGAAACAATATTTTGCTACAAGAACTAATTTCGTTGAACCAACCTATTATTCAATCATTCATTATTATATCTGCATTAATCTATTGAATATAGAAAATAGAATTGCCTTTACTTTACTTTATTTTTTATATAAAAACAAAATCAAATAGATTCGAGACAGAAAAGTACCATCTAAATTTAGGCAAGGGAATATAAAATACAGCCTATTACCTAAAGCCTGTCATCTATTGCCTTTTCATTAATCACACCCCGAACCCAATTCATCAATAACATCTTCCCAACAGGAGTCATTATTGATTCGGGATGGAATTGCATTCCGTAAATCGAATGAACTTTATGTTTAAGTACCATGATGCAATTGTTTTCATCTACGGCTAACACATCGAGCTCTGAGGAGAAAGTGTTTTCATCGGGAACCCAACTGTGATATCGACCTGCAATAAATTCGTTTGGAATATTTTCAAAAATAGGATCGTCCAATTTTAATACAATGCATTTTCGTTGTAATCCATGAATCACTTCGTGCAACTGACGCAATGTACCGCCGAATGCTTCAGCAATCGCTTGATGTCCTAGACAAACTCCTAAAATCAGTTTATGCCCACTTAAATTTCGGATAAGCTCTAACGTTATGCCCGCCTCTGAGGGCAAGCCCGGACCAGGAGAAATAACTATTGCATCATACTCGGCTGCCTCAATGACTGTGATTTCATTATTTCGAAAAACAAAAACCTCAACTTCTGGAATTTCTTCCAGATAGTGAACAAGATTAAAGGTAAACGAATCGTAATTATCGACAATTAAAATGCGAGGCATGGCACAAAGGTAATACGGAAGTAATAATAAAGAAAAAAAGAACAACAATAATCGCGTTTCAGATATCATCTAAAAAAAATGACTTTCATTCTAGCGAACTAAGCAGTAAAAAAAATCGATAGTTTTGCAAAAATTCACCTTATGAAAACTATTATCAATACCAACAACGCTCCGGCACCGATAGGACCCTATTCACAAGCTGTAAAAGCAGGTAATATGTTATTTGTTTCGGGACAGATTGCCATTGTTCCCTCTACAGGAGAACTCGACTTATCATCTATTGAAAATGAGACACGTCAAGTAATGAAAAATATCGGAGCCATTTTAACAGAAGCAGGAGCCGATTATTCAGATATCATCAAAACAGGAATTTTCTTAAAAGACATGAATCAATTTGCTGCGGTAAACACCGTTTACGGAAGCTATTTCACCAGCGATTTTCCTGCGCGCGAAACGGTACAAGTATCTAGATTACCGAAAGATGTGAATGTAGAGATTTCGGTAACAGTACTGGTAAAATAGTTTGAGGAAAATTTGGATGTTGTAGGTGGGATAGAGAGGTTCGAAGTTAATGCTTCGAAGTTCGGCGAGGCCGGTTGAGGCTGACACATTAAAAGCGAAGCAATGCTAAGTACTATTTCAGCTCTTCTTCCTTATTCCATCGTGTGATAACCCATTTGGTTTGTTGTACAGGAGTAAGGAAGGTCCATGCTACAATTCGGCTTGACTTATTTCCTTGAGTCATAGAAATCGTTTTCACTTCAACGGCTTCTGCGTTATGCAAAGCTTTGTAAATATTTTCGAGATGTGATTGTTTTGAAATGAGTGTCGAAAACCAAAAACAAGAATGCGCAATTTGTTTGCTTTGCTCTATAATACGTTGCGTAAATTTTTCTTCTCCTCCATCACACCACAACTCCCTATTTTTGCCTCCGAAATTACGTGAAGTTTCTCTTATCGGCCTCTGATGGAGATTACTTAATTTTCGAATATTTCCTTCACGCGCTTCTTCATAAGACGAATGAAAAGGGGGATTACAGATAGTGAAATCGAATTGCTCATTTTCCTTAACAATTCCTTTGAAAATATTAGAAGAATTTGGCTGTAATCGCAGTTCAATGTTTTGTTGAAGTCTTGCGTTTACTTCTATAATTTTTTTAGCTGATGTAAGTGCTTCCGGTTCATTATCGGAACCGATAAATGTCCAACCATATTCAATATTCCCTATAATAGGATAAATACAATTCGCTCCTACTCCAACATCAAAACCTTTGATGTTTTTTCCCATGGGAACATCTCCATTATTTCGACTAGCTAACAAATCAGCCATATAATGTATATAATCGGCACGACCAGGAATAGGCGGACATAAATATCCTTCAGGTAAATTCCAATGAGCAATTCCATAATAATGTTTAAGAAGCGCTTTGTTCAACATCATTACTGCATCGGGATTAAAAAAATCGATCGATTCATCATCATAAGGATTAATGATCACAAAGGGAGCTAACTCAGGACAGCTATTGATCAGTTCTTTGAAATTATAACGCTCCCTATGTTTATTCCGAGAATGTAATCCTACTTTCTCTTTAGGATGTTCTTTCTTTTTTTGCAGCTTCTTCATGATAAGTTTGTCCAGTTTTTAAACGCCATTTTTTGATCTTCATTTGCATCCGAAATACTCTCAATTTTTACTGTGTCAAAATATCGCTTTTCAGAAAAAACCAAATTAATCGACTTCAATTTCTTTTGAGAAAAAACGGCTAAATCAATCGAGTTGCTTAATTGCAACAAATCACTTAAGTTACCTTCTACTTTCCAGCCGTTTACAGCGGCTATTTCATCATCCTTAGCAAGTCCAGCTAATTCAGCTAAACTTGCTGGATAAACAGATACGACTTTAGTATTTCCTCCTTCTTGGATAGTTTTAAATCCAAAGCATCTTTCATGAGTATTCTTTGCCGAAACCCTACTGACATAGCAACCAACAAAACTTAACAACTCATTCAGTAAAGGCTCATAAGAATCGAGGCCATCGATATGTTTTTCAAAAATCGCGTTTACGCCATCATTCGATAATTCCGACGCAATCGACTTAACATCTTGTTCACGATACCCTCTTTTGTGAGGAGCAAAATCGTTGTACAAACGTTTAAATAGGGTGTCTAAAGAATTCTTTTGATGCGAAGCTCTTCGGATATATAAATCGAGCATCATGGCAATCACGCTTCCCTCATCATAGATATTCGTTTTACGGTAAGGGATACCTGGAACATATCCGTCGAGCCACGTATCGAAGCTACTATCGGCAACGGAGTACCGAAAACGTGCATCATTATCGAAATGTTTTTGAAAACGCGTATTTACTTCTACAAACCAATCCTTCTTGGTAAAAAATCCGCTACGCGCTAAGAATAAATCACCATAATAGGTTGTAAAACCTTCATACACCCATCCTAATCGGCTATAGTTCTCGACTGAGTAATCGTATTCAATAAAGTCGACAGGTCGCAATGTTTTTACATTCCACACATGAAATAATTCGTGAGATGCAACGCCCATTAAATCATTGTATAATTCAGCCTCCATCAATGCATATCCTGGACCTAATGCTAAAACCGTTGAAGTAATATGTTCTACTCCATGATAAAAACGATAAGGCAACGTAAGTATCAAGAAATGATAATCCTTTACAGGGAAAGAATCCATCATTACCAACTGCACCTTCGTAAATCCTTCGAAATCTTTTTTCATTTTTCCGAAATCCGGTTTCACATTTCCATGAATCCAAATATGAAATTTAATTCCGTTTAACAAGTAAAAATCATGTTGTAATTCGGTTCCTGCAAAAAATGGACTATCCACTAGCTCATGAAAATCCTTCGCAAGCAATTTATTGCCTTCCATTTTCGGTAAGCCGCACGCGATAGTCCAATGCTTTGGAACATCAACCGTCAACTCACACGCTGTATGTAGATCACCGGGCAGATAAGGCATACAATGAACGGGATTAATATAAAGCAAAGAATCATCAGTCCAGCAAGCACCTGCATCTGGTTGCGCGGCATAATAATTAAACGTTACCAATAACTGCTTCGCATTAGCAGTATTGATCTGCCATGAACTTTTATCCGACTTCAAAAAAGACAGTGTATTTCCATTTTCATCCAACACAATAAAATCGCGGACATTCTTAGCAAAATTACCCAATTCATACCGACCAGGTCGCCAAAGCGGCAAGCAAACGGTAGTAGAAGCTGAATCCACGGGAGCACTGAAACACACTTGAACAAAGCGTGAAGAAGGAAGATGCGAAGAAATTTTATACTGCCACATAATTTTGAAATTGCGTCAAATGTAGCCAAAGCAAGTAGATTACAAGTATATCAGTCAAAGTAAAGAAGTATGAAAGTCGTCGAAAAAGTAAAAAAAACGCCCCCTTAAAATCGGCTTTACGACTGAAAATCAATAAGTAAAAGATATGCTCTTTTCAACTACTTTTGCATCATTAATTCTGATAAAATCACCATGAACTACGATTTAATTGTAATAGGCAGTGGGCCCGGCGGATATGTTGCGGCAATTCGTGCCAGCCAGCTTGGAATGAAAGTAGCTGTAGTTGAAAAAGAATCTTTAGGAGGAGTTTGCTTAAACTGGGGATGTATTCCTACAAAAGCACTTTTAAAAAGCGCTCAAGTTTTTGAATACTTAAAACATGCATCTGACTACGGTATTATTGTCAATGGCGGTTCTGCCGATTTCTCAGGTGTGGTGAAACGCAGTCGCGATGTTGCCGACGGCATGAGCAAGGGAATCCAGTTTTTATTAAAGAAAAATAACATCACCGTTATCAACGGTTACGGGAAATTAAAGCCAGGCAAGAAAGTAGAAGTTACTGCTGCCGACGGAACATTAGCATTATATGAAGCTACCAACATTATGTTAGCAACAGGTGCGCGAAGCCGTGTGTTACCGAACCTTCCTCAAGACGGAAAGAAAATTATCGGTTACCGTGAAGCGATGATATTACCTGCTATGCCGAAGAGTATGTTGATTGTTGGATCCGGAGCTATCGGATGTGAATTTGCGTACTTTTATAATTCGATGGGAACGAAAGTAACAATCGTTGAGTTTATGCCGAATATTGTTCCGGTAGAAGACGAAGAAGTAAGTAAACAATTAGCACGTTCGTTCAAGAAAATGGGCATCGATGTAATGACTGAATCAACTGTTGAGTCGGTTGATACTTCGGGCAGCGATTGTAAAGTAAAAGTAAAAACGAAAAAAGGCGAAGAAATCCTTGAAGCCGAAATCGTTTTATCGGCAGTAGGAATCACACCGAATATTGAAAACATCGGAATCGAAGAAGTAGGAATTATTACCGACAAAGGCAAAGTATTGGTGAATGATTTTTACCAAACGAATATCCCTGGCGTTTATGCTATCGGAGACATCGTAAAAGGCCCTGCTTTAGCGCACGTTGCATCGGCAGAAGGTATTTGCTGTGTAGAAAAAATTGCGGGCTTACATGTTGAGCCTATCAATTACGGAAACATACCGGGATGTACGTATTGCTCTCCTGAGATTGCATCTGTTGGTATGACAGAAAAGGCAGCAAAAGAGGCAGGCTACGAGATCAAAGTAGGCAAATTCCCATTCTCGGCGAGCGGCAAGGCGAAAGCTAGCGGTGCTGCTGATGGCTTCGTGAAAGTAATCTTTGATGCGAAGTATGGCGAGTGGTTAGGAGCTCACTTCATCGGAGCGAATGTAACAGAGATGATTGCAGAAGTTGTTGTAGCGCGCAATTTAGAGACTACAGGTCACGAAATCATTAAATCCATACATCCACATCCTACAATGTCGGAAGCGATAATGGAAGCGGTTGCTGCTGCATATGGAGAAGTAATTCACATGTAAGAACTGAAATAAAATAAGAAACGCCTCGAAGAAATTCGGGGCGTTTTTGTTTGGGAGATATCTGAGTAAGTCAATTCAAAAAGACAACCTCTTTTTCAAGTCGCCTATATAAGCTTTCCATTCATCAAAGTATTCCGACTCTTCCCATAGTTCTTTCAACTCTGAGCGATCATCGCCAGAAACTTTATCTATGGCAGTTTGTGCCGAGATTACCAATCCGGAATGAATATATCCTTTGATGGTGGTCCAGACGGGAGCAGTTACCTGATGTCCGCTTTCCTCATCCGGCTCAAAATAGTCGGCATCAGGATACGTTTCCCCCGGATTTCCTCCTGCAGCAGCTATTATCTCAGCCGCCACGAGGGCAGCGATGCAATATTCATACTCGATAAATTCGTCAGAATTGAAGTTTACACCTGCGAAAGCTTGCTCTAATTCCTGCAATTGCTGTCCGCCGTCACAAAACTCATCAAACCAATCTAAACCTTCATCATCTTCGAATACAGTATGTCCAAATGCTCCCATAATTTCAATATTTACCACGAATTTCAACTTTTTTGTGTTCATTTAAAAATAAGAGACCTGATTTTATTCACACACAAATCAAATTTATGTTTTTATTTTTGCGATCTAAACGAATTACCTTTTTATGAAACACCTTTTTTTTTTATTAGCTACCCTATTCTGTAGTCAAATTGCATTCGCAACACTGCCTGCTCCTATTCTATCATCGCCATCGAACGGAAGTATTAATCAACCAACGGCCATCAACTTCAACTGGTCGAATGTAAACGCTGCTACGAATTACGAAGTACGATTAGCATTAAATCCGGGTTTTATCAATGCCGTTTCCTATTTTGATACGAACGATCAAACATTTATTGCAGATATCTACTTCGGTGAATTTCATTATTGGCAAGTAAGATCGATGAATGCAAACGATACTTCTGCATGGTCTTCGACTTTTATATTCAAAACAAACGACCATATCGACCTCACTTCACCGTTCGATGGAGAATCAAATTTGAGTCCTTATGTAGAATTCGATTGGACTTCCCTCAATGGTATATTCGGATATGAAATTGAAATGGATACACTTTCAACATTCAACTCTCTTGCCGATCAAGTAAATTTTATATCAGGTTCATCTACATTTGATGGATTCAACTTATACTTCAATGCCGTTTATTATTGGAGAGTTAGAGCGATCAATAGTGTAGACACTACTGCGTGGACTACAACAAATATTTTTACTATAGTAGGACAAATCCCATTGCTAGCACCGCTAAGCGGAAGTATTAACTTACCGCCTGCCACAACATTAACATGGTTTGGAATAAATGGCGTAAACGGATACGAAGTACAATACGATACAACTAATAATTTCTCTTCAACTGCAGCTGTTAGTATGATTACAGGCAATAATACCATAGCACCCATAAACGATTTGTTTTTTCATCAGTTTTATTACTGGAGAGTTAGAGCCTTTCATGATTTAGATTCATCGGATTGGTCGGCAACAAACAACTTCTTTATTATCGATCGATTGCAAAATATTTATCCTGCGAACCTTGCTCAAAATCTTACACAAAATGTAAATTTCAAGTGGAGTTCAACAAGTTCAATCAATGGCTATTTACTCGAAGTTGATACATTAAATGATTTCTCTTCGGGCAATTCGCTATTAGTTTCTAATGCTGACACTACATACACGTTGAATAATCTTGTATTACAAACAACGTATTATTGGAGAGTTCGCACCTATAATAACGTTGATACAACCTATTGGTCAATTCCTCGTGAATTCAGAACAATTGATCAGCCATTGCTAATTTCCCCCAATGATTTTGCCCTATCAACTGCTATAAATGGATCTTTAATTTGGGAGAGTATTCCATTAGCCACTGCATATGAAGTTAGTATAGACACCTCCGCAAATTTCAACTCAGCATTATTGATCACTCACATTCAAAACGATACTACTTATAAATGTGCTGATTTATTTTTCGGCACTAATTATTATTGGAAAGTGAGAGTAATTTTGAGTAACGATACATTAAATTGGTCGCCGGCAAGATTATTTACCACCATCGATCAAGTAGGATTAATTAGTCCTTTAGACCTTTCACTTAACCAACCACTCAACACGGTTTTATTATGGGAAGTCTCTAAAGGAATTAATCATTTCGATATTGAAGTCGACACTGTTTCTTCGTTCGCAACAGCCGTTACTTATTCGTCAACTACTGATAGTTTAACAGCGGGAGTATTCGATTACAATACGCACTACTATTGGAGAGTGAAAATGATTTCGATGGTAGACACCTCGCTGTGGAGTAACACCTACCAATTCACCACTAAATCATCGGTAGGAATTGCAGAAAACACGATTAGTGACATTGTTATTGCACCAAATCCCTCTCACGGTTATTTCACCATCAAAGGAATAGAAAACAAAAGCTACAGCATATTCGATATACAAGGGAAGGTAATTGTTCCCGAGACCAAGTCCTATAACAATTCAATCAGCATAAAAAATTTCTCTAGCGGAATGTATTTTGTAAGAATATCTGAAGGAGATAAAATACAGTTAGTGAAGGTAAGGGTTAATTGATTTTAGGAACTAGTTTTATAATAGCTTAGCTAAAAAATCAGCAATTATCTTTCTTACAACTATTATAAACATACCGATTTAAAGGAAAATTAATTAGAAAACGGATGAAAGGAATTTAATGGATTTTATGATTTTTTTTTCAAAAAGCCATCATCTAAAATCTATAGTCTATTGCCTATAATCAATTCCCCCCTACTTCTCACACTTCTTCAACTGCTCAATATATTTACTTAAAAATTGATCACGTTGAGAAGTAAATTGTTCTAGGGAGGTATATGCGGCGGGATTCTCTTTCCCGAGGTGGAAATTCACATAAACGGCATAATCGTTGCCGGGAAAAAAGAGATAATTTCCAATAAATGAAGATGAATCGACTTTCGATTTCGTATATCCGTACACGTTAGTGCCGTTGATGTTTAATGAATCAGGTTGAGCAGATATCAAATTGCTTGTATGTTGAACGATATACAATATGTTATCTCTGATAATTTCTTGATCGATTGAATATCCGTCGGGTGCCGATTTTTCAATCTTTACTGATACCGTAGTGGCTTCTTTAGCATTATGATAAGCAATACGATAATTATCGATCACCGTAATTTCTTCGAAACCCTTAGCGGTCATTACCACTCTGAATGGCTTCGTCATAGCTCCATTATGATCGGCACGAAATTTTTTAAATTGTCCCGTCCCATCAAAATTTGTAAGGCAATCTATCAGCTGTGATGTCGGCATAAACGCCGACAATAACATCACACATAAAACTGAGAACAACCCTTTTTTCATTTCGCTATTTCTTTAATTCTAACAATGCTACATTTTCAACATGCGCAGTATGCGGGAACATATCTACTGGTTGCAATTTAACAACATCATACTTGGCACTCATCATTTCGACATCGCGTGCTTGCGTTGCGGGATTACAACTCACATAAACGATGCGAGGCGCTTCCACTTTCAAGAGCTGCGCAACTACATCGGCATGCATTCCTGCACGAGGAGGATCGGTGATGATTACATCTGGACGACCATTTTCTTCCATGAAACTATCCACCAACAAATCCTTCATATCACCCGCATAAAACACGGTATTGCCGATATTATTCAGTGATGAATTTAATTTGGCATCATCAATGGCTTCTTTCACATATTCGATTCCTACTACCGACTTTGCTTGTCGTGCAACGAAATTCGCGATGGTTCCCGTTCCGGTGTATAAATCATACACAAGTTCGTCACCTGTTAATCCCGCGTATTCACGTGCTACTTTGTACAAAGTCAACGCTTGCAAACTATTAGTTTGAAAAAATGATTTTGGTCCGATTCGGAAATCCAATCCTTCCATTTCTTCGGTGATATACGGTAATCCGTGAAAGCAATGAATATCTTGATCGTGAATAGTATCATTTCCTTTGTTGTTGATCACATATAATAACGAAGTGATCTGAGGGAAATTATCTTTTAAGTGGTGTAAAAGTCCGTTTAACTTCCCTTCTTCATCTTGGTACACCATCACAATCACCATCAAATCTCCTTTTATGGTATTGCGAATAATGAGCCCGCGCATCATACCTTCACGTTTGCGGATATTCAAAAACGTTAGGTAATTTTCAACGCAGTATTTACGAACGGCCAATCGGATGGCATTCGAAGGATCGGGCTGTAAATAACATTGATTAATATCTAAAACCTTGTCGAATTTTCCTGGAATATGAAATCCTAATCCAGGTTCGAAATTCGGGACTTCCACTTGCATCTCGGATGTAGTTAGCCACTTACGATCGGCAAAGCTATAGTCGAGTTTATTGCGATAAAAACGTTCTAATTCCGACCCGATGATGGGTTCAATTACAGGATTTTCGATTTTTCCAATTCGCGACATTGCATCAAAAACCTGCTTTTGCTTAAATTGCAGCTGCATGTCATAGCTCAAATACTGCCATTTACAGCCTCCGCAGGTGCCGAAATGCTCACAAAATGGTTCGGTACGTGATGGCGAAGGACTTACCAGCCTAACCACCTGCCCTTCGAGGAAGGACTTATTCTTTTTATGGATTTTGACATCCACAATATCACCGGGGACCGCCTTTTCTACGAAAATGACCAATCCATCATGCTTACAAACCGCTTTACCTTCGTCGGCCATATCAATCACCGACAAATTCTCTAATATTTCGCCTTTCACCAAAATGTTTTTATTTGAGGGGTAAAATTAGGTAACTTTGAGTGTCCTAAGCCGGAATCGCCTCAATTAATGAAAAAAATCTGCTTTCTGATACTATTGTCGCTTGCCTTTTCCTCGGCACGCGCCTATCATATTGCCGGCGGCGACCTTAGCACGCGATATTTAAGTCCCAATACCTTTGAAATCACGCTTACCCTTTACCGCGACTGTTCGAACCCGATAGGGGCGCAATTTGATCCTGATATTACCCTTGGCATATTTGGTCGATACGATAATGTGAGGTACGATACTTTGCATATGAACCTCAATTCATCGAATCCCTTGAACTACTCTGGACCGGGATGTATTTCTCCTCCTCAGGTTTGTATGGAAATCGGGAAGTACATCGATACTGTGAATTTGCCGAACCTAGATGGAGGATATTACATGGTTTGGGAACGATGTTGCAGAAATAGTACAATCATCAACCTTACATCACCTAACCAAGCGGGAATGACCTTTTATTGTTCGATACCAAATCCCGCGATACATAATTCGAGTCCCGTTTTTACATCCGCACCACTACCCTACGTCTGCGCCAATGCCTTCTTCCGACTTCCTTTCAGTGCTACGGATGCTGATGGCGATTCGCTGGTGTATCAATTTGTAAGTCCTTATGACGGAGGACATACTAGCGCAACCAGTCCGAATCCATTTTCACCTTCAGGAGCCGATCAATTTCCGGAACCACTGCCCTACTCCAACACCAATTGGCAAACGCCTTATTCACTCGCCAATATTTGCGGTAATACGAAACCGTTAGTCATCAATAGTCAAACAGGACTAGCCGAAGGTGCCACGGATAATGTAGGAATTTACGCGATGGCGGTATCGATTTGGGAATACAGAAATGGTGTATTTATTGGAGAAGTAAGAAGAGAAATAGAAATAACGGCCATTGAATGTTCAGGCAATGCCTCGCCTGCCTTATCACCGAATGTAAGCGATAAAGATTACGAGATTTACACAGGAGATTCATTATGCTTCAACATAAACGCCAGTGATGCAAATGGTGATTCTTTATTCCTGAATTATTACGGAGAAGTCTTTCAGAATACAGCACTTACTACTATACAAGCCCCGTATGCCATCTCCTACGACACCTTAGGACAAGGCAGTATAAACACAACATTCTGCTGGTACACATCATGCGATCAAGCACGAGATTCGTCCTATCATGTAACCTATGAAATCAGTGATAATGGATGTCCGATTCCGCTAACATCGATAGGAAAATTCAGGATTTTAGTTAAGCCGTCGCCGATAGTCGCCAAGCCGAATTTACTGTGCATGCAAACATTAAGCGATAGCAGTATTCGGATTTACATAGGAGAAGATCCAACCATCATGAAGAGGTATTTCATATATTTTACACTCTATCGAAGTGTGAATGGAGGAGCTTATCAAGCATTGAACACTTTTAATGATCCGAATAATGTAGTATTCGATGATAGTACGGCGCAACAAAACAATATAAACGACTATTGCTACTATATAACAGGTACGAACAGCTGCGGAATAGAAGGTCCCGCATCAGATACACTATGTTCAGTAACTATTGAAAAAAAGATAGTAGATATTATCAGTGTCTCGGTATGTGATCATGATAGAATAACTATTAAATGGAAAGACTTCCCTGATGGAGTATTCTCGACCTATCATTTGATGCGCAAAAAGAATGAAGCGGGAAGCATTTACGAAGAATTCGCCACACTCTCGAACTACTCGAAAATGGAATACACCGACGACGAAGTTTACACCAACGAAAGCAGCTACTGTTACAAAATATACATCACCGACTACTGCAAAAACGATCAGCCGGAAAGTGAAGAACAATGCAGCATATTGTTAACGGGAAATAGTTCGCCCTTTGAGCATAATTTAAAATGGAATAACTACATCAACTGGAAACAAAACGTAAACAGTTATACCATCGAAAGAGCGGCTATCAACGAAGGAGAACAGCTAAGTGATAAATATGTGAATTTGGGTAGCGACACATTACGAACCGACAACGATCTACCGTTAAACGACGGAATATTCGGATATAGAATCAGAGCCAAAGAAAACGGCGGAGGCAACGACGGAGAAAGCTATTCGAATATTATTGAACTCACGCAAAATCCGATTTTATACGCTCCTAATGCCTTCTCACCGAATGGCGACAACGACAATGAAACATGGGGAGTAGAAAGAGCATTTGTGAAAGACTATTCCATCGATTTATACAACCGCTGGGGACAATTAATTTTCCAGAGCACCAACACCCTCGACCGCTGGGACGGAACCTACAAAGGAACCGAAGTACCGCAAGGTGTTTATTTTTACAAAATGCGATTCACGGGTTACAACGACCGAAAGGTTTTTGAAAAGCTTGGGTCGATTACGGTGGTAAGATAAAGTGGATGCAGACTTACCAAGTGATAATATCATTTGAAATATCCAATAATCGATTTAAGCGTAAGCTCTAACCAAAATCACTTCCTTTTTCCCTTCTCAAATCGTATCTTTGCAACT